>NZ_JBHXWI010000029.1:0-131974 GCF_042671975.1 Rhodococcus sp. NPDC127593 | reverse complement strand
ACGTCGGCGTCATCGGCATCAGATCACCGAGCTGGGTCCACAACGGATTCAGGTGCTCGGCCTCGAAATCTTGGTAGAGCTGCTTCAGCTCCGGAGCGTCGTCGAGCGCGGGGTCGGGGGTGTGCATGAGGGGCTCCTTCGAATGTGGAGACCGAGGATCGGCGACGGCGCCACACACGTCGCCGATCCTCGGAGGACTTACGACGCGGCGTCTTCGCGGGCGAGGCGTTCGCGGATGTCTTCGCGCATGGCCTTCTTGTCGATTTTCCCGACCTTGGTGGTGGGCATCTGATCGACGATGACGAGCCGCTCGGGGAGTTTGAATCGGGCGACGCCGGCCTCGTTCATGAGGGTGACGACGTCGCCGAGGCTGACGTCGTGGCCTTCGGTCAGTGACAGGTACAGGCACAGCTTTTCCCCGAGCTTGGGGTCGGGCATGGCGACCGCTGCGGCCATCTCGACACCGTCGATCTGGTACGCGAAGTTCTCGATCTCCTCGGCGGAAATCTTCTCCCCGCCGCGGTTGATCATGTCCTTGTCGCGGCCGGCGACCACCAGGTTTCCGTCGGGGCGACGAACGACGATGTCGCCGCTGGCGTACCACCCGTCCGCGGTGAACGCCTTCGCATTGTGTTCGGGTGCCCGGAAATAGCCGCGCGGTGTGTAGGGGCCGCGGGTGAGCAGAGCGCCCGGGGTCCCGTCCGGCACCGGTTCGCCGAGCTCGTCGACGACGACGATCTCGTCGGCCTCACTGACCGGCCGGCCCTGGGTATTGGTGATGATCTCCGGGTCGTCACCCAGGCGGGTCATGTTGATCAGACCCTCGGCCATCCCGAACACCTGCTGCAGACGGGCACCGAGGACGGGTTCGACCCGGGCCGCGAGCTCGTCCGGCATGCGGGATCCGCCCACCTGGAGCACCCGCAGCGTGGTGCCGGTCATGGTGTGATGCTCACGTTGGTGCTCGATCCAGGTCTGGGCGACGGCGGGAACGACGGTGGCGACGGTGACGCCTTCGGCGTCGATGGTGCGCAGCGCCCGCTCGGGGGCCGGCGACGGCAGCATCACGGTGCGGCCGCCGGCGAACAGCGCACCCAGGATGCCCGGACACGCCAGCGGAAAGTTGTGACTGCTCGGCAGGGTCCCGAGATAGACGGTGTCCGAGTCGAATTCGGTGACATCGTTGCACCGGAGAACGTTGTAGACGTAGTCGTCGTGGGTGCGGACGATCAGTTTGGGCAGCCCGGTCGTACCACCGGACAGGAGTAGACAGGCCACGTCGGCGCCGGTCGGTTCGTACTCGGCGTCGGCGAACCGAACGGGGACATCCATGCCGGCGGCCAGCGCGCGCTCGGGTGCGTGCGGCGTCGCGTCGTTCGAGAGTTCGCCGTGAACGAGCACGGCCCGGATGGTCGGGACGTCGGCGGCGACCTGCTGGGCGATCTGGCGCAGGTCGGTATCCCGGTCCGTGTCGGCGACGACGATCGCGGTGGCCTCCGACAGCGACGCCAGGTGCGTCAGTTCGTGCCGGCGGTGCGCGGGCAGCGCCATCACCGGGACAACCCCGACCCGGAAGCACGCAAGGGTGAGGGCGACGAACTCCCAGCTGTTGGGCAGTTGCAGCACGATCCGGTCACCGGCGGCGATCGACAGATCGAACAGGTACTGCGCGCAGGAGGCGGCCTTGTCCCACAGTTGCCGGTAGGTCAGGCGGGTGCTGCCGTCGACGAGGGCCACGTCGTCGGGTCGGAAGCTGACCTGCTCGGCGATGTGGGAGCCGATCGACGTTCCCTGCCAGTAGCCGGCCTTGCGGTAGCGCTCGGCGACATCGTCCGGCCAGGGCACGACACCCTCGATGGACAGCGGTGTGCGGGTGGTCATGACAGGTCTCCTTCGACTGCGCCTGCAGGGGCCGGGAGGATGACCGCGTCCAGGGCGGTCAGCCCGGTCGGGGTCAGGCGCAGAGGGTTGATCTCGATGTCGCTGATCTCGGGGTGGTCGGCCAGGTATCGGGCAACGGTGACGGCGAGGTGCGCGAACTCGTCGCGGTCGAGGACCGGCCCGCCGCGCCAACCGTCGAGCAACGGCGCACACTGCAGGTCGTCGAGCATGGCGGCGGCCGCAGCCCGTGTGAGGGTGGAGCTTCGGATGGCGACGTCGCCGATGGCCTCTGCCGCCGTGCCACCGAGACCGGCGACGACGATGGGCCCGAACACCGGGTCCCGACGGGCACCGAGGAACAGGTCCACGCCGGACGCGGCCATGCTTTCGACGAGGTACGCGGGGGCGTTGATGGCGTCGAGTGCGTCGAGCGCCACGTCGAGTTCGGCCGGGGTGCGGATCCCCAGGTGGACGCCGCCGATCTCGGTCTTGTGCACGACCGCGGCGTCGAGAATCTTCACCGCGACCGGGAGCGTGAGTTCGGTGAGGGCCTGGCGTGCGGCGGCGCGCACGGTGCAGACGCGCCTTGGCGGTGTGGCGATCCCCAGAGCGTCGAGCAGGTCCTTGGCGGCCGCCTCGTCGGCGGGCAGCGAAAGTGCCGGGGCCGTGACGGTAACGGTCGGCCGGGGGTCAGCGGCGCGCAGGTAGCGACTCCGCGCGTCGTGCACCAGCGCACTGACACCGGTGGCGAGGGCGGTCGGACTCGGCAGCACCGGGACACCGATCTCCGCGGCCGAAGCGGACGTCTTGCCGACAGCCTCTCCGGGGCCGCCGATGCCCAGGACGACGGGCACGTCGGTGTGTACTCCGGATTCGCGGACGGCGGCGGCGAGATCGATGGCGTCGGGTTCGGCCAGGGCATAGACCGCAAGAGCGTCGATCCCGGCATCGGCGGCGGTGGTCGCCAATACGTTGCCGAAGGTGGCGCCGGGCCGACCGGTGTCGACAGGGTTGGCCTGGAACGTCAACGGCGGCAGCAGTTCCGACAACCCCGCTTGGGTCGACTCGGCGAGGGTGGGGACCTGCACGTCCTGGGCGAGCAATTCGTCGAGGATCATCAGTCCGGGGCCGGCCTGGGCGGTGACGAGGCCGATGCCAGGGGTCGGGGCGGCGGTCAGGCGGGTGCGGCTGAGCACGGCGAGTGCATCGACGAGTTGCCGCTCGGAGTCGACGACCACGGCGCCAGCCTCCCTGAGCAGGGCGCGGGTCGTCTTCCAGGACGTCGCGAGGGCGCCGGTGTGCGATTCGGAGAACGCGGAGACGTCGCTGCGTCCGACGACGATCGCCACGATCGGCTTCTCGGCACTGACCGTGCGCACCGCGGCGAGGAGGGCCTGGCCGTCGTCGACGGATTCGACGTGGAGCGCGATGGCGGTGACGGAGGGGTCGCCCCGCAGGTATTCGAGTACGTCGACGCTGGTCACGTCGACACTGTTGCCCAGCCCGACCCCGAGTCCGACGCCGACACCCTGCTCGGAGAGCAGGAACGACAGGGCGTGGTTCATGCCACCGCTGGCCGCGACGACCGCGACGGTGCCGCGGCTGATGTGTTCGACCGTCGGCACGAAGCTCACGGTGGTCTTTCCCGGGCGGAAGAAGCCGGAGGTGTTGGGGCCAAGCAACCGGATCCCGGTCTCGGCAGTGATGTCGGCGAGCTGATTCTGCAGCGCGACACCGTCGGGGCCGGCCTCGGCGAACCCTCCCGAGCAGATGAGGGCCGCGCCGACGCCGCAGTCCGCGGCCTCACGCAGCGCGGCTGGGGTGGCCGCGGCCGGAATGCAGAGCACGGCCAGGTCGATCGGCGCGCCGTGCGCTTCGGTGGCGTCCTGCAGCGACCCGAAGAGCCCGTCGTTGCCGGTGCTCTTCGGGTTGATCCCGTACGCGGTCACGGTGCCGCCGCTGCCACGATTGATCGCGTCGAGCATCACCGACCCCAGTTTCCCGGGGGAGGCGGATGCTCCGACGACGGCGATCGACGTCGGCGCGAACAGTCGGTCCAGTCGTGTGTTCGTCGGCGCGGGAAGGGGTGTCAATGTCATTTCGCCACCTCGGCGGAAGTGAGGACACGCGGGCGCGCGTCGGCGGTGGGTTCGAAGGCGACGGCATCGGCGCGGCCGGAGAGGATCAGTGTTGCGGCGCAGTCACGTTCGTCGACCGCGCGGCGCGCTCGCAATGATGCGGGCTGGTCGACGATGACGACCGGGATGTGATGGGTGAAGCGGACGTGTTCAGCGCACAGCACGCGGGACAGGGCGGTGCCGCCGCGGACCGCGACAGCAACCGGCTTCCGCGCACACAGCTGGTCCAGTTCGGTGCGGGTGAACTCGTCGATTGAGGTGCGGTCGACATCCGGGGCGGTGAAGAGGGCCACAGCGCCGGTGGAGGCTCCGGCGGCCACAGCCGTGGTGCCGTCAGTGAACTGCAGGGATTCGTCGGACAGGTCGGTGATCTGCAGTAACCGGCCTGCGAGCGTGGCGGTCCCGATGCTCAGCGGGGTGTCCAGAGGTGCGGCGCCGTGCTGGGTGTTCCAGGAGCGTTCGGCGTCGGAGACGAACCGGGGGTCGCGCACGCGGATCTTCTCGGCGGAGATGGCGCGGCTGAAGAAATGGAATCCGAACTGCCACGGTTCGAGTGCTCGGTAGTACTCCCCGAAGTGGTCCCACCAGGACAGGCTCGGCATCGCCGAGTCCTGGATCTTCGCGACCTGCGGGCGCCGGATGTCCCCGAACGCGGCCAGAGCGGTATCGAGGTCACCGCGATGATCGGCGACGGTCTGGGCGAGGACGGCGGCATCTTCCATGGCCATCTTGGTGCCGGAGCCGACCGAGAAGTGGGCGGTGTGCACGGCGTCGCCGAGAACGACCACAGGGGTGCCCTGCGCGGCGCGGGTGTGCCAGCGGCGGGTGCGGCGGGTACGGAAGTTCGCCCACCGAGAGTTGTTCGCCACCAGTTTGTGGCCGTCGATCTGATCGGCGAACAGTTCCTCGAGGTAACGCTGGGACACCAGGTCCGACTGCCCGGGCGGGGTGGACATGTCGAAGCCGTCCAGGCCCGCGCGGCGCCAGGTGGCCTCGTCGGTTTCGACGATGAACGTGCTCAGGTCGGAGCCGATCGGGTACGCGTGCACGGCGAAATTGCCGTGCTCGGACTGCTTGTGCAGGAAGGTCAGTCCGTCGAACTGGAACGTGGTGCCGAACCAGATGAACTTGACCGCGGCCTCGTCGACCGAATGCCCGAGCTCGTCCACGAAGCGTTCCCGCGATGCAGAGTTCGCACCGTCTGCGGCGATGATCAGGTCGTACTCACCGCAGGCGTCGAGCGCGTCGACATCCACGGTGGTCGAAAAATGAAGGCGCGCGCCCAGTTCGGTCGCGCGGTCCTGCAGTGCTCCGAGCAGGATCCGCCGGTGCACGGCGGACATCCCGTTGCCCCCTGCCGACGTCGTCACGCCCTTGCTGCGGACCTCGATGGTGTCCCAGTGCCGGCCGTGCTCGCCGAGGGTGTCGCGCAGCACCGGGTCGACCCGGTCGACGTTGTCGAGCGTCGCGTCGGAGAACACGACCCCGAACCCGAAGACGTCGGATTCGTTGTTGCGTTCGAAGACGTCGATCGTCGAGCCCGGCACGGTCTGTGCCAACGCGATGGCGGAGAACAATCCGCCCGGGCCCCCGCCGATGCAGGCGACGCGCAACGGTGCCGCCTGAGGCGACGAATTCTGATCTGGGATGGACATCGATGTCGGCCCCTCATGTGACTGTGGCCCGGCTCTCGGGCGAACTCTCACTCAATTATGTGACAGATTTCGTCGAATAGTCAATGCTGTTGTTACATGTTTTCCGAAATCTGGGCGACGAAACCCTCCGCACCTGCACGAAGGGTGTCGTGGCACTCTGTGAACACCCCGTGAGCAACTCGCCCGCGCCAACCCGGCGGCAGCAGCGATTCCGGCAGGTCGGGGTCGCGGAACGGATACTTCCGGTACTCCTGAATCAGATGCATCCGTTCGACAAGGGCCTCACGTCCGCCGAGGCCCCGGCGGTAGCGCGCCAGCCGGGGCTGGAACTCCTCGATGAACCCCTGATAGTCGGCACCGAGCTCACGCAGGTCCCAGCACCGTTCCGCGATGAGCCGGTCGACCGGAAGCCCCACAGTCTGACTGCGCAGGAACTGGATGTGCAGTTCGTCGTCGCCGGAAAGCATTTCGCGCAACTGCTTCTCTCGGTCGTGCGGCGAGAACCAGGCGGTGCCGCCGTGAAGCCCGAACCCCCACCACGTCAGAGCCGTTTCGATGCGTTTGCGCCGCTCGCGGCTCAGGTCGGACTCGTCGACGAGCGCCTGCGTCCAGGTGCGGTCCCAATCGTCGAAGTGCCGCTCGAAGATGCGGGCACGGCCGTCGTCGAGCAGGTGCCAGCTCTTGTCGTTGAGCAGATACGACACCTCGCGGCCATTCTTCGCCGAGTCGAACCACCCGTCCTTGCGCAGCCGGGTCATCACCATCCGCACGGTGGCCGGTTCGACGTCGAACACGCCCATCAGCTCGGTCAGGGCGCCGAGCTTGGCGGCACCGCCGGTGTAGCGGAAGTACTCGCCGTACAGATCGAACACGAGTGCCCGTGGTCGCATGTCTGCCATCCCTTCGCCCGCGATCGATCCACTCGACCAGCAATATGTGTCATCGGTATTGACTTAGGAGGCAATTATGTCACATAGTGACTGTGCTCACATAGCCTTCTCGCGGTCGTCCCACCGACCACCATCCCGACCGACCTCACCCAAGTCGGACTCCCCCATCACCTCGAGACACCCACAACGGAGGAAACAGGTGACCCCCCTGACCTCATCCGCACTCGACGGCCCCGGCGCCCGGCGTTCCAGCGCCTCGATCGTCGCGCTCTGCTTCGTCATCATCGTCTACGACGGATACGACCTGGTCGTCTACGGCGCCACCGTGCCGTCGCTCCTCGCCTACGAACCCTGGCATCTCACCGCAGGCGAGGTCGGTGCGATCGGTAGCTACGCGCTCGTCGGCATGCTGCTCGGCGCACTGTTGTCGGGGTGGCTGGCCTCGCGGATCGGCGCCCGCGCCATCGTGCTCGGCTCGCTGATCTCCTTCTCGGTGATCATGGGCCTGACCGCGCTCGCCCCCAATCCCGAGGTGTTCGGCCTGCTGCGATTCCTCGGCGGTCTCGGTCTCGGTGGTGTCGTACCCACCGTCATCGCACTGACCGTCGAGTACTCGACGCCGTCGCGCCGGCAGTTCAACAACGCGCTCATGTACAGCGGCTACTCCGTCGGCGGCATGCTCTCCGCCCTCGCCGCGCTGGCACTTCTCCCCGAGAACAGCTTCCGGATCATGTATGCCCTCGGTCTGTTGCCGTTGGTCACCATCGTGCCCCTGGCCTGGCGGTACCTCCCCGAATCCGCGGCGTTCCTTGCCGGCAAGGGCCGAATCGGCGAAGCGCGGGCGCTCGCCGACAAGTTCGGGATCGCCCTTCCCGCACCGTCGGCCACCACGTCGAACGGAAGCATGGCATCGCTGGTGACCGGGCCTCGCCGGATCCCCCTGCTCCTCCTCGTCGTCGCCTCGTTCTGCGGCCTGCTCCTGGTCTACGGGATCAACACCTGGTTGCCGAACATCATGCGCCAGGCCGGCTACTCCCTCGGTAGCTCGCTGAGCTTCCTGCTGGTGCTCAACCTCGGAGCCATCATCGGTGCACTCGCAGCCTCGAGAGCCGCAGACCGATTCGGCAGCAAACCGGTCACCGTCACGTCATTCCTGCTGGCCGTGGTAGCCATCCTCGCCCTGGGAACAGGATTGCCGGTGTCTGCAGCCATGGTCGTGGTCGCCGTCGCCGGGCTCGGCACCGTCGGAACTCAGATCCTCGTCAACGGCTACGTTGCAACATATTTCGGTGAGAACGAGCGCGCCGCGGCTCTGGGCCTCTCACTCGGGCTCGGCCGGGTCGGCGCCATTATCGGGCCGATCCTCGGCGGCTGGATCGCCTCCTCCGCGCTCGGCATCGAGTGGAACTTCTACGCGTTCGCGGCGTTCGCCGCACTCGGCTGCCTCGCCGTCGCCCTCGTCAGCCGTTCCGTCCCGACCCCGCCATCTCGTTCCGCCGCTGCTTCCCGATCATCCACCGCGATCGGCGAACCCACGGTTGTGCCGGTTCCGTCACAGCCGTCTTAGTCACCCCACCTCGATAGGAGACATCATGTCCACAACCTTCGTTCTCGTCCACGGTGCGTGCCATGCCGGCTGGACCTGGCGGCCAGTGGCCGAGTACCTGCGCGCTCAGGGACATCGTGTGCACTCGCCGACCCTGCCCGGACTCGGCACCGAGGACCAGCGGGCCGACATCCACCTCGCCGATACGGTCGATTACCTGGTCGATTACGTCGAGAAGCGGGACCTCACCGACATCGTCCTCGTCGGACACAGCTGGGGTGGCCTCCCCGTCTCCGGGGCTTCCATTCGGCTCGCGACCCGCATCTCGCGGTTGGTCTACTGGAGCGCGTTCGTACCGCACTCCGGCGAGTCGCTGATCGATCTGTGCCCACCTGCCTACGGCGACATGTTCCGCGCCTCGGCGGCCGCCTCCACCGACAACTCGGTGATGTTCCCCTTCGAGGTGTTCTCCGCGGCGTTCATGCAGGACGCATCCCCCGAGACTCAGCGCGTTCTCTACCCCCTGCTCGAGCGTCAGCCCTTCCACACCATGAACGAATCACTCGACCTCGACGAGTGGGAACGACTCCAACTGCCCTCCACCTACGTGCTGTCCAAGGAGGACCTCGCCCTCCCGCCAGGGGAATTCGGTTGGGCACCACGGTTCCCGGACCGATTGCCGACCGGTTCGCCTCTGATCTACACCCCCGGCAGCCACGAATCCCAGCTCACCCAGCCGGAGCCGCTCGCCGCCGCCCTTGTCGAGGCCGCAGCGAACTGACCGGATACCCACACATTTCGAGAGAAGAGAGTTCATGACCACGACTGTCACCGCCGCCGTCGCCCGTAACACCGGCGAACCACTCACTATCGAGCAACTGCAGCTTGACGGGCTGCGTTCGAACGAGGTGCGGGTGCGGATGGTGGCCACCGGCATCTGCCACACCGATGCCATCGTGCGCGAGGGGATCTACCCCACTCCCCTTCCCGCCGTCCTCGGTCACGAAGGCGCCGGCGTCGTCGAGGCGATCGGAGAGGAAATCACCACCGTCGACGTGGGCGATCAAGTCGTCCTGTCCGCCGCCTACTGCGGTCACTGCAGACAGTGCCGGTCCGGTCGAATGGCATACTGCGAGAACCTCTTCGAAGAAGACTTCGGCGGACACCGGCACGACGGCACGACGGCATTGTCCTCGGACGGCACACCGATCTCCTCCCACTTCTTCGGCCAATCCTCGTTCGCCACGTACGCCAACGTCGTCGAGACCAGCGTCGTCAAGGTCGACCGCGACGCACCCCTGGCCACACTGGCCCCGCTCGGCTGCGGACTGCAGACCGGCGCCGGCGCCGTCCTCAACGACCTGCGTCCCGAGCCGGGAACCTCCCTGGTGGTGTTCGGGACCGGCGCCGTCGGCTCGGCCGCAATCATGGCCGCCCGCGTCGCCGGGTGCACCACCGTGATCGCCGTCGACCTCCACGATTCCCGGCTCGAGCTCGCCCAGCAGATCGGCGCCACGCACACCGTCAACGCCGGCACCGTCGACGTCGTCGACGAACTGAAGAAGATCACCAACGGGGACGGCGTCGACTACGCCATCGACACCACCGCGGTACCGGCGGTGCTGCGGCAGGCGGCCGAGGCCCTCGGTATTCGAGGAACGCTAGCGCTCGTCGGGGTGGCCGCCCCCGGCACCGAGGTGAACTTCGAGATCGGCGCGTCGCTGGTCAAGGGGTGGACATTCAAAACGATCATCCAGGGCAGTTCGGTGCCCCAGGTGTTCATCCCCCGATTGGTCGAACTGTGGAAACAAGGCAGATTCCCGTTCGACAAGCTGATCCGCACCTACTCCCTCGGCGACATCAACACCGCGTTCGCCGACTCCGCGGACGGGTCGACGATCAAGCCGGTCGTCGTGTTCTGAGTACACCTCCGCACCAGAAATCCACTATCTCCGTAAACCAGCCAGGGAGCAATCTAATGACGACCACCCACGATGTCCTCACGATCGGCCACCTCATCGGCCACACCCTGACCGACGTCGACAACTACGACGAGGTCCGCGACCCGGGCCGCCTCGACGACGTCGTCGCCCGCGTCGCAGTCGGCACCCCCGCCGATGTGAACCAGGCGGTGGAACTGGCACACCGCGCGTTCGCGTCGTGGAGGAACGTCCCACCCGCCGAGCGGGCTCAGCTGTTGCTCCGCGCCGCAGACGTCCTCGCCGGCTGCGCCGAGGATCTCGCGCCGCTGCTCGTCCGCGAGCACGGCGGTGTGCTGTGGGAAGCTCAGACCGACTTCGCCCTCGGCACCGGCGTGCTCCAGCACACCGCCAGCCTCGTCGAAGGGTTCTTCACACCCGTCCAGTACGACGACGAGCAGAGCTTCATCAGCATCGAGCGCGTTCCCCGCGGCGTCGTCGCAGCGGTTGTGCCGTGGAACATGCCCGTGGTGCTGACCATGATGAAGCTTGCGCCCGCGCTCGCCACAGGCAACACCATCGTGCTGAAGCCGTCCCCGTTCGCGCCTGCCGCGCTGACCCTGGCCTTGCAACGCATCGCGCAACAACTTCCCGAGGGTGTGGTCAACGTCGTCCACGGAAACGCGGACGTCGGGCAGGCACTCACCTCCCATCCGCTGGTGCGCAAGGTCGGCTTCACCGGCGGCACCGCCACCGCCCGGCACGTCATGGCCTCGGCCGCAGGCACGATCAAGAATCTGACCCTCGAACTCGGTGGCAACGATCCGGCGGTCGTCCTCGACGATGTCGACATCGATGCCGCGCTCGACCGGATGCTCAAGGGTGTGTTCACTCGATCCGGGCAGATCTGCTTCGCGGTCAAGCGCATCTACGTACCCCGCTCGCTGTATGGCACCTTCGCCGACGCGTTCTGTGAGCGAGTCGACCAGTACGCCGTCGGACACGGGCTGGACGAAAACGCCAGCTTCGGTCCGCTGAACAACAAGGCCCAGTTCGACAGCGTCACGAACCTGATCGAAGGGACGAAGAACTCCTCGGCGCAGATCGTCGAGCTCGGCAGGAAGCTCGACTCGGCCGGTGACGGGTACTACGTTCTCCCGCATGTGGTTCGCGACGTCGAACACTCCGCGCCGATCAGCAGCTGCGAACAGTTTGGGCCCGTCATCCCTCTCATCGCCTACGACGACGAAACCCAGGTTGTGGAGTGGGCGAACGATTCCGAATACGGACTTGGCTCATCGGTCTGGACGACCGATATCGATCGCGGACTTGCGATCGCGCGTCAGATCGAGGCCGGCAGTACGTTCGTCAACTCGCACGCATTCGAATCCCTCGATCTGCGCATGCCTTTCGGCGGCGTCAAGCAGAGCGGTATCGGACGCGAGTTCGGCGAAGCGGGCATGAGCGAGTACGTCGAGGACCACGCGATCCGCGTCGTGAAGTAGCCGGCCCAAGAGTGTGGCGGTGCGTTCGTCATCGCGCCACCGCCACACTCCGCACTCTTGCATCCGCCGCCGATTCCGTGGCCGATCCACTGTTCCGCACACGGGCGGCGAGTGGACTGAAGGCAGTCGTCGTCGACGATCGGTCCTATCTCATCGACGCCGGCCACGGGGTACTGCGTCAGCTCCGAAACGTCAAGCTGGGCAGCAACTACGACACGGACTTCGATGGTCCCCTCGATGTACTGGCCGGAATGTTCCTGACTCACCTCCATTCCGACCACATCGTAGACCCCAATAACATCCTCAGTGAGGGAATGTACAACGGTCTCCAGTTCGTGAACCGAATCCCATCTGGGGCCGGGAAACCGCGGCCAGGTTCCACCGTTCTTCGGCGGCGGAACGCCCCCGACTCCGGTCAACCCGGAGAATCCCACGCCCGGTACTCGCGAGATGACCGACTTGCTGGTGCAAGCATTCGCCGCGTATTTCAATGACAGGCTGTACGACAACGCCAAACCACGGCCGGAACAGATGTGGGAGGCGAAAGGCGTACCCGTCCCCGCGCAGTATCTGTCCGAAACCATGCGCCGGTTTTCCCAGCCCTGGCGTACCCTTCGACACCCCCGACGGCTCGATCGTCTTCTCGGGTGACACCGGAAAGAATCCCAACCCGGGCCGCGCAGGAGGCGAACGTGAAGACGTTGGCACTCTCCCACATCATCCCGGGAAACGGCGCGGACGAGCGTTTCGAGGCGGCCAGGGACGGTTTCGACGGCAAGCTCATCATCGGCCGGGGCCTGGATGTGATCGGTGTGGGCGCGCCCCGAAGCGGGGGCTGACGACCAGCGCCGGAAAACGAGTCCTCCTGATCCCTCTCGGAGACAGTGTATTCGCGCGGCCCGACGCGCTTATCGATTGGAACAAATTCAATGTGCGATACCTCCGGTCCTCTCGCCGGAATCTCTGGGCGCTCCTTCCTCCAGCATCTATCCGAAAGATCAGGCGCCGTGCGATTTCGGTAACGAGTGCACGTTTTGTTTATCGTCGCGGACAGGGTTCCGGTTCATGCTTGGCTTTGACCGGGAACGGAGCTCGGTGGTCGAGGGTAGCCTCGGCCACCGAGCTCGTTTCAACTCTTCGCGGGCACGGCTACCGGCGCCGTGTCTTCGATGGTGGTCACGTGCAGCCCGCCAGTGATCTTGTCGGTCCAGCGGCTCATGGTGAAGGCGAGAATCGCGGCGGCGACGAAGAAGCCCACCATGATGAGGAGTCCGTTCGTCGTCGATCCGGTGTTGTCCTTCAGCAACCCGAACAGGTAGGGGCCGGCGAGGCCGCTGAGACTGGCGAGGCCGTTGATCATCGCGAGAGCCACTGCGGCGAGTCCACCGGTGAACAGCTGGGCCGGCATCGAATTGAATGTCGGGAGTGAGCCGAAGAAGCCGGCCGCGGCCAGACTGATACCCAACAGCGCGAGGTAGGGATTGCCGCTGAGCGCTGCAATGGTCAGCCCGGCGGCTCCCGCCAGTTGGAGGAGGGTCATGTGCCAGGTTCGTTCGCCAGTCCGCGAGACGTTTCTCGAGACGACGATCATGACGATCGCGGCGAACAGCCACGGAATCGCGGAGACGAATCCGGCACCGGCAGCGCCCAGGTCGAACTGGTCTCGAACGATGGTGGGAAGAAAGTACGCGATCGTCCAGTAACCGATCGTCATGCAGAAGTACAGCACGGTGAACACCCACGCTGAGGGTCGACGCAGTACCGCCCACAGATGCGCGATTTCGTGGCCGGCATTGTCCGGACTTTGCGCGGCCGATTTCGCGAGGTATTCCTTTTCCGACGCGTCGAGCCACTTGGCGTTCGAGGGGCCGTCGGGAAGGCGGAAGAAGATGTAGATCGCGAGCAGGATCGCCGGTATGCCTTCGAGCAGGAATGCCCAACGCCACCCCGCGATGCCGAATAGTCCGTCCAATGACAGCAGCGGGCATCGTCGTTTCGAGGAATCTGAGCGCGCGGCTCGAGCATCGGCGCAGGTCAAAGCATATGTTCGGCCGTTGTTTCAAATTGGAACAACTGCGGCACCTGTGTCCCCTTCCATGATGGTCCCAAGCAAGTGGCGCACGCCACACCACGCGAGACCGAAGGAATATGTGCCATGGATGCAGCCGCCCACGATCAGATCCACGAGCTCGACGCCCTCGTCGTCGGAGCCGGATTCGGCGGGATCTACATGCTGTACAAGCTGCGCAACGAGTTGGGCCTCGACGCCGTCGCCATCGATAAGGCCGGCGGAGTCGGTGGCACCTGGTACTGGAACAAGTACCCCGGTGCACTGTCGGATTCCGAGGGCTTCGTCTACCAGTACTCGTTCGACCGGGACCTGTACGAGCAGACCCCGTGGAAGACGAAGTTCGTGACTCAGCCCGAGATTCTCGAGTACCTCAACGGCGTCGTCGACCGGTACAGCCTGCGTGAGCATATCCAGCTCGAGACCGGCATGACCGACGCCGAATTCGACGAGACCTCGGGCACCTGGACCGTGCGGACCGACCGCGGCGTCACGTACCGGTGCCGGTTCCTGGTCACCGGCCTCGGCCTGCTGTCCGCGACGAATATGCCCAGCTTCCCGGGCATCGAGACGTTCGAGGGCCGCCTGGTGCACACCGGCGCGTGGCCCGAGGACCTCGACTTGACCGGCAAGCGGGTCGGTGTCATCGGTAACGGATCGACCGGCAACCAGGTGATTACCGCCAGCGCCCCGATTGTTGCGCATCTGACGTCGTTCCAGCGCACCCCGCAGTACAGCGTGCCCGCCGGAAACCGTGAGCTCACCCCGGAACAGATTCAGCATCACCGCGACAACTTCGACGCCATCTGGGACCAGGTCCACAACTCGAGCACCGCCATGGGTTTCGTGGAAAGCACCGTGGAGACCTTCAGCATCGATGAAGCGGAGCGCGAAGCCGTCTACGAGAAGGCGTGGAACGAGGGCGGCGGGTTCCGGTTCATGTTCGAGACGTTCGGTGACATCGCCACCGACGAGGACGCGAACGAAGAGGCGGCAAAGTTCATCCGCCGCAAGATCGCCGAGGTCGTCAAGGACCCGGAGACCGCCCGCAAGCTCACGCCCACCGACCTGTACGCGCGGCGTCCGCTGTGCGATTCGGGATACTACGAAACCTTCAACCGCCCCAACGTCACATTGGTGAACGTCAAGGAGAACCCGATTGCGAAGGTGACGGAGAAGGGCATCGTCACCGAGGACGGCACCCTCCACGAACTCGATGTCCTCGTGTGCGCCACGGGGTTCGACGCCGTCGACGGAAACTACGTGCGCGTCGACATCCGTGGCCGCGGGGGCGAGACCCTGAAGGAACACTGGAGTGAGGGGCCGACGAGCTACCTCGGCATGACCACCGCAGGGTTCCCCAACATGTTCATGATCCTCGGCCCCAACGGTCCGTTCACGAACCTTCCCCCGTCGATCGAGACTCAGGTCGAATGGATCGGCGACGCCGTCCGTCACATCTCGGCCACGGATGCGGGCTGGATCGACGTCAAGCCCGACACGGAAGCCGAATGGACGCAGACCTGCACGGACATCGCCAATCAGACCCTGTTCTCGAAGGCCGCCGGGTGGATCTTCGGCGCGAACATCCCGGGCAAGAAGCGCACCGTCCTGTTCTACCTGGGCGGACTCAAGGAATACCGCTCGACCCTCGCGTCCGAATCGTCGGCCGGATACCCGAGTTACACCACCAATGACGACGTCCTCGAGCCGGCGATCTGACACACCCTGCGAGGCCGGATTCGATCTGCAACGAAGGACGAGGAATGACGAAGTACGCAACAGTCGACCCCACCACCGGCACCGTGGTGCGTGAGTTCGCCACGATGTCGGACGCCGACGCCGATCAGGCGCTCGTACGAGCCGCCGACGCCTACCGGGTGTGGCGTGAGGTCGATCTGGCCGACCGGGCGGCGGTGCTCGCGAAGGTGGCCGAGCTACACCGACAGCACGCCACCGAGCTGGCCAAGCTGATGACCCTCGAAATGGGCAAGCCGATCGCACAGGCGGAGGCGGAGGTGGAGCTGTCGGCCTCGATCTACGACTACTACGCCACCGCCGGGCCGGCACTGCTCGCCGACGAGGAGCTCGACATCGCCGGCACCGGGCGGGCGATGGTGCGTACCGCGCCGATCGGGCCCCTGCTGGGTGTCATGCCGTGGAACTTCCCCTACTATCAGGTCGCCCGATTCGTCGCGCCGAACCTGCTGCTGGGCAACACGATTCTGATCAAGCATGCCGGATCCTGCCCCCAGCAGGCGCTGCGGATCGCCGAGATCATCGACGCGGCCGGAGCGCCGGCCCCGATCTACCAGAACGTGTTCGCCAGCACCGATCAGGTCGCGACGATGATCGCCGACCCTCACCTGCAGGGTGTGTCGCTGACCGGATCCGAACGAGCCGGCAGCGCAGTAGGCGCGCATGCCGGACGCCACCTCAAGAAGTGTGTGCTCGAGCTGGGCGGCTCCGACCCGTTGATCGTCCTGCCCGGCGCTGACGTGGACAAGGCTGTCACCGCCGCGGTCGCCGGCCGGTTCTGGAACGCGGGCCAGGCATGCACGTCGTCGAAGCGGATGATCATCGAGGCCTCGGTGTGGGACCAGTTCGTCCCGGCGTTCGTCGAACAGGCCGCGCAGTGGCGGGCCGGAGACCCGATGAGCGAGGACACCCGTCTCGGCCCGATGGCGTCCGTCGCCGCCCGTGCCGATCTGACCGCCCTGGTCGACGACGCGATCGCCAAGGGCGCCGTCGTTCACCTCGGCGGTGAGGTCCCGGACGGCCCCGGCGCGTACTACCCGGCCACGGTCCTCTCCGGTGTCACCCCGGCGATGCGCGCCTTCCACGAGGAGTTGTTCGGCCCGGTCGCCGTGCTGCACAAAGTCGAGTCGGTGGACGCGGCCATCGAGTTGGCCAACGACTCACCGTACGGTCTCGGCAGCGCGGTGTTCACCCGCGACGAGAACGAAGCCGACTACGTCGCCAACCGGCTCGACGTCGGCATGGTCGGGGTCAACACCACCATCCGAAGCGCCCCGGATCTGCCGTTCGGTGGCGTGAAGAACTCCGGAATCGGACGGGAACTCGGCCGCTTCGGCCTCGACGAGTTCGCGAACAAGAAACTCGTCCGCATCGTCTGAGCGGCCGACCCCACCACTGCGACACCAGGAGTAGTCATGCGCGCTGCCGTCTACTACGGCAACAAGAAGCTCGAGATCGAAGACGTTCCCGAGCCGACACCCGGAGACGGGCAGGTCAAGGTGCGGGTCAGCCGCAACGGAATCTGCGGAACCGACCTCCACGAGTACTACGACGGGCCGATCTTCATCCCGCCATCCGACCCGCACCCGCTCACCGGCAAGGCCATGCCCCTCGTCATCGGGCACGAGTTCTCCGGTGTCGTCACCGACGTCGGCAGAGGTGTCACGGATGTGCACGAGGGCGACCACGTCGCCATCGAACCGGTCTATCGCTGCGGTCAGTGCCGCCCGTGCAAGTCCGGTCGCTACAACCTGTGCACGTCGGTGGGTTTCCACGGCCTCATGGCGGACGGCGGCATGGCCGAATACACCGTCGTCCCCCGCAACCAGGTGCACGCCCTTCCCGCGAGCATCCCGCTGGAGATGGGCGCCCTCGTCGAACCCATGGCCGTCGCGTACCACGCCGCCGTCCTCGGTGAGGTGGGCGACCAGAGCAGTGCGCTGATCTACGGCGCCGGCCCCATCGGCATCGGTCTCTGGTTCGCGCTGCGGGGCATGGGTTTGACCGAGATCGACGTGGTCGAGCCCTCACCGACCCGTCGCGCATCGATCGAGGCGCTCGGCGCGCGGACACTCGACCCGACGAGCCAGGACGTGTCCGCACTCATCGCCGACCGCACCAACGGTGACGGTGTCGACGCCGCATTCGACGCCGCAGGGGTCGCCCCGGCGGTCACCTCGGCGCTCGAGTGCGTCGGCGAACGCCGACCCCTGATCAGCGTGGCAATCTACGACAAGCCACTGCCCACGCCGCTGATCAACCTCGTTCTGCGCGAGCGCCGCATCCAGGGAACGATCTGCTACACCGGCGACGATTACCGGGCCGTCATCGACCTCATGGCCCGGGGCCACTACGACACCACCGGATGGGTCGACACCGTGCCCCTCAGCGGTGTCATCGAGCAGGGGTTCGAAGCCCTGCGCGCCGGCCAGAAGATGAAGCTGCTCGTCGACCCCACCATCTGATCCCACCCACTTTCACTACAGGAGAATGACAATGACCGTTGCACATGTCACCGGTGCCGCCCGCGGCATCGGGAAGGCCATCGCCCTGCGCCTCGCCCAGGACGGCCACGACGTCGCCGTTTCGGACCTGCCCTCGATGAAAGACGAGCTCGACGTCACCCGCAAGGGCATCGAAGCGCTCGGCAGACGATCGGCTGCCCTGACCGGTGATGTGTCGGATCATGATTCGGTCCGGCAGTTGGTCGTGGACACGGCCGATCAGCTCGGTTCCCTCGACGTCTTCGTCGCCAACGCGGGCATCGCGCAGACCAAAGCGCTGCTGGACGTCACCCCGGAGGAGTACGACCGGGTTCACGCCGTCAACGGCCGCGGCGTCTTCCTCTGCTACACCGAGGCGGCACGACAGATGATCAAGCAGGGCACCGGCGGCAAGATCATCGGCGCGTCCTCGATCGCCGGCCACAAGGGCTTCCCCCTGCTGGGCGTCTACAGCTCGTCCAAGTTCGGTGTACGCGCCCTCACCCAGGCGGCCGCGCAGGAATGGGCCGAGCACGGCATCACCGTGAACGCCTACTGCCCCGGCATCGTCGACACCAACATGTGGGTGGAGGTCGACCGCGACCTCGGCGCCATCAACAATGTCGGCGAGGGCGAGTCCATGAAGGCCATGGCCGCCGGCATCACCCTCGGACGAGTGTCCCGGGGCGAGGACGTCGCAGGGTTCGTGTCCTACCTTGCCGGACCGGACTCGAACTACATGACCGGCCAGTCCGCCCTCATCGACGGCGGCATGCTCTTCGTCTGATTCGCTCGCCCACCCCTCACCTCGTTATCCCTCCCCACAGTTGTGGAGCCCCTCATGACCTCATCTCACGTCCCGACGTTCGGCCTCTGGTACGACTTCCGAAACCCGGCCCAGTGGCGGCAGCCGCTCGGCAGACTCTACCGCGATTCCATCGACCAGGTGGTCTGGGCGGAGCAACTCGGGTTCACCTCCGCGTGGCTGAGCGAGCATCATTTCGCCGACGACGACTACGCGTCCTCGCCTCTGACGGTCGCCGCGACGATCGGCGCACGGACGTCGAAGATGCGGATCGGCACCAACATCGTCGTCGCGGGCCTGCACGAGCCGGTGCGTATCGCCGAGGACGCCGCGGCGCTGTCGCTGTTGACCGGCAATCGGTTCGAGCTCGGCGTCGGACTGGGCTACCGCGCAATGGAGTTCGCCGCCTTCGGGCGCACGGTCAAGCAACGCCCGAGCCTTCTCGAGGATGCCATCGCCGTGATCCGACGCGCCTGGAGCGGCAGCGGAGAGCCCTTCGACGGCAAGCGCTTCTCGCTGCCCGGAGTTCCGGTGACACCCCTGCCGGAGGTGTCGCCGCGGCTGCTGATCGGAGGCCAGTCCGAGCCGGGTATCGATCGGGCCGCCCGACTCGGCGACGGCCTGATCACCCTGTCGAACGACCACTGCCAGGTCTACCTGGACGCTGTCGAACGCCATGGCGGAAGCACTGCCGATGCGCGGATCTACGCGAGTCAGTGGGCGATCGTCGCCGACGATCCCGAGCGGGTCTGGTCGCAGGTGGGCGAGCACGCCCGGTACCAACTCAACAAGTACATCGAGTGGGGATCGTTCGAGGGCCCGAATCAGCCGTCACAGTTCCCCGACACCCAGTCCATCCTCGACGCCGGCGCCTACCGGTTGATGGACGCCTCGATGGCGGTCGACGAACTGGTGTCACTGGCGACCACCTATCCCCAGATCCGCGACTTCCACTATTGGGCTCAACTGCCCGGCGAGTCCGTCGAATCCGGATCGGCGCGCATCCAGTACCTGGCCGACAAGGTCATCCCCGTGGTGACCGAGAAACTCAGCGCCCGAACCTGAGGTGACTCGAGGATGCAGGCTTACACCTCGATGTTGTGAGCCTGCATCTTTCGATACAGCGTGGTCCGGCCGATTCCCAATGCCTCCGCGGCCTTGCTGCGATTGCCCGAGAACTGTTGGAGAGCCCGCAGAATCGTCTCGCGTTCGGAGGTTTCGATCATGGACAGCCGACGCCCGGACCGCGCCCCTTGAATCTGAGCCGGCAGGTCGGCAATCTGGATCACCCGGCCGGGCATACGGCGGACGAGTTGCTCGATGGTCCGGCGCAGTTCGGCGAGGTTTCCGGGCCAGCTCCAGCGAATCAGCAATTGTTGCGCTTCGGAGGAGAATTTCGTCGTGTGCTCGGAACCCTCCAGTTCCGACAAGACCGCATCGATCAGGCCGGGGATGTGTTCGCTCATGTCTCGGAGGTCGGGTAACGCCACGGTGGTGGCCATCTGACTGATCAGGGCGCTGACGTGCGCGGGGGCGCTGTCGCCTTCGACGGTGACGACTACCGGAACGTGCGATTCCGCGGGACGCATGAGCGCCTTGACCCGGTTCACCTGCAGCGGGGCGAGGTCTTGCAGGTGCTGCACGATCACCGGCCGTCCCGTCTCGAGGGCGGCGGTCGCTGCGGCGAACCATTGCGGTCCCTCGTCCGGCAGAAGGGTTGCGACATCGACCACGTGGGGGTCCTGCTGCGCGAAGTGCGTGCGCAGGAACGCAGCGGCTGTGTGAAGCTTCCCGGTGCCCGGACCCCCGTCGAGTGCAAGGCATTCGCGGTGCCGAGCCACCTGGGACAGCTGCTCGTCGACCGCGGGCACCGGATGCACCGGCGGTCGGGGTGATCTCGTCGTCGCGGGGGATCGACGACGCGCGGTCGCGGCCTCGCCCCGGTGCAGTCGCAGTCCGGTGTCCTGTGTCGGCAGTACTCGAATCATGTATGTGGGGCTCGATCCGGACCCGCGGTCGATCATTTCCACCTCGGCGTCGTGCCACTCGGACTGCAGCGGTATCGGCATTCGGCACTTGTCCCGGGTGGGTGTGTTGTCGTTGAGGTAATGCCACAGCATGGCGTGCGTGCCCGGACCCAGATGGGAGAGGCCGGCGGTGTTGGCGAACATGGTCTGTTCGTTGATCACGATGACCTGATCGTGCTTGTTTCGGTTCGCGTAGAGGTAGGACCGGACCAGGGCATGATCGTGCATTTCGAGTGTTGCGGCGAGGTTGCTCTCGATCTGCCGTCCGACGTCGACAGTGATCGCCCCCATCAGCGGGGACGCGTCCTCGGTGTTGGCGGCGAGTGAGAACGTCCCCAGCAGGCGACCGGTGAAGGGCTCGAAGACCGGGGCCCCGGCGCAGGAGAACGCGGCCAATCGCTCGCTGAAGTGCTCGTTGCCCTGGATCACCAGCGGACGTCTCTCGGCGAGGGAGGTCCCCATCCCGTTGGTGCCGATAGTGCGCTCGGAGAAGTCGAATCCTTCTGCAGCGTAGGCGCTGTCGAGTCGAGAGCGCTGGCGCGGTTCGCTGGCCTTGCGACTGAGGATGTTGCCACTGCTGTCACTGAGGAACATCGCGACACGCACGTCTGCCAGGTGGTCGGCCAGGCGCGCCAGCACCGGCTCCGCAGCTTCTTCGAGAGCGGAATTGGTGACCAGGCTGCCCCGGTGCGGCGGCTGGACGGACTGCACTTCCTCGCCGATGCACCGTCGCCAGCTACGGTCGATGACCTCTCGGACCCCGGAGTGCAACGTATCCGAGTCCAGCAATCCCTTGGTGAGGAGTTCCTCTTTCGCTCGTCGGATCCGCTCCTGATCGAGTGGACCGGCGACACGACCGGATTTGCCTCCGCCGGCGCGCTGAGCCATGTGCTCCCCTTACCCGATACAACAGTGTTCCGCACCACATTCTCGGTCAGTTCAAGTATGCGCCGGTGTTCCACAATGAAACACCGACGATATATCGGGAAAGTGAGGTGCCTACCCGACGGTCCCTCCGGTACGCAGTCCGGCGATCGTGGCGTCGGTGAGGCCGAGTTCGGTGAGCACGGCCTCGGTGTGCTGCCCCAGGGCGGGGACCGGTCCCATGGGCAGTTCGACGTCGGTGAACGTCATCGGCGGCAACACGGCCCGGACCTGGCCGGACTCGGTGTCGATCTGACGCCACCGGTCGCGCTCGGACAGCTGCGGGTGGTCGATGAGATCGCGCATGTCGTTCAGCCGTGAGGCAGGCACCCCTGCTGCGGCGAGCCTTTTGTCGAGTTCGTCGGTGTCGAACCGACGGGTGTGTTCGGCGACGACCGCGTCGGTCTCGGCTCGGTGCCGGACCCGAAGGATGTTGGTCGCGAACTTCGGGTCCTCGACGAGGTCGGGGCGGTCGAACACCTCGGTGACCAGGGCCCGCCAGCCGCGGTCGTTCTGCACGCCGATGAGGATCCGGCCATCGACGGTCGGATAGGCGTCGTAGGGCGAGATCGAGGCGTGGCTCAGTCCCATCCGTTGCACCTGCGTGTCCTGGTACATCTGCAGATACATCGGGTGGCCGAGCCATTCGACGGTGGCATCGAACATCGACACATCCACAACGGCGCCGACGCCGGTGCGTTCGCGCCGGAACAGCGCCGCCTGCACGGCGGTCAGGGCATACATGCCGGCGGCGATATCCGAGACGGGGACACCGGTCTTCGTCGCGGTCTCGGGGGTACCGGTGATCGAGCACAGCCCGGTCTCGGCTTGGACGAGCATGTCGTAGGCCTTGCGGTCCTTCAGCGGCCCGTCGGTGCCGTAGCCGGTCATGTTGACCACGATCAGCTCGGGACGATCCCGGCGCAGTTCCTCCGCGCCCAGACCGAGCCGGTCCATGGCGCCGGGTGCGAGGTTCTGGACCACGACGTCTGCCCGGCCGACGAGTTTGCGGACGACCGAGACGCCCTCGGCCGTTTTCAGGTCGACGGTCACCGATTCCTTGCCGCGGTTGAGCCAGACGAAATGCGACGCAATTCCGTGCACGGCGCTGTCGTAGTTGCGGGCGAAATCGCCCTCACCGATTCGTTCGACCTTGATGACGCGGGCACCCAGATCGGCCAGGTGCCGGGTGGCGATCGGGGCGGCGACGGCCTGCTCGAAGCTGACGACGGTGATTCCGTCGAGGGGCAGTAGTCCGGGTAGCTGGTTGCTCATCGTTGCGCGCCTGCGGTGTTGCGGGCCTGCTTGACCAGGCCGCCGCCGATGATCAGGCGCTGGATCTCGCTGGTGCCCTCGTACAAGCGCAGCAGCCGGACGTCCCGGTAGATCCGCTCCACGGCGACCTCGCGCATGTACCCGCTGCCACCGTGAATCTGCACCGCGAGGTCGGCGACCTTGCCGACCATCTCGGTGCAGTACAGCTTCGCGACCGACGGGGCGATCCGCCGGTCGGTGCCCTCGACCCAGGCGCGGGCGGCGTCACGTACCAGCGCCCGCCCCGCCATGACGCCGGTTTGCTGATCGGCGAGCATCGCCTGGACCAATTGGAAGTCCCCGATGGCGCTGCCGCCCTGCGTTGCGGTCGCCGCGTAGGCCACCGACTCGTCGAGCGCACGCTGCGCCTGCCCGACCGCCAGCGCCGCGACGTGCACGCGGCCACGGGCCAGCGATGTCATCGCCGCACGATAGCCGACATCCTCACTGCCACCCACGAGAGCCGAGGACGGCACCCGCACGTCGTCGAAATGCACGGTCGCCGTGGTGGACCCGGCGTGCCCCATCTTGCGGTCCTTGCCGCCCACCTGCACGCCGTCAGCATCGGCCGGGACCAGGAACACGGCGATGCCCGGGCCATCACCGTCGGCGGGCCGGGTGCGGGCGAACACCACGAACAGATTCGCGATCAGGGCGTTGGTGATGAAGCGTTTCTCGCCGGTGATCAGCCAGTCGTCGCCGTCGCGCACCGCCTTGGTGCGCAGCCCGGCCGGGTTGGAGCCGGCGCCGGCCTCGGTGAGGGCGAACGAGGCGACAACGTCGCCGGACGCGATGTCCTCGAGCCAGGTCGTCTGCTGCTCGTCCGTGCCGTAGTTGACCAGCACCTGACCCGCGATGCCGTTGTTGGTACCGAACATCGACCGAAGGGCGAGGGTGGTGTACCCCAACTCCATCGCCAGTTCGACATCCTGGGTCAGGTTCATGCCGAGACCACCCCACTGCTGGGGAATGGCGAACCCGAACAGGCCCATGTCCTTGGCCGCGGCCCGGATCTCGGCGGGGATCGCATCCGTCTCGTCGATCTCCTGCTCACGCGGAACCACCACGTTCCGCACGAACGCCCGGGTATGGGAAAGGATGTCGCGGAAGTCGTCGTCGTCCAACTGCGTTGTCGGATCACTGGTCACGGTGGCGGTCACGGTTGTCTCCTGAAAATCGAACCAATCGTCAGCTCACGCGGCCGGCGAGCCTCGGTACGCCGGGTGCGGCGTGCGGTGGGTGCTTCCAGGATCGCTCAGCTAGAGGGCGTCCGGTTGTTCCAAATCGGAACACCACGGCGCCGCGGAATCGGACACGATTGAGAGGCGGTATCGGAGTCGACCACGACGCCCGCAATCAGCATCCGAGGAAAAGGGTCCATGAGCACGTCCCAGCAAAACCAGCCGTCGTCGACAGTGCGGTACGAGGTACGCGACGGTGTCGCCGTCATCCGCCTCGCCAACCCGCCCGTCAACGGCCTCGGTGACACCGTCCGCGCCGGTCTCGCCTCCGCCGTCGGCCGTGCCGCCGCCGACGACCAGGTACGCGCCGTCCTCATCGTCGGCGAGGGCAAGGGATTCTGCGGCGGCGCCGACCTGCGCCAATTCGGCACCCCCGCCGCGACCACTGACCCCACCCTGCCGGACGTCCTCACCACCATCAGGCAGCTACCGAAACCGGTGATCGCCGCCATCCACGGTTTCGCCCTCGGCGGCGGCCTCGAACTCGCTCTCGCCTGCAACTACCGCATCACCCACCGGGACGCGAAACTCGGCCTGCCCGAGGTCAACGTCGGCCTGATCCCCGGTTCAGGCGGCACCCAACGTCTGCCCCGGTTGATCGGCGCCGCGGCCGCGCTGCGGATGATCCAGCAGGGCACGCCGGTGTCCGGCGCCCGGGCCGCCGAACTCGGTATAGCCGACGCCTGCTTCGACGGCGACCCGCTCGGCGCCGCCCTCGACTTCCTCCGCACCCAGGTCGACACCAATACCTCGGGACCGGTGATCGACAGCCTGCCGCCGGCCGACACGGCAGGTGTCGACTTCGACGCCGCCCGCCGTACGGTGCGGCCCAGCACCCGCAACGGTCTGGCCCAGCTCACCGCCATCGACGCCCTCGAGACCGCCACCCGGCTTCCTACCGCCGCCGGGCTCGCCTTCGAACGGGCCGCCTTCCTCGGCCTGCTCCGGGGCCCGGAATCCGCGGCCCTGCGGCACGTGTTCTTCGCGGAGAAGACCGCCCCCAAGTTCTCCGGCGTCCCCGCCGTGTCCGCGCGGCCGATCTCCCGGGTGGCGGTCATCGGCGCCGGCACCATGGGCAGCGGGATCGCCATGGCGTTCGCGAACGGTGGACTCCCGGTCACGTTGATCGAACAGAACCAGGACGCCCTGACCCGGGGAACGGCCCTGGTCCGCAAAACCTACGAAACATCCACCACCAAAGGAACACTCACCGAGACCCAGGCACGCGACCGCATCGCGTTGATCGAACCGAACCTCGATCTCGACGCCGCCGCCGACGCCGACCTCGTCGTCGAAGCCGTCTTCGAGGACATGGCCGTGAAGAAGGAGGTGTTCGGCAAACTCGACGCCCTCTGCAAACCGGGGGCCATCCTCGCATCGAACACCTCCCGACTGGACCTCGACGAGATCGCACGCGCCACCAGCCGTCCGTCCGACGTGATCGGACTGCACTTCTTCAGCCCCGCCAACATCATGAAACTCGTCGAGGTCGTCCGCGGGGAAGCCACCGCCGACGACGTCGTCACCACCGGCCTGACGCTCGCGCAACAGATCGGGAAAACCCCGGTGCTGTCGAAGGTATGTGAGGGTTTCATCGGCAACCGCATGCTCACCCCGTACCGCCGCGAAGCCGAATTCCTCCTCGAAGAGGGTGCGACTCCGCAGCAGATCGACGCGGCCCTGCACCAGTTCGGGTTCGCCATGGGACCGTGCGCGATGTCGGACCTGGCCGGCCTCGACATCGCCTGGGCGGCACGCAAGCGACTGACCCCGAACAGGCCGAAAGACGTCCGGTATTCGCGGGTCGCCGATACCCTCTGCGAGAACGGACGGTTCGGGCAGAAGAGCGGTGCAGGCTACTACCGGTATGAGAAGGGCAGCCGCACACCGGTTCCGGACCCCGTCGTCGACGAGATCATCCGCACCTTCGCCGCCGAGGACGGCATCGAACGCCGCACGATCACCGACGAGGAAATCGTCGATCGATGCGTACTGGCCCTCGTCAACGAAGGCGCCACACTGCTCGGTGAAGGAATCGCCCAGCGCGCCTCCGACATCGACGTCGTCTACGTCGACGGCTACGGATTCCCCGCCTTCCGCGGCGGGCCGATGTACTACGCCGAAACCCTCGGTCTGGAGGTCACCCTGCAGAAGATCCGCGACTTCGAGAACGTACACGGTCGAACGTGGACACCGGCACCACTACTCGCACAACTCGTCGACGCCGGTCGCACCAGCTTCTAGTATTCGGCTGCAACGGGTTCCGTCCTTCGATGGAAGGGCGGAACCCGTTCCGTTGGGTCGCTCACGGACCAGTCACCGTGGTGGGCACCATAATTGACGTGCGGTATGATGTGGTTCACACCAACAGGCTCTCTTGCGAACGGTGATGAACACATGCGCGACACATCAGCACACGACAACCCCTCGGCCACTGGCACCTTCGTGGATGACGGACCGGGTAACCCGTTCATGACGAGCCATCTGCCGTGGAACCTGGAGTTCGATCCCGCAGTGGCACCCACCACCACCCGTGTCCATCTCGGTGAACCGTGGGTGGTCGGCTGCCGCGTCGGGCGCATGAGTGGACGTCGCCGTGCTCCCGAAATACGAAACACGCCTGGCGAATACGTCGCACTCCTGATGGTGCATCATGGAACGGAAATCCTGGCACAGCAGGGCAGGAGCGCCGAAGTTCCCGCGGGCACTGCCGCTCTGTGGGACGGCGTGCGACCCGTCGAGTGTTTCAGTGCCGCATCGCTCGTCAAGAGCACGATGTTCATCCCACGCGCGTTACTGGCGGGCGCGGTCCCCGACCTCGATTCCGTGTTCGTGCGCACGATCGAGGATTCGGCGACCCTGCGACTGCTGACCGGGTGGCTCGACGTGTCGATGCGGCAGACCGCACTCGACCGCGACGCTGCGCACACCGCGGGCCGGATGGCGGTCGATCTGCTGCATTCCGCCCTCGCTCGTACTCGCGGCGATGTGAGTGACTCCAGGGAAGTCCTTTTGTTGCAGATCAAGGACTTCCTCGACCGCAACCTCGGAGACCCGGATCTGACGCTGGACATGGTCGCGCGGGCGAATGCGGTATCGGTGCGCTATCTGCACATGCTCTTTCAGGGCACCGGCGAGACCGCCCGGGAATTCCTGCGACGCCGCCGTCTCGAACGCGCCCAGCGCCTGCTGCTCGGTTCCGGACCGGAGCTACCGGTCGCCGAGGTCGCCGTCCGTAGCGGCTTCGACAGCCCGTCGTCCTTCAGCCGCGCGTACCGCACCCGATTCGGCGTGGCACCACGCGAGGCACGGCGGCAGTCCACTGCCGCGTAACGGTGTGCGCTGGAGGTGAAGTTCCGTGCTCATCACGTCAAGACCGGGGCCCTGGTACGTGCCAGCCTGTGATCATCGCCTCTTTCAACGACGCAAAGGCAGGCAACACCATGACAATCACGACACCCGATCCCGCCGGCGTGCGCGCGCCGCAGGACGGCCCACTCTTCCAGCCCGGCCAAATCGGGAAGATGACACTGCGCAACCGGTTCGTGCAGGCCCCGATCTTCACCCAGTTCGCGAGCACCTTCGGCGAGGTCGACGAGCGGCTGATCGAGTACCACCGCGCACGTGCCCACGGCGGGGTCGGACTGATCATCATCGAGAACACGTCCATCGACTGGGAAGTCGGCCGCACCGTCGGCCACCCGATCCGCATCGATCACGACCGGTTCCGCGCCGGCCTGTCGGATCTGGTCGAGGCCGTCCACAACGAGGGCGCCAAGATCGCCGCCCAGCTCCATCACACCGGCCGCCAGAACTCGCAGGGCAACACCGAGCGCAACGAACCACCCCTCGCTCCGACCGCGGGAATCACCAGTGCGTTCGGCACGCCGCCGCGGGCCATCGAGGAACATGAGATTCCCGGACTCATCGATCGTTACGTGCAGGGCGCCCGCCGCGCCGTGGCCGCGGGTTTCGATGCCGTCGAATTGCACGGTGCCCACGGTTACCTGCTGGGACAGTTCTTGTCCCCGTTCACCAACCACCGCACCGACGACTGGGGCGGCCCACTCGCGAACCGGGCCCGGTTCGCGCTCGAGGTCGTCAAGGCCGTCCGCGCGGAGATCGGACCGGACGTCCCGTTGCTGTACCGCCTCAGCGCCGAGGAACCCTACGAAGGTGGCCTCAGCCTCGACGACGGCCTCGCGTTCTGCGAGATGCTCGACCCGCTCGTCGACGCACTCGACGTCAGCGCGGGCAACTACGACACGGCCGCGACCCTGCTGCCGATGATCGCCCCGGGATCCCTCGTCGGGTACGCGAAGGCGGTCAAGAGGCGGGTGTCCGTGCCGGTGATCGGCGTCGGTCGCCTGACCTGGCTGCTCGACGACATGCACAAGGCCGTCGGCGACGGGGAACTCGATTTCGTGGCACTGGGCCGCGCACAGCTCGCCGACCCCGAGACGGTGGCGAAAACCCGTCGGGGCGAGCCCGATCGGGTGCGACGCTGTCTGGCGGTCAACGAATGCATCTCGCGGTGGATGTTTAACGGCAAGCGCACCCAGTGCGTGATCAATCCCGCCCTCGGCCAGGAACGACGTGCGGCAGAAGCGCGACGTCCCGCCGCGATCCGGCGGCGGGTGCTCGTCGTCGGCGCCGGCCCGTCGGGCTGCGAAGCCGCCCTGCTCGCCGCCGCCCGGGGCCACGACGTCGAATTGGTCGACCGTGCACACCACATCGGTGGGCAACTCCGTGCCTGGTCCGCCCCAGGTGCGTTCCGCGCCGAGATCGAGAACCTTGTGGCCTTCTACGAAGGTGAGCTCGACCGGTCGGAGGTGACCCTGCGGCTCGGAACCGACGCCACCACGCTCGCCGTCGATGCCTGGGACTCGGTGCTGCTGGCGACCGGCACGATCCCCACCCACGACGGTCTCGACGCCGTCACCATGCTCACCGAGCGGCGCGCACCCGCGGCCGACGACGTCACCGTCTTCGGCGAGACCGAAATCGCCATGTTCGCGGCCTTGTGGCTCGCCGAGCAGGGCAAACACACGACCCTTCTCTCCCCGAACGACGTCGTCGGCGTCGACACCAACGACATGGAGCGAGAACACCTCACCGGCCTGCTCACCGAACACGGTGTCACCATCGGACTCGGCGCGACGGCCCCGGAGACCGGCACCGTCGTCTGGGCCACGCCGCGGGTCCCGTCCACAGTGTTGTCCGCTGCCGTCGACGACGACCGTGTGCAGACGATCGGCACCCGCTTCCGCGGCGGCCGCCTGTACGAGGCCACCCAGTCCGGTTTCTGGACAGCCGCACGAATCTGAGGAGAACACCATGACCGTCCGAGCTATCGAACACATCGGCATCACCGTGCCGGACCTCGAACAAGCCACCACCTTCTTCGCCGACGCGTTCGGAGCCGAGAAGATCTACGACATGATCGATGCCCCGCTAGCCGGTCCCGGCATCGAATCCGGCCTCGGTGTTCCACCGGGAACCGCCATCGAGTCGATTCGAATGCTGCGGCTGGGCAACGGCCCGAACCTCGAATTGTTCGTCTACTCCGGGACGAAACAGCGAGAGCCCGTGCTGCCGAGCGATTTCGGCATCCAGCACTTCTGCGTCTACGTCGACGACATCGACGCCGCCGCTACAAAACTGGAGAAGGCGGGCGGAACTCTGCTCAGCGCCCCGGGCGACCTGCCCGGCGGCGACGCCGGACCCGGAAACCGGTACCTGTACGCCAGAACTCCCTGGGGAAGCACGGTCGAGCTGGTGACCTACCCCTCCCCGCAGGCCTACGAAGCCGGCACCGAACTACGACGCTGGCGGCCGCCGGTCACCGAGTCCACGGACAGTCGGCGGCAAGAGTCGTGACCCTCCGGCACGCAGTCCGCATGAACGCCCCGCCGTCGTCGTTGCTCCACAAAGAAATCGGGTGATCGCGTATGTCGCACTCTGACGCACCGCCCACGACCGGAATTCACCACTTCTCCCCCACGGTCTCCGACGTGGAGGCGTCGGCTGACTGGTACAGCCGAGTCTTCGGACTCGAGCGATTACCGACCGTCGCTCCTCACCATGGCGACGAGGAGGGCGGATATGCGGTGCTGTTGATCGATCCGCGCACTGGTTTCCTCATCGGGTTGCACCACCACACGGCTGTCATCACAGGCTCATTCGACGAACGTCGTGTCGGCCTCGATCACATCGCGTGGGGTGTGCCCCAGCGGAGCGACCTCGACGCCTGGGCAGCATGGCTGAATGAGCTGAGTGTTCCGCACTCGGGTGTCATCGACAAGGACAGCGCACGCCCCTACTCGGTGGTCGTCTTCCGCGATCCGGACAACATCCAGTTGGAGTTGTTTCACAGATCGTGACAACCGACCGCCGGCCGGATGCGAATAAACCCGGGTGCGGTCTCGGGCATGCGCCACAGGACGGGGAGAGCCAGTAGGGCGACAGCGGTGACCATGGCTCCGGGGACGATCACCGAACCGCCGGCCTGGACCAGGGTTTGGGCGCCGTACGGGGTGAGGCCACCGAAGATGGTGGTTGCGACGGTGCCGACGGCCAGACCAGACAACCGGCCGGCGACAGGTAGTTGTTCGGGAGTCGCGGCGGCCCCGACAGCGCCGAGGCCGCCGGCGATGCAGGCCAGGATCACCGCGCCGGTCAGCGCGCGGCCCAGCGAGCCGTGGGCCATGAAACCGAACATGTTCACGGGCAACGCAACCGCAAGGACGCCGAGAACGATCAGGGTCGGTCGCCGCCCGAAGCGGTCGCACAGTGCCCCGGCGATCGGGGTGACCACGACGACGGCCACCGACGCGATCGTCGTCAACCCGAGTGACCACCGTTCGTCATAGCCGCTCACGGTGGACAGAAAGACAGGCACGTACGTGATGCCGACGTAGTAGGTCACCGAGGCCAACGCGGAGATCGCGAACGTTCGATACAGCGCGGGCCGATGCGATCGCAGAACCGACCCGAAAGGGCGAGAAGGCACCGACCCGGATTGCCGCAACCGCTCGAAAGCCGGGGACTCCTGCATGATCGACCGAGCGGCCACGGTGAGCGCGGCAAGCACGGCTCCGACCAGAAACGGGATCCGCCAACCCCACTCCTCCAGCGCGTCACCACTGACGAAGAACACGGTCAGTGCGGAAACCCCGGCGGCGAGCAGACCACCGATCTCACTCGCCGCGGCAGCAAGTGACGCCACCAACCCGCGACGGCCCGGAGCCGCACCCTCGACGAGGTAGGTCATCACGCCGGTGTATTCCCCGCCCACGGAGAACCCCATCACGCACCGCAACAACAGCAGCAGGACGCCGGCGGTAGACCCGATCTGCGTCTGGGTGGGTAGCAGCGCGGTCGCGAGCATCGCGGCTGTCATCACGGTCATCGATGCGAGCAGGACAGGGCGCCGGCCGAGTCTGTCACCGAAGTATCCGAACACGAGCGCCCCAACCGGTCGCATCACATAGGCGATCGCAAAGACGGCGAGGGTGGTGAGGATCGATTCCGGTCCGTCGCCGAAGAACACGCGTGAAAGCACCGTGGCCATGAACAGATACAGGGTGAAGTCGTACCACTCGACGACGGTCGAAAGGGCCGCGACCACGATCGAGGCCCGCGGGAGTGGGTGGTCGGTCGCCGCGTCGCCTGCGGCGGGCGGCCCCTGAGGGTCGGGGGCAGCGGGATTGATCGTCATGAGGAAGTGCACTCCGGGGTGTCGAAGAGGCAGGCGCCAAGTTTGCGCAGGCAAACGATACCTCGTATCGAGGTATCTCGTTTCGAGGTGTACTCTGGCAGCATGCTGGAGTTGACCATTCTGGGTTTCCTCACCGACGGTCCGTTGCACGGTTACGAGCTGCGCCGCCGCGTCACCCAGTTGTCCGGTTACACCCGCCCGGTCAGTGACGGCAGCCTGTACCCGGCGATCAAACGCCTGGTGCGGCAAGGGCTTCTGGAACAGCGGGCCGAACCCGGCTCCGCGGCGGCCCCACGGCAGGTGCTGCACCTGACCGCCGGCGGCCGGAGCGAACTGCTGCGCCGCCTGCGGGAACCGGACGAACACGAGATCACCGACAACACCAAGTTCATGACCATCCTGGCTTTCCTGTCCCGGTTACCCGACCCCGCCGCTCGGGCGGCGGTGCTGCGGCGGCGCCTGGCGTTCCTCGAGGAACCGGCCAGCTTCTTCTACGAGGGCGACCGACCGCTGCGCGCCGAGGAGGTCGGTGACCCCTACCGCCGCGGGATGCTCCAAGTGGCCCGGGCGACCAGTACCGCCGAGCGAGCCTGGCTGCACGAAATCCTTGCCGAACCGGAAGTCGATCCCAAGTAGAACGTCCGCCGCAACATAATCGCGTGCGCGTCACTCCTGTGGCGTGCGAGAGAAAGGACTCCCCGTGCTGGCAGTCTGGTACGACACGCAGGGCCCGGCCGAGCAGGTGCTGCGATTCGGGGAACTGCCGACCCCCGAACCCGGCCCCGGTGAGGTTCGGGTGCGAGTGACCCGTTCCGGGATCAATCCCGGCGACACCAAGAAGCGTCGGGGCTGGCTGGGGTCGGCGATGCCCTTCCCCCGGGTCATCCCGCACAGCGACGGCGCCGGCGTGGTCGACAAGGTCGGCGCAGGTGTCGATTCTGCCCGCATCGGCGAACGGGTCTGGGTGTTCGGTGCGCAGTCCTACCGCGCGTTCGGCACCGCAGCCCAGTTCACGGTTGTCCCTGCCGGTCAGGCCGTGGCTCTTCCCGAGACCGTCGGGGACGATGTCGGCGCCGGCCTGGGTATCCCCGGCATCACCGCCCACCGCGCGGTCTTCGGTGACGGCTCGGTCCGGGGCAGCACCGTCCTGGTGCACGGCGTGCTCGGCGGCGTCGGAAGTCTTGCAGCGCAACTCGCTACGTGGGGCGGAGCGACCGTCATCGGGACGGTGCGTCATCGCGTCGACCTCGAGAACGCCCACGGCCGCGGCGTCGAGCAGGTCGTCGCACTGGGTGGTCCCGACCCCGCGGGCGAGATCCGCGATCATGCGCCGGGCGGGGTCGATCGCATCGTCGAGGTCGCCTTCTCCGACAACGTCGACCTCGACGCCGCGGTCGCGAAGAACAACACCGTGATCGCCGCCTACGGCACCGGCGAGGGGCCGCCCAACTTCCCGTTCTGGCCGATGCTGTTCGACAACATCACCATTCGCTTGCTGGGCAGTGACGACTTTTCGGCTGAGGCCAAACAACAGGCCGCCACCGAACTGACCGCCGCAGCGGCGGACGGCGCCCTGTCGATCGCCATCGACGAACCCGTCCCCCTTGATCAGGCCGCGCGCGCCCACGACCTCGTCGACCGCGGCACCCACACCCGCATTCTGCTGGATGTGCCGGACTGAACGAATGACAGGAAGGGCGTCCTCTACGCACGTCGGATGCCACCACCGCGTCGCAGGCACCCCGAGCGGCCTTCTCCACCGACTCGACCGCTGACTCCATATCACCAATCGGCCAATGCCCACGAAGGCCGGTTAAGGAGCGGCTGAAGGAGATCCGCCAGAGGTCCGACCACGGCGGATCTTCCCAACCGCACCGCGCTGATCCGGTTCGTCGGAGCGGTTCTCGCCGAGCAGCATGACGAGTGGAGCGAAGCTCGCCGCTAGCTCGGGCTCGATGCGCGCCGGCACCACCGCCCACCGAGCAATCACGCGGCGGCCTCGTACACCACGCCCCGGGACTTGACCCGTGGGTGAGTACGACGGCGTCCGCCCTCGGTGGTGAGCTGGCACGAATCGGCCTGACCGTCCCCCGCGGACCGACTCGAGGATCTGCTCACCGAACGAGTGGCGTAGCGGAGCGAATGCGCATCACAGAACGCACCGCGCGTCAGTATTTCGATCAGGAAGCACTGCGCACGCTCGCCCGTGAACTGGCCCTTAGCATCAAAGAAGAGGCACCCGTCGCCGACCTGCTGACCCTGCCCCGCACCGTCGCCATACCCCTCTCCACCCTCGGCGTCCTGACCCGAGGTCACGACGATGACCTTCCCACCGTCTGGGTGCTGGAGCCACTACTCATCCGAGCGGTGCGGCTCGTCGAGAACACCGCCGACCTCGTACAACAAGGCTCGCACTGGAACGTACGACCCCACCTGCAGAAGGCACTGAGCGAAGACGCCGCCCGGCTCCGGGCACTGGATTCCCGACACCGACCGACGGTCCGGCTCGGGTCTGTGGGCGGTTCCCGACGATCCATCGTGAACACCGTGGTGTCCCAGGCCAGATCCGCGCGTCAATTGGGGCATGGCTTAGCGGCGGCCGAGTTGATGTGCTGGCCAGCCCGGTTGGGTGTTGTGTCATCGACCCGGATGATCATCGGGGGTCACACGGTGCGGTGTGGGCGCCCCGCCGGCTTGACACACACCACCGGGTCGGCGGGTTCCACTGAACCCGATCCTGGAGATACGTTGCGTGAGTTCGTAAAGACATAGGGGCAGGGAGCCCTGGCGGGGTTGTCCCAAAAGAACTGGTGCGCAAGCACTCCACCCGGTTCCGGTAAAGCCGCATATTCGATTCCGTCGTAGTGGGCGCCTGGGGGTGGCGAGGGGTCAGCGATCGCCGGCGCGGCGACGACGCTGACAGCGCGCAGAGAGCTTGTTGCTGATCGTCATCCTGGGTATCACTGTCGTCCCACTCCTGCCCAGAAGTCATTGATGGTCGCGGCGCCCCGTTGTGGGTCTTGCGTGAACCACCAGTGGCCGAGTCCGGCGAGCTCTGCGATCTCAGCACCGGCGCGCGCGCTTGCGCGGCGACGATGCTCGTCGGTGGCGTAGGAGTCCTCGGTGGCGATGACCGACAGGCCTGGCCGCGCGGCGGCTCGCTCGAGATTGCGGCCTAGCTCGGCCATGGACGGCTGGGTGGCGTCGCGGTACAGGCGAAGGATGCACTCGCCCATGGCGGCGTTCTGCCCCTCTGCGACAGGTAAGGCAACGTCTGGGTGCATTCCCTTCTGCACCAGTGCCGCAGCACGTTCGGTGACCGGCGGGTCGATCATCGCCGCTACCGCCTCCTCGCCGGCTCCCGGGGTCGCCCACACCTGCACCCGATCGGGCCACCGGAAATCCTGGTCGAAGAGGCCGATGACGTCGCACACCCAACTGCGCACCAGTTCTGGCCGTGTCATCGCGACGTTCATCACGTGGGCACCGCCCCAGTCGTGACCCACCAGGTGGACCGGCTGCCCGAAGCGCTCTAACTCGGTGACCAGCCAACGGCGGTACTCCTCCACCGTGGCCGTAAACCGCGGGGGCACCGGGGCACCGAAACCCGGTGGGGACAGGCGTACGACGGGTCCGCGATCGAGGAGCGGAGCCAATCTGTTCCAGACGGCGGCGGTCTCGGGGTTGCCGTGGACGAGGCACACAGTCACGCGCTTCCCCTTTGCATCAAACTCGAACATCGGTGGCGGCCCTCAACCGCAAATAACCAGGTCAACACCCCGGATGCCCGTCGAACCGTACAGTCCCCGTACTCACCGTGCGACGAAAGGAATGCATCTGATGAAATAATGGAGGGCTTCAGTTGACATAATAACTCTCTTATCGGCGTATTACGTAGCGCGGCAGGGATCTCTCGATTACTTTTCGCGATCGTGCGCCGAGAGCAACGAACGCCCCTCGCCGAACGGGGGGCGTTCGTTGTGCGTGGGTGGGCGCGCAAGGCTGGAAACCGCTGTGTGGGGCTGCCTACAGAGGGTGCTTACGCCCCGGAGACCCCGCCCGCCGAACGTCGCCGGCGCCGTCTCTTCACTGCCTTTTCGGTCCCTACCTGCGCGAAATCCTCGATCGAGGCGCTCCGACTGCACTCTGCAGAGCAAAAAGTGTGCTCAGCTGGGTTTTGATCGAGACGTTGCGAAAAAGTCTTTTTACAGCAGTCACCCCGCACAAATCATGAGTGACACGGACCAGCCCCTGGACGATCAGGATTCGCATTGGTGATGTCCCACTTACCGTCCCGTTGCGGAGATGGTCAACGGACTACCTCTACGGGACGGGGGTTGCCCCCTGAGTGAGGACATCGTGCAGACACACTCGGCCGAGAACATCCCGAACCACACCGCCGATGACGGTACATTCGGCGGTTCGGCGGTTGCCTCTATCGGCACTGTCCGCCCGGTCGTCACGCATACGCCGGGTGCGCGCAGGTGGGCGGCGAACCTCGATTCGACCTCGGCGGTGACGACGAGCGCCGTAGAGAACCCCACAAACCGCGGTCAGCGTACTACGGGCGGTGCAACCCCTTGGATCGACATTCCGTCCAGTTCGACACGGCGGGCCACGGACATCGCTACCGTCCGAGACATAGGACCACATTCCACTGGCCGAGCCGCTGGCCGCAGATCACCCGCGCCATCCGAACGCGGGACACGACGCACCCGAACTGCGGCCCCTGCGTGCCGGCGACGTCCTCGACAATGCCTCCCGGGCCGCGGTGCGCGCACACGCGACATTGCCGATTGCACTCGCGCACTACGTGGACGCCGGTCTCCGGGTGCTGTCGTCGCCGAACCCGCAGGCCAACGTGATCGCCACCAGTAAGCGGGCGCTCATCGTCTCTACGAAGCCCTCCTACAGACCGGCGTGTCAGTGCCCGTCCCTGCCCCGGCGGCCAATCGCGAGTCGCAATGTGTACCGGCCGGCGGGGTCGAGACCGCCCGAGTCTGGGAGCGGGCGGCGCTGACCACAATACGGCGACGGACCTTCACCGTCCCACAGGCACCGAACCCTCGCGTCAGCGGAAAAGAGCACCAACAAACAGGAACTACTCCCGGCGGCGAGGTGCGGCGCGTTCCCACCAGTCGATCCTCTCGCCTTCGGCCACGCGCTTTTCCAACGAACGCGCGGTCAACTCGACCTGGGCGCCGGAACCGGACCAGCAGACCTTCCACAGTTCCTTCGCCGCGAGGTGATAGTGGTGCAGGACCTCATCGACGGTGTGCGCGTCCACCTCGCCGGCCCGGAAACGGTCCACCTCCGCCGCGACACTCGAACTCGGCAAACCACCCGCCCCTTCCTTGCGAGTGGTCCGTCGATGCGCCACGGAGATCAACCGGCCGTCCTCCCGCCAGAATGCAGACCCCGGCACCGCAATCCGGTACTACAGGAGCCATCGTTCGCGGAGAGTCGAATCCGATCCGGACCCACGGCCTCCATCAGCAAGAGAATCAGAGCCAGATGTGAACCCTCCGACCGAAGGGGTCCGGCGGCCGGAGGGTCTGGCCGTCGCGGGGTTTGACGTTCCGAGGTCACGCGGCAGCACGCCCATCGGATACCCGCATCCGACTGGTCTACTCCTCAGCCGAGAACGCACCGGTCCAGCTGACCGAAAGCGCCTGCCCCCGCCCGCTGAGCAGATCCTACGACCTGATGAGCCGGACCGAGTCGGGTCCAACGGACCCCGACATAAAACCGGAAAGTGTGTTCGATCTAGGAAAGTGTGTTCGATCTAACGGGGTGCGGACGCTGGTCACCGCCCTGATCGTCGTCGCCCGTCCGGCCTCACCCCTGGGGACGACCCCGTGGGGCCAGTCCGACGAAGACCGGAATCGGGCGGCGCGTCATCTTCTGCGAGACCCGACAGAGGGGGCCACGCCGAACATCATGCGACGAACCTCCACATCGGGTATGCATTGTGCAGGGCGTCGTTCAACCCCATTCAGGACGGTTCACGACAGCCGTCCGACCAGATGATCTCGTTACTCGAAGGGCAGGTGAATGGCCACCCAGAAGCGGGCGGAAGTCACTCGTCGCGCATTGCTCCATTCCGCGGCCGAGGTATTCACCCGCCACGGCTACACAGACACGAAGCTGAGCGAGATCCTCACCCAGACCCGGGCCACCAAGGGGGCCCTGTACTTTCACTACGCCTCCAAGGAAGAACTCGCCCGCGCCGTCATCGACGAGGGCACGCACCGATTCACTGCCGTGTGCACCCCGTACCTCGCCTCCCCCACACCCGCATTCGAGGCCATGATCGGCATCTCCTTCGTCACGGTCGACGCCGCCCTCACCGACCCGGTAATGGGCGCAACATTCCGCCTCATCACCGAAATGGGCGACTACCGCAGTTCCGAGACGGACACCTTCACCACCTGGATAACCACCTACCAACTCCTCGCCCGCCGAGCAATCGACGACGGCGACCTGCGCGAGGACACCGATCCGGACGCTGTCGGTCAACTCCTGGTGGAACTCTTCGCCGGCGCACGCCTGCTGGCGACGGCCACCGACAACCCTGCCACCCTGCCGACGCGGACCGCGATGGCGTGGGATCTGCTGCTCCCCGTCCTGGTAACCACCCCGAAGATCGACTACTTCCGACAATTCGTCACCCGGAGGCTGCCCACAGTGCGGCTGCCATGAAAGGTGCTGTCAGGAAGCGTCGAGGATCCTCGGTGTAACGGAACGCAGGATAGAGCCCTCGCGGAGTGCTTGTTCGATCAGGTGATCCTTGACCATATCGGCGTCGAGGCTGCGGTACCCGTCCAGGTCGGGGATGTGGTCGCGGAGCAGGGTGCTTGTCCCGGCGCCGGGTGCGCGGCGGTGAGGATCGCCGAGCGTCCTTCGCGGAGTGGGGTTTCCCGCGCCAGATACCGGTCGATGACGGTGCGGCGGAACCGCAGCCGGGCAGGGGATGCCGCGAAGCGGACCATCGTGTTCGTGTCAGCCTTGGTGTGCAGCGGGCCACCGGGCACGGACATGGCGGTGAGCTGCGCGGCGACCTTGCCGCGCAACGGATCCGGGGAGTTCACGCAGACCGTGCCGCCTGTTCGAGGGAGTCCTTGTTTCGCTTCATCAGCCGCCCGATCTCGTCGTCGGTCAGCAGTCCGCGGTAGTAGGCGCGTTCGATCTCGTCCCAGCTGCCGGGCTCGTACGCATCCGCCGAGACGCCGCCGCTGACCGGGACCCGGCCGAAGGTGAAGTTCCAGTCCAGCAGAACCTGCATCATCTCGGTATCGCTGATCTGGCCGGCGGTGCGGCGGTCGATGACCTCGGTCGGTGTCCGATCGAGCAGGGCCGGGTTCTCCAGCACGGTGCGCAGCATGCGGTGAATCGTAGGTTGCGAAATTCCGATGTGCTCATGGATGACCCGTTGGGTGATGTTGGCGGCGTTCGCCTCGGCCACCGCCCGCAGGACGTCGAGGTCGGCGACCCTGCGGCGGGCGGCCGCAGCATCGAGTGCGGCGACAGCCTTGTGGTCGATGGTGTCCACAACAAGCACCTCCTGATTCATTTTGAATCATCCCACTACAGGATACCCACACCCGCCCGACACCGTCCACCGCAGGCTCGATCGGACAGGAGAACGTCTAGGCCCGAGCACGTCACGGCCTGTCGGCGAGCAGGCGCGGGAACCCGGGCAGGTCACCGGTCCCTCATGGTGCGTGCTTCCGCAACCGAGCAGAGCAGAGAGGACGCACCGTTCAGCGCTACCGGCCGCACAACGTACACGTGCCAGCCAGGCGAGCGGGCATCCGCGAAACCCGTGAGGCGATCACAGCCACCGGGCGAACGATGGCGTCCCGGCGAAGCTGATGCGCGAGCGCGCGGGCTTGCGTGCACCCGCCCGACATCACGGTGCGCCCACCACGATTACTCGTGATGGGCGCACAACCGCCCCGACACCGTGGCGACGGTTTCCTCTCGGCCACCGACCGGGCACCCGCCACTAGTCGGGATCGGCGAGCCTACCGAGCAACCACGCTGCCACCTCCGGATCGTCGGTCATCACCATCAGCTAGCGGTGAGACGCTCACCGTGTCCGTCCTCGGCATCGACGCCCCCGAAGGCCAGGACTGCTGGGCAGACCAATCAACCCAGTTCGCGAAGGATCACCTCCTCGGCCGGGCAATCCAACTCAACCCGGAGTCGACGCAACCCGACACCGATAGTGCGGGCCAGGTCCACCGTTACGTCGCGCTCGACAACGACATGGACGGTGACTACGCGATCAAGGCCGCCCGCGAAGGAGCTGCCCGCGCCTACACCGTCGACTACTTGCGCACATCGGACCGGTTGATCGAAGCCGAATCCGCCTCCCGCGCAGCCGACCGCGGACTGTGGACCTGCGACGGCGGAACCCCGGCACCGAGTCCCGCGCCGGCACCGCAATCTCGCCCTGCACCAGCACCGTCCACCCCGGCACCGAGCCCGGGCCCGTCGGGGAACGTCGTCAAACCCGGTGCCTTCTGCAGCGGCGGCACCGGCGTCACCAGCACCGGAACTCCGATGGTCTGCGCACCCGGTTCCGACGGACACAACCGGTGGAGGGCCGCGAGCTAAAACCAGCCGCTGGGTGGTGACGATCGAGCAGTCACGCCGTACCGCGTGACCTGCTCGCTCAACCCGAACACCGGCAGTGGGGCGCGCCTACCATGAGATGCGCCCCACTGCGCGTTCGTGTTCGTTTACGAACGCGCCGATCCGTCCGCCGATACCCGTTCCGGGTTCGGGGGGACCGTTTACGGGCCGGGCGGCAGCATGTCCATGGCGCCGGCCGCCGCCAACTGCCGTCCGGGTGGCGCTCAGCCACGCATCGGCCCACCCGCCATCGATGTCGTTCAACAGTTGAGACTGGGTGGCCCAGGACGGACCTCGGAAAATCCGGCCGCTCCGGTGGATGCAGACGCAACGAAGTCCGCTCGGACACCCACTGCACCACGCAGAACACGAACTCCTCTGGATCGGTGGTGCGGGATTCGGGCACTCCCCCTGCGCCCCTCTGTCATTCACATGAATGACACAGGGCAAGCACATCGGGCGCCACTTCGCGGCGCGGACGTAACGCCAGCCCCAATCCCCGGCGCGATGGCGGCTACTCTCCCCAGCCGTCGAACAACTCGAGGAATGGGCGCGACGGCTCCATACCCGCCGCGCGCGCCGCCCGCCGCTTCGCGGCCTGCTCCCGCGCGACACCATTGAGGATCAGACCGGCCACTTCCACCCGGCCGCCCACCACCACGACCCGACCAGGACGCACACCATTCCGGCGACCAACGCTGCCACTTCCAGCCCTCGCATCCAGAAGTCATATCAGCAATCCCCAGCAAACACACGATCCCGGCGCATGACGACACCGATGCTCTGACACAATCGAAAGCACATCGCGCAGAGCAACAAGCGAAACGGGAACGATGACACACCACTGATCACGTCCGCCACCGGCCTCGTCACGGCTACCGGGGTGTACTGCCTCTCCCCGACAGCAACCACATGGTCACCCACCATGTCCGTCATCGGGATCGGTACCTGGGCGGTCAGTGCCACCGCCATCGTCCGCCACCAGCACCGGCGACACTCACCACCCACGGCACGGTGAACACCTCCCTCCGCTGCGACTCCAGCACCAAGTTCAGCGCATAACACAGCGCATAACACTGTGACCGGTTGCGGCGAGGGCTCAGTGGTCCGACCCGGCCGCATCTTCTGCACCAATGAGTGAGAGGAATTTGCCCGTGGTGACATTCGACGAGACCAACCTCGGTATCGAGGCGCCCGAGCGCACCAACGTCTGCGCGATCGTTGCACTGTCCTGCGCCCTGACAGGGCTATTCGTCCCGGCGCTGGTGTTCGGAGCGATCGGTTACGTCGAGACCGGCGGGCGCGACCACGAAACCGGCTCCGGTCTGGCCGTTGCCGCACTGATCCTCGGGGCCATCGAACTAATCGTCGCCGTGCTGACCGCGGTCATCGTGCTCGTGACGATGCGTTGAACGGGGCAGTCCAGGCCCGGCATTGTCGGCACCCGACACCCACCCCCGAGGCAGCCGCATACCGTCACGGTCATCGATTCGCGCTGGACGAGCCGCGCGATCCAAGCCGCCGCTTCCCCCTTCGACTGGCTTGCTTTGTGCTTCGGAGGGGGTATGCACGACGCCATCAGACACGCGTCAATGCCTCCCCCATCGTGCGGTTGAGGGTGCCGAGCGAGCGGACGGCACTGCGAACCGGCCCGGGTGTGGTGGTCGACTGCAGCATGACGTCGGGTGCCGAGGTTTCGGTGAGTTTCTCTGGAGGCTCTACGTGCTCGCCGGCGAGTGCGCGTTTGACGTCGGCGATGGTTGCCTGAGTGACGTCGGCTGCTTGGCGCAACGCCTTCGTGGTCGCCTGCGACGGTCCGCTGTCCGATTCGCCGCGAGAGGCGCTCACCCCCGCTCGGGCGAGTGCATGAGACGATCGATTGCTGACCGTCATGATCCGCAACAACCGTTTCGCTCCCCGACGGGTCCGCGTCGTCGGTCCCATTTCCAAGGGCTTGCCCGCCGTGACAAGGTCCTTCAGCGCGTTGTCCAGCTTCCGGATGTCGGCGACGAGGTCAGTCTCATGGCCTGGTTGGACGACGGCTCCGATACCGGTGTCGATGATGGCACTCATCTGATCGAGGTAGTCGTCGATCTTCGAGATCAGCGTCGATCTCGTTCCGGTGGAGAAGATGAAGTACGCCGCCGCTATTCCGACGAGTCCGCCGGCCGCCGTTTCGTAGATGCGCAGTTCGAGTACCGCGATGCTGAATGTGCCGAGCAGTCCGTACAGCATCGCAAGCATGACGGTGACGAAGAAGGAGAGCAATGCGTAGGCAACCGTGACGAGGTAGAACGCGAAGAATACGCAGACAACGAGCAGGAGCAGCTGCAATGGCTGGTTGTTTCCGACCAACGCGGACAGCAATACTCCTGCAAGAACTCCCGCGATGGTGCCGACCACGCGGTGGCCTGCGCGCGAGAGAATCTCACCGCGGGTAGACGCTCCGGTGAAAACGAGGAAGGCCGTCAGGACCGCCCAGTACCAGCGGTCGGGCGAGATGAGCTCACCGAGAATCGTTGCAGCGCTGGTCGCGACGGCTACCTGGATCGCGGCTTTGGTGCTCGGATTCCATCCGGTGTCCGTGTCTTCGACCTCGTCCGGTTTCTTCCTCGGCCCCGGTTCTGTTCGCAGGGCATTATGGGTGATGTGATGGATCGCGATGTGTGCCTGCACTGCTCGCATCGCGACGGCGGTCGCGATACCCGCCGGAGTCGATGGATCGGACTTGTCTGCGGCCGCGGCGGCGAGGCGTCGGGCAGCGCGGAGTTGGTCGTCCGACGGATTGTTCTGCAGGCACGATCCCAGTGCCGTGGTCGCCTGCCCCAGCGAATTCGGCCACGACTTGTTCGGGTCGAGCGCCCACAGCGCGCTGACGAGTTGTTCGGTCGCGATTTGCGCGTCGAAGATACGAACGGACAGATCATCGTTCGTGACGCTCAGTAGCTGGGCGGCATCGTTGCGGTCAAGCCAGTCGTCGATCATCAGCGCGGTGCTTCCGAGCCGGTCGAGTTTCTTGCGGAGTAGATCGAGTTTCCGATAGCCCCTGTTCGACGCCACCTCCAGCACGTCGATCGACGCGGCCCGCAGCGCCCGAACCAACCGTGTGAGTTCGAGCCCGGGCCGGTCCGGCAGGATCACGGTACGGACGAGGAGCGAGATACCGACGCCGGCGACGATGGACACGGCGAGGATGGGAATCTGCCCAGGCTCGGCCCGAAGGAAGAGCGCGAAGAAGTAGCAGATGAACGCGACCATCCCGAGAGCCGTCCCTCGCAGGCCGTAGCGCCGCACCCAGACGGCCGCGAAGAGCACCGCGATGAAGCCCACATCGGCGACCTTCCCGAACTGTGACAGCACCGCGGACATCGACACCGCTGCGATTGCGGGGAACACGAGCAGCAGTGTCGTGATCACCCTGCTGTGCTGATCCCTGTCCTTGACCGCCGCCGAGGACTGCATCGCGACGACCGTCCCGAGCAGCGCGACGGTGAGTGGCTGGCCGATCACGTGGGAGCCCGGTAGCAGCACCACCATCGCGAGCACGACGGTGATCGTCGTGGCGGTTGCGGCACGCAGCCGCAGCCTGCCGGGATCGGAGACCGCGAGAAAACGGACTGTCTCCTGTACGAACCGAAAAGCCATTCACCGATTGTGCGCCTTCGGCACCCGCGCATCCGTCATGACACCCCTATACATCGCGGATACGTCCCGAATCAACTTACAGTGCATAGGATTAACTCTTCGACAGGAGGAGTTTCGGGTTTGGGAGATATCGCTCAGCACCATGTGGCCACCGTCTGCATCTCAGCGGATCCACACCTCATCACAGTGGCGGCGGCGCGCACCGGAACGGACGTCGAGCTGCAGATCCACGTCCATCGCGGCGTTCGGCGTCGCGGCAGAGCAGTGGTTCCCCGCCGTGGCCGGGTTCGCGGTCACGGTTCTCGTGCACACCGTCGACGCCGAGACGGGTCGGCCACGGTATCTGCCGCCCGCCGAGCCCGCCGAGTGGGCGCGCGTGATCTTCTCCATCGCCGGCGCCTCGCACGGATACTTCCTCGGCGCCGTCGACCCGGACACCGGCCGCCACCGACGCGGGCAACTCGCACACCGCCTCTACCCAGGCACCGACCGCCAGGCGATTCCCGTGCCACGACAGGTGCTCACCTGCCCGCACTACCTGCTCCCTGCCATCGACGGCAGAGAGCAGATCACCATTCCCACGACGGCCTGACGATCACCAACGCTACGGCGCAGCCGAAACTGCTCTTGACCTGCCACGACGACACGTTCCCCATTTGGATGCGACCGCCGACCACGGCCGGCGATTACGACGGTGACGATGCGAACCTCCCGTGACAGCCTCCGGAGATCGCGGTACGCGTGAGCCGCGGGTGCTGATCGTCTCGGTCAGGTCGATGACCGCAGCCGCGGGTGTCGCGGTCGGTGAACCGTTTCGTCGCCCGTTCTCGCTGTCTGGTGGGTGGTGTGAGTTCTCGATCCGATTGTTCAAGTACTTCGAGCGGCGATGCTCGACCGATGCGATCAGCTCGCGGTGGGCGACCTGGTAGCTGTCGAGTTTACGTCGGTGACGATCACCCGCGGCGCATAGTCCGCCCCAGGAGGTTGACGTCGCAGCACGCGATGCCCCCGAGAGCATGGCGCGGCACCGCGCCCTCTAGTCTGGCGGGTCCGAACACCCACAGTATGAGGAAAGATCAGTCATGGCCACCGACTACGACGCACCACGAGTCACCGAATCCGACGAGACGGACACCTCCCTCGAACAGCTGGCCGCCAGCCGGAAAGACACCCAGTCCCCCGTCGTGGACGTCGAGGACGCCGACACCGCCGAGTCCTTTGAACTGCCCGGCGCCGACCTCTCCGGTGAAGAATTCACCGTCCGCGTCATCCCCAAGCAGTCGGACGAATTCACCTGCACCAGTTGCTTTCTGGTCCACCATCGCAGCCGTCTCGCTGATGCTGATCAGCTGATCTGCCGGGACTGCGCCTGAGAACGTCGATCAATCGGAGTGCCTCGCATCTCCGAAATCCGGGCTTCCCGGATTCGGTCGCCATCGCCGTCGCTGAGTAACCTCTCACCTCGCCCGTGGGCCCGCGGCCGAGGCGTTGCGTCCACGGGCGGGTTGGCACGTGGCACGGACGGGAGGGTCAGGTCTCGGGTCGGTCGGCCGGAACCTGCGGGTAGACCACGACACCGTTCTCCTTCACCCACGTCTCGTCTCCACCATCGGCATGCTCGACGAGCAGCTCCACGGTCGGGATCTCCGCGGACAGTGGGTGATCGAACGCCGCGCGGGCGTTCCGCGCGCACACCGTCACCTCGGAGTTGCCGGTGTAGAGGGCGTCGATGACGAATCCCGGGGTGAACCGGCCACCGAAACCGTCACCGCCACGCAGCGCTTCCTGCCGCCCCCGCCACCACCTAGTCAGAGCGCGTGCCCGGGTGATGTGCTGGGGCGCTTCCACATCGAGGATGGTGAACTTCTCATACTCGGCGTAGGCGAGGTCTCTCAGTAGCCGGGGGCCGAGGCCGGGCCAGCTGAACGTGCCCTCGAGGACCAGGTTCTCCCCGCGGGACAGACAGATCTCGGTGATGATGTCGAGGAGCTTCGTCGACTCGGTGTGCACCAGGGTGGCGAGTTCGCGGGGCATCAGCCGGTGCCCGTCCGCGAGGTCGATGGTCAGCAGGTCGGTGTAGATGCCCTGCTCGATGGCGTCCCGGAGCAGGTAGTCCTTGATCGTGTCCGCGTCGAGCACCCGCCATCCCTGCCCGGCGAGGTGCCGGCGGTCGATGCTCGATGACTTCCCCACCCCCGGTGGGCCGGCGGTCGCCAACGCAAGGAACTGGCGACCGATCCCGACGTCGGTCTGCTCCGCCAGGTAGGCATCGACGATCGCGTCCCGCGTGCGCCGGCGGGACACGGGTTCGAACAGGTGGATCGAGGCGGAGGGGCCGTCCTTGTCGAGGATCCCGCCGGGCCGGCACCAGGCCTCGAGGTCGGCGGCGACCGCGGCGGGGTCAGAGTGCATTCGCCTGCGCACGCCGGTCGGCGGTGGCCGCGAACAACACCCGGTAGTCCTCGTCGCTCAGGAGGTCGCGGGAGCGTTCGATCTGATCCCACGTCCCCCGCACATAACTCTCCCCGAGCGGATCATCGCCCGGAACGTGCCCGAAGGTGTAATCCCACGCCATCAGCTCGGCCATCATCCGCTCGTGGTCGATCCGCTTCGCCGCATGCTCGAGCAGCACCTCCCTCGGGCTGCGGTCGCGGGCGGCCGGGTTCAACCGCAGCTTCTTCACGATCCGGCTGACCTCCGGTTGTGTGACGGCCAGGTTCTTCGCGATCACCCGCTGCGGCACCTGATTGTCCGTCGCGTGCGCCACCGCCCGCAGCAACTTGATCTGCAGCAGCTCCTTCTCCGCCGGGATCGCCCGCAGGTCGCGCTCCACATCCGTCAACGCCATCACACACCACCTTCAACTGCAGTTATACAAAATGGTATCACTCCAACGAGGGCCACCCGGTGCAAGGTCACGCCGGCGGGAAGTGGAGGCGCCTATCGAGTACGCCAATCCCCCGCAAGCCCACTGATCCGCCGGGGCCCGGGGACCACGGGTGTGACTCACCCGACCTTTGACTTCAAGTACTTGAAGTTCCTAACGTCGATGACGTGAGTGCACAAACCACCCCACGCGACTACACCATCAAGGACGCGGCCGCCCTGACCGGACTTCCGGCCAGCACGCTGCGCTACTACGAGTCGGTCGGGGTGATACCGCCGATCAACCGCGGGGAAAGCAGCAAACACCGAGTCTTCGACGAGAACGACCTGGGCCAACTGCTCGGGATCGCGTGCCTGGCAGCGACCGGGATGTCCGTCAATGACATGAAAGAGTACGTCGCCAACGGGCAACACGGGGCCGCGGCCGCCCCCGCGCAGATCGAGTTGCTGACCGAACGCCGGCAGCAACTTGCACTCGAGGCCCAGCAGATCGCCCTTCGTCAACGCTACGTCGACCTCAAGATCGACTACTGGCACGCCATCGACGCGGGCGACGAGCCCCGCGCCACGCTCCTCGCGGCCGAGGCGAGCGCACTGGCCGACGACCTCCACAACACCAAGAAGCGATAACCCCACCCACCTGCCCCGGTGCGCCCCTCGACTGCTGCGCCACCGGTTACTCAGCCCTGCCCTGCTCACCACCCCTGTGACCACCACAGAAGTAAGGAAGTACTGCCATGCGCGTCAACGCGTACGCCGCCCCCACCGCCGGCCAGCCGCTGGCCCCCACCACCATCGAGCGCCGCGACGTCGGCCCCCACGACGTCCTCATCGAAATCCAGTACGCCGGCATCTGCCACTCCGACATCCACACCGTCAACGGCGACTGGGGCCCGCAACCCTTCCCCGTCGTGCCCGGCCACGAAATCGTCGGCCTCGTCGCCGAGGTCGGCACCGATGTCACCGGCCACCAGGTCGGGGACCGCGTCGGCGTCGGCTGCCTGGTCAACTCCTGCGGTCACTGCACCCACTGCCAGGGCGGCGACGAGCAGTACTGCGAAAACGGCATGGTCCCCACCTACGCCGGCGTCGACCGTGACGGCACCACCACCCAGGGCGGCTACTCCACCCACGTCGTCGTCGACGCCGACTACGTCCTGTCCGTACCGGAGAGCCTGGACCCGGCCGCCGCGGCCCCGCTGCTGTGCGCCGGCATCACCACCTACGCCCCGCTGCGCCGCTGGGGTGCCGGTCCCGGCAAGAAGGTCGCCATCGTCGGCCTCGGCGGGCTCGGGCACATGGCCGTCAAGATCGCCCACGCCCTCGAAGCTGAGGTCACCGTGCTCTCCCAAACCCTGAAGAAGCAGGAGGATGGCCTGCGCCTCGGCGCCGACGCGTACCACGCCACCTCCGACCCCAACACCTTCGAGCACCTCGCCGGCCGGTTCGACCTCATCGTCAACACCGTCAGCGCCGGCATCGACCTCAACGCCTACCTCGGCCTCCTCGCCGTCGACGGCACCCTGGTCAACGTCGGCGCGCCAGCCGAACCGCTCAGCGTGAACGTGATGTCACTGATCGGCGGCCGCCGCAACTTCGCCGGATCGATGATCGGCGGCATCGCCCTGACCCAGGAAATGCTCGACTTCTGCGCCACCCACAGCATCGGATCCGAAATCGAGGTCATCCCCGCCCACAAGATCAATCAGGCGTACGAACGGGTCCTCGCCTCCGACGTCCGATACCGCTTCGTCATCGACACCAGCACCCTGAACTAACCCACCACGAACGCCCGCCGCAGACAGGTCCCGCCGGGCGTTCACCCACACCACAACCCACCTTGCCGCCCGAGGGTGCACAGATCCGCAGCCTCAACGACTGTGCACAGGAGTGCTACTCAGCCGGGGGTGCTACTCAGCCGGGGTGCTCGGCCATGACCTGCCGTCGGTGTCACCACTCACGCTAGTTCGGCGGCAGTTGGCGTCGCGGGACGGCCAACATTTGCGGTGCAGGCTCCCCGATGACCTACACCACCGCCCGGTCCGATGACGAAACACATCCATTGAGGTGAAAGGACCGGTCCCCGACGGATCCACGCCATCTATACACCGACAGACGTCACCCGCGAAAAGGGCGCCTCTTGTCCGGGAACCCACTTCGGTCCGCCGATCCGACGTCAACCTTCCGAACGGGGATCATGACCGCCGCCCGCCGCCCGCAGCACCCGTTCCGACCGCTGCGTGTGTTCCTCCGCCGACAGCAACGAGATAGCGCACCGACATTCTTCGCGATTGCCTGCCGTGTCGATCGCCCTGAGGACGCTCTCCGTTGCTGCGTTCTGGGTGATCGGACTTGGATTCGTCCTGGCAGTGGCCGCGATTGCCTGCGGCGCCATCACGACGTCGCGGTCCCCTGCGGCCGACGACGAGGCCGCATCCTTGCGTGCGCTGCTGCGCGCGCTGCTAGAGGCGTCGTTGCCGGCGTCGCGGGGGTCATCGTTTCCGCGATTGCCCTGTTCCCCTCGCTGCGCAGCTGTGACCACGGGCGTGGCCGCAACATTCCCGGTCGACACCTGGATTGATACACGCCATCTGTGACCGCTGTCCCGGCTCGCACCGGTCCGCGAAGCGCACCGAGGTCGTCAGCGTCAGGCGGCGAGCCAAGTGGCGCAGCGCTTCTCGATCCGTAAGGGCCGGGTGTCGCTTCGGCCGATTTCCCGGGCCATTGCGGGAACCGATCCCCGGGGGCGTGCGACACGCTTCATACGCACTCTCAGGTCGGCGACGCTGCCGGCGATGCTAGCGATGCTAGCGACCACTGCAGTCCGACACCACCCGCCGCCGCAGCGCGGCGCACCACGGCGATTGTGGCCCGTGTTCGGTGCACCCCACGACCGGACAGCGTCAGTGACGCCTGTTCCCGCGGTCAGTGTGGCTCGCAGCACCCTCACCCGGCGGACAAATCGTCGAACAAGTGCGCCCGCTCCCCGCGGGACCGCCAATGCGTCCACGGGTCTCCGATTCGGCGTCGACGAACACCGACGACCACCGCCCCACAGCCCGCCAATGACCGGCCTTGACCTCGACCGCCGCACGATGACCGCCATGAAGCCGGCACAGCAACGCCCGCCCCGGCCGAAACCCGTGCTCGCCCAGCCACGACCGGGTCTGCCCCGCACACCAGACCTGCCGGCCAGCGCGCAGTACCGGACCCGGGCTCTGCCGGGGTGGTCCGGGCTCTGGCGCGGCGGTGGAACCGTGCCCACACGGATCCCTGCACTTGAACTGACTTCAGTTAGGCGACTAATGTGACGGCTGACACTACAGCTGCACAACGGAGGGGCACGATATGCCAGGAATCGACACCGACGTACTCGTCATCGGCGCGGGGATGGCTGGACTGACCGCTGCCGCCCGGTCCCTCGGCAGGGGTAGTTCGGTGATCGTCGTCGAGAAGTCCGCGACGGTGGGCGGGTCGGCTCAGTTCGCCGGGTACGCATGGACGGCGCCGTCGCATGAGGTGATGGACGAGGTCAACCCCGACGGCGACCCCGCATTGCGGCGCGCGCTCGTCGACGGGTTCGCTCCGGGAATCGAGTGGATTCGCTCCCTCGGGGTCGAGTGTGCGGAGGCCGTGACGGTCCTGCGGTACGGCACAGGCCACCAGTTCGACACCAACCAGTACATCGACGAGTGCCGCAGACGAATCCGGGCCGGCGGCGAACTGCTCACCGGCACCCGCACTCTCGGGCTACTCGCCGAGAACGGTGCCGTCGTCGGCGCGCGGATGCTGCTGGCAGATGGCACCGAACGGGAGATCCGTGCTCGCGCGACGATCCTCGCCACGGGCGGATTTCAGGCGAATGCCGAGGCGGTGAACAAGCACATCCATCCGGCTGCGAGCGCGATGCAGCTCCGGTCCAACCCGGCGAGCGTCGGCGACGGACTACGCCTGGCCGATGCTGTGGGTGTCGCGACCGGGACGGATCGCTCCGGTTTCTATGGACACCTCATTCCCACTGGGGTGAGCTTCCGTGACCCGTCCGACTTCGTGGCGCTCTCGCTGTACTACAGCGAGCACGCACTGCTGTTCAATCTCGACAACCGCCGGTTCACCGACGAGACCATCGGCGACCACTTGACCACGATGGACCTGCTCGAACAGCCCGAGTCCCGCGGATTGTTGGTGGCCGACGCGCGTGTTCACCGCGACTGGATCACCGGCAGCTACGTGGAAGGTGCGGCTGCCATCGACAAGTTCGACCTCGCGCAACGCCGCGGTGGCAGATGCGGATTCGCCGAGAGCCTCGACGATTTCGCCTACTTGCCCGCAGAGTGGGGTTACGACGGTGCCGCGATCGCCGAGCAGATCCGCGCGATCAATGCGGCAGGAAACGCGGTGCAGCCGCCACGCACCTACGACGCCGAGCCCATGGACGAGGGCCCGTACTACGTGATCGAGGCGTGCCCGGCGCTGACGTTCCCGTTCCACGGCGTGCGCATCGACGAGACCGGCCGGGTTCTCGCCGCTGCGGGCGGAACGATCGAGGGTCTGTTCGCAGCGGGTTCCGATACCGGCGGACTCTACGTCCACTCCTACACCGGTGGTATCGCTCCCGCTCTGGTGTTCGGCCTCGCCGCGGCGGACCGAGCTGCAGCCGACCGTGCGATCGTCAGCGCGTAAAGCAGGTGCCCGGCCACAACTGAAAAGGCGTGACGCCGTCGACGTCGATCCGAACGGTGCACGGCACACAATCCTCCAGTGCGTCATGCCGACTGATCGGAAAAGGAGATTCATCGTGCAGACCGCTGCGGTTACGCCCTCGCTCCGGGATCCGCTGCGCAACGCAGATTTCACGGTCCTCGTTGCCGTCCAGTGCGTCACAAATGTGTGCGTCTGGGTTTTCGTCGTTGCGGTCCAATGGACGCTGACCGTGTCTGGGGAGTCGTCGACGGTCATCGCCTCCGTCCAGACGGCGCTGGCGATTCCCTTTCTCCTGCTTGCTCTTCCGATGGGCGTCTGGGGTGAGCGCGGGGCGGGGCAGGTGTTGATGCAGGGCGCGTTGCTCGTCCTTGCGGGTGCGGCGGTGGCCGCGGCCGTGCTCGCGAGCATCGGCGACGTGCCCGCATGGCTGATGCTCGCCGCGGTCGGTGCGGTCGGCGTCGGGTTGTCCACTATCACGATCGCGTGGCAATCGCTCATGCCGCACATCGTGGGCCGACCCCTCGCGGGTACCGGGGCCATCCTCGATGGCGCCTCCTACAACGGCGCCCGTGCAATCGGTCCGATTATCGGTGGTGCACTGTTGACCGCGACGACGTCCGAGGCCCTCTTTCTGGCGTTGGGCGTCGTCTTCGCCGTGCTGGTCGTGCCGCTGCGCTCGCGGAGACGCGTCGGCTCGGTGCCGCGTTCATCCGAACGGATGCTGCCCGCACTGGCGGCGTCGACGCGGTTCGTCTGGAATTCTGCTTGGACCCGGAGACTGTTGTATCGCCTCTCGGTCTTCGGGATGCCCTCGAGTTGTCTGTGGGCTCTGCTGCCCGTGATCGCATACGAGCGGTTGGGCCTGTCCTCGAGTCGGTTCGGTCTGATGTTCGGGCTCGTCGGGTTCGGTGCCGTCGTAGGCACCGTGGCGGTGATGCCGCTTCGCCGCCGGATGACGCAGAACGCGTTCATCTGCGCCGGATCACTCGCCTATGCTGCCGTTCTCGCCGCGGTCGCGACGGTGTCGAATGTTGTGGTCGTCGCCGTGCTCATGGTGGTCGTCGGCGCCTCGTGGGTCGGTGTGCAGAGCTCCTGGATGATGGCTGCCCACGGTGCTCTGCCGACGTGGATCCGGGCCCGCGTGATTGCCTTGATGCTATTGGTCTTCCAGGGCTGCCAGGCGGTCGGCTCCCTCGTGTGGGGAGCGCTCGCCGACATCGTCTCCCTCGAGGTCGCATTCGCCGCGGCAGCCGTTGTGATGATGTGCGCGGGGATGGGCGCACTCGTCCATGGGATCGTGCCGGCGGAGACGATCTCCCCTACTCTCGACGACGAGACACGGTCCGCGGTTCCGCTGGCACCGGTGGCGGAGGAGTCGGCACCGGTCCGCGTGACTGTGACCTATCGTGTGCGGCCTGGTGGGGACGCATCGTTTCGGACCCTTCGGCGCGACCTCGCACGCGCCCGCCGCCGTCTCGGCGCGCGCCGCTGGACCGCTGAGGTCGGTACGGACCGCGTGATCGAGCGGTTCGATTTCCGCGATGTCGCGGAGTACCGACGGTATCTATCCACCCGGTTGACCGATCCGGAAAGGTGCCTGCTCGACAGAATCTGGGTCGACGCGTGCGCCGAACGCCCCATATCGAGGCTTTCCCACCGCTGATAGATTCCGACCGGCGCACTCGACACGACTGATTCCCCATGTGCGGTTGTTCGCGTCGCCTCGGCCGGTACAGAGTCCTTTCACACGAAAACGCGCGATTCGGAATCCGTATTACCTGGCCGACGCCCTGTCACGTGAGCGGCGGTGGCCATCGCGGATGGACGAATTGCCCCTAGCAGGGGCGCCCGGGCGGGGTGGCTCCGATTGCGGCAACGAGCCCAGCGTGCGCGTTGGAGACGACGGCTAACCTATGCCCGGCCAGGCCGCCTACTGGGTGACACGGCGCGCTCGAAGCAAGATCTGGTCTATTCGTCGGGCTCTATGTGCCCTTCGATGAATTCCCCGTCATACCACCCGCGGTCCTCTGCGTAGGACAACATGGCTCCGAAGTTCTCGCGCCACTCACGGGTGTGTGGTCCTTGATCACGGAGCCAGGCAGACCTGATGAAGACCGCGTCGTTGTCGATGTAGCCGATATTTGCGCTGACCAGCGATTCGTGGGCCTTCTCGCGATCGGAGCTCATTCGTACGTGAAACGTCTTGAGATCCAGGAGGTGACGAGTTACAACACTGTCAGAAGTGACCTCGATGTACATTGTCTTCCTTCCCTAGCTCGACGGGTAAGGCCCGGAGCGCGCCATCCGATGGAATTGGCTGTCGTGGAACACAATGGGTGATACCGAACTGTGCATCTTGATGCGGTTGACGGCAAGCACTGCGATTTCGTGATCACCCGCCCGAACCTGCTCGTAGATTGAACAGTTCACCCAAAGGGCTGCGCCGGCAATGAAGACGGCCCCGGAACTGTCGCGAACCCAATCTATTTCCGCGAATCGATCGGGCACTTGCGACGCGAGTGCCCGAGCGGTCGACGCGTGGGCGTCGGCCAGCACACTGACACCCAGAGATTGGGCTCGTCGGAGCAGAGGCCATGTTGTTGATGTGAGGGCGACGCACACGGACACCAGTGCTGGTTCGAGCGACACTGACACGAAGGAACTGGCTGCGATACCGGCCGGCTCGCCGTCGATCACTGCGCACACTGCCGCGACGCCTGATGGAAACCGGCCGTACGCGCCACGAAGGACGTGCGGCGACAGATCGTCGCCGCCGAAGAATCCGTCATCGGACCCTGCTGCCTGAATTTCTGACATTGACACCCCGCCACTCGGAACAAACTGAATTGGGTTCATGTCAGGTTACCGCAGACGCCCGCGCACCAGAACCGTTTCGGTCGCACGACTTCCAGCACAAAGATCTATTGACGAGACGTGGATCACAGCCTAACCTTCGCATGAAATGAGTTCAGTTTGCCAAAGGAGAGCGTGTGCCGACTGTCGAGGAGTTGCGAGCGTCGAATATCGACATCGCCCGTAGGTATCTAGAGGCCATCAACACCTGGGACTTCAAAGTCAAGCGTGAGCTTCTCGCGGAGGACATCGTCTTCGAGATGCGTTACGCCCCGCCTGGATTCAATCGCCGGATGGAAGGCATCGAGGAAGTGATGGCCTTCCTGGAGACCATTCCCTCCATCATCGAGACCGAGGGGCTGTACGACTTCAGGCTCGAGACGTATCACTCCGATCCCGGCGAGGTCATCGCCGAGTACAAGAGCGACATGAAGATGGTCATCCCGGTCGAGCTGAAGAACGAGTACGTCACGCGGTTCACCATCCGAGACGGGAAGATCACGCACTTCTGCGAATTCTACGACCCGATTCCCCTGGTTATCGCTCTCGGCGGCCGAGTGGAGCCCGCGACCATCGAAAGCGCCAGATCGGCCCATACCGAAAGTGCCTAACGCTCATCAGCAAGATATGTGCTCGCTGGGCTACGACAAAAGTCAACGCTAGACCGAGAAACCGAGGTGTTGTATGTCCGAATCCCACTACCCGACCGCGTTCGGTGTCTTCATGGCTCCCTTCCACAAGATCGGAGTGAGCCCCACCGTTCTCTATGAGCGGGACCTGCAGATCATCGAGCTCGCCGACAGCCTCGGGTTCCAGGAGGCGTGGCTCGGTGAGCACCACTCCGGTGGTCACGAACCGATCGGCGCGCCCGAAATGCTGCTCGCAGCGGCCGCGCAGCGCACCAAAACCATCAAACTGGGAACGGCCGTCAACTCGCTGCCCTACCACAACCCCTTCCTCCTTGCAGAGCGCCTGGTCACCCTCGACCACCTATCTCGCGGTCGCGCGATCATGGGATTCGGTCCCGGACAGCTGCTTTCCGATGCTTACATGCTGGGTATCGACCCGACGAAGCAGCGCGACATGATGCTCGAGGCCGCGGAGGTCATTGTTCGGCTCCTCCGGGGTGAGACGGTGACGGAGAAGACGGAGTGGTTCGATCTTCGCGAGGCCAAACTGCAGGTACGCCCCTACAGTCTGCCGGAGCTGGATGTAGTTGTCGCAGCTGTCACCTCACCGTCCGGGCCTGTCACCGCCGGGAGGCTGGGTGTGGGGATGATCAATCTTGCTGCCACCAGCCCTGCCGCCTTCGGCGCCCTTCGGGGCCATTGGAAGATCGCCGAGGACGAGGCAGCGAAGGCCGGGCGGACGGTGTCGCGCCGCAACTGGCGACTCTCGGCGATCACCCACATCGCAGAGACAGAGGAGCAGGCACGCCAGGACTGCACCCACGGGTTCGAGGAGATCTGGAACTATCTGGCACATATCTCACCGCTGCCGGCCTCCGAGAAGCCCGACGTCGAGGGAATGATCGACGAGGCCATCGAGTCCGGGTCTGTGCTGATCGGAACCCCAGACACAGCAATCAAGAAGATCCGGCAACTTGCCGACCAGACCGGCGGATTCGGAAGTTTCATCATGACGCTCACCGACTTCACCGACTACGAACGCCAGCGAAATGCCGTCACGCTCTGGGCCGAGCACGTGATTCCCGAATTCCGCGGGCAGCTCAAGCCCATCCGCGAGCACAATGCGTGGGTGCGGGGTAACGAGTGGAAGGCCGAGACCATGGCGGCCATCAACGCTGCCACCGAGAAATACGCGGCACAGCATCAGCCGGTAGCGGTCAACTAACACTCCATTCTCACGAGCTGTGACCAGCCGTCTGCAGCAGCTCGAGAGACAGGGCAGTTCCCGGCCTGACCACCAGGAAGACGATCTCACCATGACTGTCACCGACGAAAGTCCGCTCGCGCAGCGCATCGCCCTCGTACCAACGCTCACTGAGATCCACGCGGAAGAACGAGTGGTGGCTGCGATCAGTCAGCTGTCCCGCGGGGAGGCCATCATCCTCACCGATGGGATTGACTCGCCGACCAGCGGTGAGATCGTCTTTCCTGCGGTCCGGATCAGCACGGCTGATGCCGCTTTCGCTATCCGCCACTCATCAGGATTCCTGCAAGTCGCCTTATCATCGGACCGATGCGACGCCCTATTGCTTCCGGCTCAACAGGGTGCCGCTCCAGGAACCGCACAGTGCGTCACCGTCGACGCGGCCACTGGTATCACCACCGGCATCTCTGCCGCGGACCGTGCAACAACGATCCGGCTCTTGGCGTCCCCGGACGCGTCACCCGCGTCCTTCAGCCGTCCAGGCCATGTGGTGCCCCTGCGCGCGGACGCGGCGCTGCCCACGTCGGAATTCGGGTATCCCGAGGCTGCAGTACATCTGGTAGCGGCAGCCGGTTTCCCACCCGCCGCGGTGCTCACCACCGTCGTCGGCACTATCCACCCGACAGACGTCGCCTCAGGTAACGACCTGCACGAGTTCGCCCGCACGCACCAACTTCCTGTCGTCGGGCTCCGTGACCTCGACTCCGAGAAGCCACCATTGCCCTGCCTCCACGTCTCGGTGGACCTCCCCGGCGGAAGAACATCCCTCGAATCATTCACCGACCGGGGCCACAACTATCTCGTTGTGGCCGTGGGTGAGGTATCCGGCCGAGCGGACGTGCCTGTTCACCTGCTGCCGGCAGATCAGGTGTTGATCGACGCAGGATCTCCACGCGCCGAGCCGCGCATTGTGATCGGGCTACCCCAGACCGCGGAGGACGAATACAGTCGTGCGATCGACGGGCTTCATCGGCCGCACAGCGTGATCCGCGCCGTCCTCCGCCGTCTGGGTTGCCTTTCAGTGCGAGCACACCACCGCCCCGACAGTCTCAGATAACCGGCAACGGAAGGACCATTCACTGCGTCTGCAGGTCCGACGCCGAAGGCTCTCGGAGGACTCCGCTCGCCGCGACATCCGCGCAGCACGCGAGGACCAGACGAATGCAAGGAACCGTCAGAAACCCGATCGGCAACACCGGAGACGACGACCGAAACGCCGCGACAGCGCGCCGGAGCGCACACCAGTCGATCCCGGCTCCTGCACTGTGCCCCACTCATATTGGCGCGAAATCTACAGATCCATCGGGCGCACCTGCTCGATCGGCCTAAGCATTGCACTGTAATCCAGGTTACGCCCAGACCCCGTTCGTCAACAGAACCCAATTCGATTCAGAGTGAGGCGACATTGAAGGTCCTATGTGCCACAGTCATTCTAGGAGTTGCGCTCACACTCACAGCGTGCGACTCCACATCCTCCTCCGCGGCGGGAGACGGCTCGGTCAATACCCACGCCGTGCAGATTGCGCAAGCAGAAGTCGACACGCACCTGGCGGACGCGACGAACGTCGGAGTCACCGAACCTACCAGTGGCGCACCGCGTCAGGGACTCCGATTCGCCTACGTAGGCTGCGCACTGCCGACCTGCGCGACGTTCCGCGATGGCATGACCGCTGCAGCCGACGCCATCGGGGCGACAGTGACCACGCTGACCTACCAGGGCACCCCGGAGAGCATCCAGTCGGCCTTCGACAACGCGGTGCAACTACATCCTGATGCGATCTTCAGCACGGGTACCCCGCCGTCCGCCACTGTCAAGCAACGTGAGGAAATGAAACGCCTCGGCATTCCGTTCATCGACAACTCCGCGATCTACGAACCCGACCCCAAGACGGCGACCGGCACCGTAGACAACGACCCGGCTCCACCGACGGTCCTCTTCGAGCCGGCCAGCATGGTGCGCTACATGGGCCAGTTGCTCGCAGACTGGGCGATCACGCAGTCCGGCGGCAATGTGAACAGCATCTTCGTCAACGTTCCGGATTTCCCGATTGTCGTCCCCCCACAGGTCGGATACGAGGATCGGCTCGCGGAGCTGTGCCCGGATACGTGCTCGAATACCAACATCAACGGTACGGCCAACGACATCGGGACGGCCATTCCATCCAAGGTCGTCAGCGCACTGCAACAGCACCCCGACACCAACTACATCGTCTTCACGGCGGGTGACTTCTCGCTGGGCGTACTGCCCGCAGTACGCGCGGCAGGGTTCACCGACGTAAAACTCATTGGCAACAGCCCGATCGCCGACAACATCGCGGGCTTAACTGCTGGAGACCAGAATGAGGCATGGCTGGGCGTCTCCAACCAGGTACTGGGCTGGCGTTACGTCGATGCCGCGGTGCGCGCGCTGAAGGGCGATGCAATCCCCTCGCCGGTCGCCGACAGCCCGGACGATACGACCGCAGCGGCATGGCCGTGGATCCAGATCCTCACGAAGGACACCGCCCCAACCGAGGATCCCTGGATCACCCCGCGCAACTACAGGGAGCTCTTCCTGAAGATGTGGGACCTACCAGTTACCTGACCAACCACGAACATTCGAGGTCTCAGCCTTTTCAGAACGGGAAGCCAGTGAACGATTTGCTAGAGCTCTCCAGCCTGTCGATGACTTTCGACAGCGGCCGCGCGCTCGACGGCGCGGATCTGAGCCTGACGGTGGGTGAGATACACGGTCTGGTTGGACAGAACGGGTGCGGGAAGTCCACGTTGATCAAGATCCTGTCGGGTTACCATTTTCCAGACCCGGGAGCGGAGGGCACCTTTCTCGGAGCACCACTCCCCTTTGGTGACCCTTCCGCACCGCACCGAGTCGGAATTCACTTCGTGCACCAGGATCTCGGGCTCGTGGACGGCCTTTCGGTTGTGGAGAACCTCGCATTGGGATCCGGGTACGCAACCGGCCCATTCGGGAACATCCGATGGCGGCGGCAAGTAGCTGCGACCAGGGAGGCCACCCACGCCCTGGGATACGAGCTGGACCCGCACACCGATGTGAGCAAACTGAGTCCCTCAGAGCGCGTCGGTGTTGCGATATCACGCGCCCTGATCAACGACTCGAGCGCAGCACTTCGGCTGCTAGTTCTCGATGAACCAACCGCGGCGCTGCCACCGACGGAGGTGCAGCGCCTCTTTGCGGTCCTACAGAGATTGCGCGAGCGCGGAGTGACCACGTTGTTCGTCTCTCACCGGCTCGAAGAACTGCTCACCGCCTGCGATCGAGTGACGGTGCTTCGCAGCGGTCGCCGCGTATCCACTGCGCAGACGTCCACCATGACACGTGAGAGTCTCATCCGGGACATCCTCGGCCGGCCACTCGTGCCGCACAAGCCGACAAGTCTCTCGGTCAACAGCCAGGAGCCATCCGTCACGGTTCGGCGGCTGACCGGCACGAGACTGAAACCGCTGAACTTCGACGTCTACCCAGGCGAAGTCCTCGGGCTGGTCGGTTTGACGGGCTCGGGCCGGGAAGAGGTGGCCAGCCTCATCGTTGGCGCGACCGAGCCGATCGACGGATCTATCACGGTACACGGGAGCACATACTCGGGATTGAACCCCCACACCGCATCTCGGGCGGGGATAGCCTTCCTGCCGACGGACCGGCGGCGCAGTGCGGTCATCCCAGACGCAACGGTTCGCGAGAACCTGACTTTGCCCATGCTCGCCGACATCACCCGGCTGGGCCGTATCAGCAGGCGTGCAGAGAGCCGTGTCGCGGGTGACTGGATCGGGAAAATGCAAGTCCGCCCATCAGACCCGGAGAACCTCGTCATCAACCTGAGCGGCGGTAATCAGCAAAAGGTCCTTCTTGCACGATGGCTGCGAACCAAGCCCAAGATGCTGATTCTCGATGAACCCACCCAGGGTATCGATGTGGGAACGAAGACACAGTTCTACGCGTTGCTGAGCGCGGCTGCCCGAGACGGGATCGCGGTCGTCGTGTGCACAACGGACGGTCAAGAAGCGGTCGAGCTCTGTGATCGCGTTCTTGTTCTCGCGGACGGGGTCTGCACGCGTTCACTCACCGGCTCGTCACTGACCACCGCGGTCGTGGAGCAAGAGTTGCTGGGCTTGCACGAAAACACAGAGAAGGACGAGGTACTGGCATGACAAGCGTTGAATCCAAACCAGCAGCACACCCCCAGATGCAAGGGGACAAGAAACCGCTGCTCGGCATTGTTCTGCAGCGCTACTCGGGCCTCGTCCTGCTCGCCGCGCTGATTGTGTTGTTCTCCGTCCTGCTACCGGAAACATTCCCCACGATCCGGACCTTCCGCACACTCATCGCCGACCAGGCGATCACGACGATCCTCTCTCTAGGCCTGCTCGTCGCGTACCGCGCGGGTGCCTTCGACCTCTCAGTCGCGCAAGGCCTCGGCCTGGCCGTCATTCTTGTCTCCTGGCTGCAGTCATCGCACGGGCTATCCGTCCCGATGGCTACCCTGCTCACCTTGACTGTCGGGGCCCTCGTCGGAGCCGCGAACGGGATCGCCATCGCGATACTCAATGTGAACTCCTTCATCGCCACCCTGGCGATGGCATCAATACTCGAGGCCGTCATCTACGGCGTCTCCGGGGGCAACCAGATCGTCGGCGGAATACCGCAGGGATTCCTCTCGCTCGGTCAGGCCCAGTACTTCGGGATTCCCGTCGTGGTCATCTACATGGCCGTCGTGGCAATAATCGTCTGGTACGTCACCGAACAGATGCCAGTTGGACGCCGACTTCAAGCTGTCGGCAGCAACACGGAAGCATCGCGTCTCAATGGCATTCGCACAGCACGGTACATCTTCGGCGCGCTCGTGGCTTCATCAATCCTCGCCTCACTCGCCGGTGTGATCTTCGCCGCCAAGATCGGAAGCGCATCCCTGACCGCCGGCGCCCCCTACCTCCTTCCCGCGTTTGCCGCGATCTTCCTGGGATCGACCCAGGTTCATCCCGGCCGAGCGAATGTGGCTGGGACGCTGATAGCGATCGCGCTGCTGGCAACCGGAGCCAAGGGGCTTCAACTGCTCGGCGTGCCGATCTGGACAAGCAGCCTGTTCAACGGCGCCGTGCTCTTGGCCGCAGTGTCCATAGCGCAGATCAGGCGCAGTAAGTCGCGGTAATAGCTCGCCGCACACCCTGATCTCTGCCGCCGAATCGTCCCCAACCTACTCACGAGAAAGAGGAACGGAAATGGTCGATCTAACAGGCAAAACTGCCCTCGTAACAGGTGGAGCGCGAGGCCAGGGCCGTTCGCACGCCCTCGCCCTCGCCAAAGCCGGCGCTTCAGTCGCCATCCTCGACGTCTGCGAAGACATCAAGAATGTCTCTTACCCGCTCTCCTCGCAGGCGGACATGGACGAAACCATGCGGCTCATCAACGAGGCTGACGGAAAAGCACTTGCACTCAAGGCAGACGTGCGCGACCGGGAGGCCATCAGCGATGCAGTCGAGCGGATCGTCGACACCTTTGGATCGCTAGATATTCTCGCGATCAATCACGGCGTCATGGCGATCAGCGAATTTCGCCACATGGATCCCGCCGACTGGGACGTGGTCATCGACATCAACCTCAACGGCGTCTTCAACGTGCTGCACGCGGGCCTTCCGCATCTGCTGAATCAGACCTGGGGACGGGTGATCATCACATCGTCGATGGCGGGCAAAGGCGGCTACCCGCAATTCAGTCACTACTCGGCCTCGAAGTGGGCGGTCATCGGGCTGGCAAAGACCGTCGCCCTCGAGGTGGCGACCACCGGGACCACCGTGAACGTCATCTGTCCCTGCTGCGTCGACACACCGATCATCCACAACAGCACGATGTACGGGCTGTTCCGACCCGACCTCGCCTCCCCGACAATCGACGACGTCGCCGAGGAATTCCGCCGGTATCAGCCCCAGGGAGTTCCATGGATTCCCCCTCATGCAATCACGGACGCACTGATGTTCCTGGTCTCCGACGGTGCGAAACACATGACCGGCGAGACCCTCTCCGTTGCGGCCGGCCAGAACGCCAATGGTGCGGCATAACCAATCCATCACCGTCATATCGTTCGCGGCGCCCATCAGGGTGCGGATTCACAAGAAGGACGGACGGGATTGGCGGTGCCGCCGCGGCGACCACCCGGCCGAACGTGCTGAACAGATCGTGCGCTTGACCGAAGGGAGCAACACATCGGCGCGAACCCCAGGCCCACCCTCGGTGCGCGGTGATCGGGAGCCGCGGCATGAGATATTCGGCACGGCAGACTGATTCGGATTACCTCCGTTCCGGATTATCCCACAACGACGAGCATCTCTGAGGTGACACTCTCCCCATCCGGACGGTAGCGGCCGCCGCCCGCGAAACCCGCGATCTCCTCTCACCCGCCACCGGTACGGCGCCATCACCCGTACTTCACCAACCCCACCGCACCCATTCCGTCGACTCCGACATCACGCACCGCACACCCGCATTGATCGATATCGCGCACTCGGACCGGATCGACGGACCGCTCCACCTGCCCGGGGGTTGTCGGCGCCAACTCCGCCTCAATCCCAGCACCCGGCGACCGCCGATATCCGGAGGCCATGTCTTGCCCTGTCTTCACGACACGATCATCGCCGACCGATGCCCCCGAGGCTGGCACCGTGCTGTCGCCCCACTCACGTGGTGATGCCGAAGTCATTCCATCTCAGTTGATTTCGGTTGCACGGCCGACAGAAACAGAGTTTACTTAACTGAGTTCAGTTTACGTCGCAGTCGCAGACGGAATTTACTTCGCGAGACAGCCGCCTCCCGTGGCGCATGAGGAAATGGAGCGAGAATGACCAGCAATCCAAATACCCGAATCGAGCCGATTGTGGCCCCTTGGAAGGATCTCACCCTCGCGTCCATCGCGGCGATGCCGGCGGACCGTCCCAGTCCTAGGCCCGCACCAGTCGAGGGACAGCCGGCATGATCGATCTCACCGGCAAGGTCGCCATCGTCACCGGCGCAGCGTCCTTCCATGGCGACGACGATCCTTACCGCGTCGGCCAAGGCGCATCGACCGCGAGTCTGCTTGCGCAACTCGGCGCCAAGGTCGTACTCGCGGACATCAACGGCGAGGTTGCCGAGCAACGGGCGAAGCAGATCAGGGCCGACGGTGGCGACGCGATCGCCGTCGAGACCGACGTCCGCGTCGAGGAACAGGTCCAGCGGATGATTGCGACCGCGGTGGACGAGTTCGGACGACTCGACATTCTGCACAACAACGCCGCCGACCTGAGAATCCCATGGGAGCCCGGTGACCCCCCCATCACGGAATTCGTGGTGGACACCTTCCATGCCCAGGTCGAAACACTGCTCCTGGGCCCGATGCTCGGCTGCAAGCACGCGATCCCGGCAATGGTGAACACCGGCGGCGGCAGCATCACCTGCACGTCGTCGATCTCCGGCGAAATGGGCGAGCTCAACTTGACCACCTATAGCGTCGCAAAGGCGGGCGTCAACCAGCTCGTGCGCGCTGTCTCCGCACAGCATGGCAAGCAGGGAATCCGGTGCAACGCCGTGGCGCCCGGACTCATACTGAGCTCCCCCGGCCTCCAACTCGGGGACGAGTTGATTACCCAGTACACGCGCCACTGCGACACCCTTCACGTCGGTCAGCCCGAGGACATCGCCCGGGTCGTCGCGTTCCTGCACTCCAATGCCGCGCGGTACATCACAGGGCAGGTCATCCGAGTCGACGGGGGCTTCACCGAGCACTCCCCGATGGTCACCGAGGGTCGTGCATCCGGCCTCGTCGCCGGAACCACGTGAGGATCAGCGCCTTGGACACCCGCCGAAGACGCGAGGCGACAGGACATCCGGACACCCCGCGAAAGCACTCCGACCTCTGATCGGTGAAAGTGCCCCGCCGAGCAGTGGGGTTCGCATCGTCGTCGGCGGGTTTGGCGACTTCTCTGTTCAGAATTTCCGAATGGGCGTGGTGACGTCAACTTGAGACACGCGAAATTCGCGAAATGGCAGGTTCGCCCTCCCAGATCGCCGAGTTGGGGGGGCTCCCCGATCCACGTGACGTGTCGGGCCGGTCCCGTCCCAGCGGTCGTGGCCGAAACGGGAGGAGCCGTGCACCAATGGACGTGATCGCGAAGGCCATCGCGAGTCGGTTCCGGGCGGGCCTGCGCGCGCGTGGGTTGCTCACGTGAGCAAGCGGCGCTGGCGTTCGCGGTTCCCGACCGGGCCGTCTCGTCCTCATGTCGCAGCCCAGATCCAGTGCGCCCAAGAGACACAATCTCGAGGAACTGGTTCCGGTTCCCGGTTCTGCGGAGTCTCGCTCCCACCGTGAGCGTGGTCTCGGTGGGAGCGGCCGAGCACCCCAGTTGATAGCAAGCAGACGGCGTGAGCACAGTGGCACACCCGCCCTGTCGGTACCGATAGCGCGACGCCGGGAACGGGTCACCGGACCCCCTGCCCCGGCCGCCACCATCGATGCGGCGCTCGTCACTACGTGCACGTTGACCGTGTAGCGCCCCTGCCAGCTGATACCCGTCGTAGGCCGGGGCTGCGCTTGGCTGCGCCGCAACACAACCGGCATTGCCACCTCTCCCGGCACCTCGTTGGACCACGTCTCCCGACCAACGACCCCGGCCTCGAAGCGAGTCACCATTCCCATCGTGTGCTGGAGTTCGAGAAGGTGGGCTCGCTTCCTGACCTTCGTTTCAGAGCGTCAGCTGACCTTGATGGCGTGGCGCTCATCAGTCGCCTTAGCGCCCTCGGCCGCCTGTTCCAGCGGCAGGATCAGGTCGATGACCTTGCCCGGCCCGGTTGTGCGGTCCCAATGAGCTGAATCTGGTCCCTCGTACCTGGCTCAGTGAACCGCGCCGGGGCGGTCTACCGCGCATTCACGGCACGAGGCACTCAGAGGTCCGAATCTTCGCACCTACGCCTTACCTATTTTCGGTGGATCCGCGTCCGCCTCACCCCTGCCGACCAACCTCATGACACGATCGGTCTGTCCGGAGTCTCTACCCAGTAGAACGTCGGGTCTCCATGAACCTCGGGGTGTTCAGTATGAATCGAGCTGTGGTGGCATCAGTGGACTAATGCGTCGCGAGGCGATACGCCAACCGTCCGCAGTGCGCCTGTAAGTATCGTCGTTGAGGCAAAAGCACCGAACGGTCGCACCATCTTTGTTGTGTCCGTCCTGGAGGAGGTAGTTGCTCCCGTAAGCCTCGTCGGAACCGCTGAACTCGATGACGAAGTTGCTCAACAGGTGCATCTGGTCTGCCATGACTTCCTGGTTATGGGCGAAGAACTCCTGGATCGCCGCGCGACCCGAGTAGCTCTTTAGTCCCATCGGTCCGGCGTCGAACACGGCATCATCGGCATATGGCTCCATCAGCGCCTCCATGTTGAACTGGTCGAGCCCCCGTGCGTAACGCGCAGAGAGCATACGGATTTCTTCGATGTCCGCGGTTTGCTGCGGCCTGACGGTGGGAATGGTCATGCACTTCTCCTCGATAGGTCTGTGAGTTTTCGGGCGACAAATCACTCGCCGGCTTGACGGGCCAGGAAGCCCTCACCAAGCATGCGTTCGGGCCAAATGAAGTTCAGATTCTGGCGCACGATCTTCCAACCGTCATCGGTGCGGCTGTAGGACTCCTCGTAGACGCCGAGCCAGTAGAGTGGGTTGCCCCCTTCGCGGATCTGATCACCGGTGACGAAGTCGAGAAGATAGACAAGCCCCGTCGCGGTGTCCGTCCCGGTGAGCTCGACGACGTGGTTGACCACGACGTGCAGGTTGGAGAAGTACCCACTGGCGTAGAAGGGGCTTTCGGCCTCGGCGAAATTCTGTTTGAACTCAGTCCGATCCGTCCAACTCCCATATGGACCGAAATCACACACCGCGTCGGGGTGATACAGCTCCACCAGCTCATCCAAACGGCCCCCGTCGAGGTAGGCCGATCCGAGGGTTCGGAGATGTTTGATGGATTCGATGTCGAGCAGTTCGTCGATTGTCATGAATTCTATTCCTCAAAAGGTATTTCGTGAAGGGAGGAAGTGCGCTCGCCGAATCTTCACGGCCAGCCGGGGATCTTCGGACCACGGCCACCGACGGCGGCAATGTATTCATTTTTGGCCGGGCGCTTTTCACCCCAGACGATTTCGAATACAAGCTTGGAAATCTTCCAGGTGCCCTCGTGGCGCACCAGCTCGTTGTGGTAGCGAGCGACCAAGAAGCAGACGTCGTCGTCGCCGGCGAACTTCTCGAAGGAATTGTGGTAAACGAGCGCCGTCGCCTTATCGCCCTCGATGTCGATGTGATAGACGTTCAGCATGTGGTGCTGCCATTCACATGTCTTCGTGAAGTCGGTCATCCAAGTGATGACGGCGTCCGCGCCTTCGACGGGCTCCCCGTTGCCGTACTGCGCCTGAAGATCAGGATGCAGGACATCGTGCAGCTGATGCATCTGCGCCGAATCGACACTCGACGCGTAGCGGTACAAAACTTCTTCGATCGCGATCCGGTCGTAGCCGACGGTCCATTTCCCTGTGGTGGTCATCGTGTCTCACCGACTTTCGTCCACACGCTCTTGACCTGGGTTAGCTCGCCGATCGAGGCTTCGCCGAGATTGCGTCCGTGCCCGGAGAGCTTGACGCCGCCAAAGGACACGCCGGGGTAAACCATCTGATAGCTGTTGATCCACACCGTGCCCGCGTTGAGCCCCGCCGACACCCGCTGGGAGGTATCGAGGTCACTGGTCCACACTCCCGCGGCGAGACCGTAGTTCGTGTCGTTGGCGATCCTGATTGCTTCTGCCTCGTCATCGAAGGACAACACCGCCATCACCGGGCCGAAGATCTCCTCCTGCGCGATGCGCATGTCGTTGGTTACTCCGGTGAAAACGGTTGGCTCATGGAAGTATCCGGGCATGTCGAGGCGAGACCCTCCGCTGGCAAGGGTGGCACCTTCGTTCTTGCCGATGTCGACGTATGAGCTCACCCTGTCGAGTTGTTCGGCGGAGACCAAGGGACCGAGTTGCGTCGCTGGGTCGAAGCCGGAACCGATCTTCATTCCCTGCGTGCCCGCGAGAACCGCCGCGGTGAACTCGTCCTGGATCGAGCGATGTACCAATACTCGTGATCCGGCAGTACAGACCTGGCCGGATGCGCCCCAAACTGCCGTCTGGGCAGCAGCTGCAGCTGCGGCGATGTCGGCATCAGGGAACACGATGAACGCGCTCTTGCCACCCAGTTCCAGTGAAACCCGCTTCACCCGCTTGGCGGCCGCGGCCTGAATGGCACTGCCGGTCGGGACCGAGCCAGTGAAGGAGATGGCGTCCACACCCGGATGCTCCACGAGCGCAGCGCCCACAGTGGCACCACGGCCCTGCAAGACATTGAACACACCGGCCGGAATGCCTGCCTCGGCGGCGATCTCACCCATGAGAACAGCGGTCATCGGCGTCTGTTCGGCTGGTTTGAGGATCACGGTGTTACCCGTCGCCAAGGCCGCCGCCACGGAGCCGAACACACTGATCGGCCCGTTCCACGGAGTGATCAACCCAATTACGCCGATCGGTAGACGTTCCTGTCGCACAGAGAAACTCGGCGGCGTGGGCGGAATGCTGCCGTGAATCTTGGTTGGCCAACCGGAATAGTACTCGATCCCATTTGCGGCGAAATCGACCGTGAAGTCGACGTACCACCGCAGCAGTCCGGCATCGATGACATCGAGTTCGGCGACCTCCTCACGGCGGTCCAGAAGTAGCTTGCCCATCCTGCGCAGCCGCCGCTCCTTTTCAAGCGGGTCAAGAAGGCGCCAGCGGCCGTCGTCGAAGGCTTGCCGAGACGAGGTCACCACGCGATCTACATCTGCCTGGTCCCCGCGGGCCGCACGTGCGACGACCTCTCCCCGCGCGGGATCTATGACGTCCATAGTCTTCCCGTCGAGGGAAGGAACAACCCTCCCGTCTACGACGTGGCCGAAGACGTCACGCGCCAGGCTTTGCCTGGCCGCCTTGGAGATGGGGTACTCATTCATGAACGTTTCCTCGCCTCACTCCGATGAAGACTGGCATTCGAACTGACTTCAGTTTAGGTTGGCACACCATATGTGTCAAAGGTCACAAGCAGGCGCTGCTCATGCAGCTGGCTACACCGCAGCCCATGCCTAATTCCGGCCCGAGATTCTTTGGGACAAGCCAGTTGCCACGGCGCAGTCCAGTCGCTGCACTCGTACCCCATTGGCTACTCTGTGATCATTTGTTTGCACGGCCTCCTGGAATCTCTTCTTCGCCACTGAGCCGTACACCCAGGACAAAGTCGGCAGGTATCATCGACCGCATCGCCTCGAGCACCAACTGCGGGAATCGCATTCGATTGGCGAACGAGCCGCCGAAGCTGTCGGTTCGCTGATTGGACAGCGGAGACATGAACTGAGCCGGCAGGTAACCGTGTGCCGCATGAAGTTCGACACCGTCGGCGCCTGCCTTGACCAAATTCTGCGTCGAGATTCGCCAACCCTCGATAATGTCGTCGATCTCCGCGACAGTGAGTTCATGGGGTGGATACGCATCCCGCACCGTCTTGATCGGCGATGGCGCGGACGGCGGCGCATCCGATTCTCCGCCGATGAACTCCCTTCCGAGGTGGCACAATTGACCCACGAAGCGGGCACCGTGCCGATGAACGACCGCAACTTTTGCCTCCGCCGCGGGCACGAACTCGTCCAAGTATGCCTCGATAAGCTTTCGCGAACGCAACGCGGTGGTTCGATGCACAATGGTAGCGCCGCCGATGATCAGCCCAACGCCACCTGCAGCAAGGCGCTCGAAATGTTCGGTATCACGGTGGGTGGGAACTCCACCCTCAGCCATACTCGTCCCAGCGGGCAGTGCCACCAGGCGATTCTTCAGGGTGATCCCACCAACCTCGAAGGGTGAGAAGAGGTAGGGAAACTCAGTACTCATGGGTCGTCTCTTTCCGGCTGACAAGGCAGCCGCCGATGTCACCTAGGACTCCAAGCTCCTGCGACAGACGGGCGCCTGTATTGAAGTCAGTTCAGCCTGCTCGCTGGGCACAACCCGGCCTCCCGAACGCTCAGTTCGATTCGGACCACGCTGTCGACCAGTGCATTACGGGTGTCGGGCGATATCCAGGTTCGCCATTCTCAGTTCGTCGCGTTTATCGCCGTGCAGGCCGACGAGCGACGTTCGCTCGCCGCTCTCCCCGGACAACTGCCGCGTGGGCGCGCACATCCGTCCACCGCGGATCATCCCGCCGTCACCGAGGCGTACACATCCAATGCCCTGAGGCCATCGCCTGACATCTGCAATGGAATTCGGTGGGATCTGGGCACGACCTCGTAACAGCCCCGCTCCGTCCATTCGACCATTCATGGCGCATTACTGGCTGCGACCATCGTCATCTCGTCACCAGCACCATTAGATGCTTGCCGCGCATCGCGCCGCGCGGGTCAATGCGGGGAGGGCTATAGGCTCCGTCGTCGATCCGGCGACCGCCGCCTCGCTGTTAGCGCGCCAGGTAGCCGCCGTCCACGGGCAGCGGAACTCCGTTGACGAAACTCGCGTCGTCGCTCGCGAGGAACGCCGCGGCAGCCGCGATCTCCTCGGGTTGGCCCTGCCGGCCGAGCGGTACGTTGACAGTGAAGCTGTCGACGACGTCGGACACGTCGGCGCCGGTATCGCGTCCGAAGAACTGCGGGAGCATCGGAGTCGCGATCGGGCCGGGGCAGATCGCGTTGACGCGGATGCCGAGCGGGCCGAACTTCAACGCCAGTGACTTCATGAGCAGCACGATGCCGCCCTTGGTCATCGAGTAGAGCGGGCTCAGCGGCGAACCGACGATGCCCGAGACCGAGGCCGTGAAGATGACAGAGCCCTTACCGCCGGCGGCCTCGAGCAGGTCTTGGCACGCGGCCGTCAGGAAGAACGCGCCCTTGATGTTGACGTCGACGGCCAGATTGAACTGGTCCTCCGAGATGTCGAGTCCGGAGGCGCCGGGGATGCCGGCGTGGTTGTAGAGGACGTGGAGCACGCCGTGGGTGGCGCGAACCTGCTCGATCAGGCTGGTGACGGCCGCCTTTTCAGCAACGTCGAGCTGATGCGCTTCAGCCGAGCCGTCAGCCGCTTCGATCTGCGACACGGTTCCCTTGGCCGCGTCTGCGTCGAGGTCGGTGACGATGACATGCGCGCCCTCTGCGGCGAAGCGCACACAGGCCGCGCGACCCATACCGGAACCTCCGGCGGTGACCAGTGCGATGCGATTCTCGAGCCTCATTGAATCCTGCCTCCGTACCAATAATTCAGGTGTGTTTCGTATCTGTATGTCGTGCATGATGCGCCGGGCTGCTCGGCCGCTATCGCGCGGCTTCTTCCTCGGCACGTCCTGCGGCCGCGGCCTCGGAAGGAAGTGTGGATGTGCCGGGGTACGCCTTACTGCGGGCCTTTGACGGAGCCACGCGTGGGACGAGCAGGACGATCAGCGGGCCGAGCGCCGCGGGAATCATGAACGCGTAGAAATTCCATTCCACCGGCGCACCCATGGCGAGCACGAAGCCACCGACCTGCGGTCCGAGGATCGCGCCAACGCGGCCGATGCCCATGCCGAGACCGAGCACAGTCCCGCGAGTTGCACTCGGGAACAGCGCAGCCGTATATCCGTACAAAACCACGGTGGTCCCGTTCGCGCCGATTCCGGCGAGGAACAACGCAGCGAAGAAGACCGGCGTCGGCGGGCTGAAGCTCAAGATGTACAAGGACAGAACGGCAACGCCGAACGCCCAACAGACCACCGGACGAGGCCCGAAACGGTCGGAGAGAACGGAGAGCGTCATGATGCCGACAATCGCCCCCATGCTCAGAACCATCAGCGATACCAGCGCCGAAGTCAGCGGGTACCCCGCTTGCCTCATAATCTGCGGCAACCAGGAGTTGAGTCCGTATGTCAGCATCAAACCGACAAAGAAGGTGGCGACCAGCGGGACGATGACGACAATGTGCTCGCGCTTGCAGAGGGTACGCAGCGGATTCACGGGCTTGCCCTCACCCGCAGCCTTGCCTACTTCGTCAGGCGGCCAGGGCATCCCGTACTTGGTACAGGTTGCACGCGCCTCCTCGAAGCGACCTCTCAGAATCAGGTAGTCCGCCGATTCCGGCAACCACTTCATCAGCACCGGAACAAGGACAAACACCGGGAGGAAGCCGATCCAGAACATCAGCCTGAACCCGTAGTCGGCAAGAAACCAGACCGCGAGCAGGCTGGCGGCGATGCCGCCGAAGGAGTACCCGATGTTCATCACGCCGTTGAAGAATTGGCGGCGGTGGCGAGGAGCGAACTCGGCCACCAGTGCGATCGCCGCAGGGAGGACGCCGCCGAGCGCGAGGCCGCCGAGGAACCGGAGAAGCATGAACACCTCCGGACTCGGCGCCATAGCGCAGAGTGCCATCGACGCCGAGAACCAGATCACCGACCCGATGAGCAGCCTTTTCCGGCCGAACATATCCGACAACACGCCGCTACCGAGGGCACCGACCAGCATGCCGGCAAGAGCAAGGCTCGCCATGGTGCCGACTTGCGTTGCAGAAAGCGCCCACGGTTCGTAATCAAGGAGCGCCGGTGTGACGGCGCCGTGGACGACCATGTCGTAGCCGTCCCATGCACCGATGAGGAGACAGAGAATAACGACCCACGCGGCCCGACGATGCCCCTTCGCGAGTTCCTCCGAAACGGGTGTCTGTCGGTCGATTCGATTAGCCACAATCTTCCTTTCCATCCTCACCGCGGAGGACAGGCGAGCGGAGACGCAGGATTAGTCGCAGGCCCACTGAATGTGCTGCGGTTCGAGGTACTCGTGGATGCCCCAGGATCCGATTTCTCGGCCGACTCCGCTGGCACCGAATCCGCCCATCGGTGCGTCGGCGCGAAGGCCTCCACCGCCGTTGACCGATACCGTGCCCGCTCGCAGTCGCGGCGCAATCTCGCGTGCAGCATCCGTATCGGGCCCGAATAGGTACGCGTGCAGACCGTATCGGGTCTCATTGGCAATCTTCACCGCTCCGTCGACGGTGCTGTACGGCATGGCCGTTGCGACCGGACCGAAAATCTCTTCCTGACAGATCCGGTCGGTGTTGTGCACGTTGGTGATCAGTGCGGGATTGACAAACCACCCAGGACCGGAGTCCGGACGCCCGCCGCCGGCAGCGATCACCGCTCCACCGTCCACCGCCTCACGGATGAACTGTTCCACCGAATCACGGTGCGCCTCAGTGATCATTGGTCCGACAATGGTGGCCGGATCCCGCGGATCTCCCACCTGGATGGATTCGTATGCCTTGTGACTGAGTTCGATGAATTCAACCCACTGCGATTCATGCACCAGGATCCGCGTCGGCGCGGCGCACGCCTGGCCACCGTTTCGGCAGTACCTCTGGTGCAGTCCGGGGACTACAGCAGTGAGATCGGTTCCGGGAAGAAGGATTGCAGGCGACTTGCCACCGAGCTCGAGGACGACGCCACGAACACCCGTCGCAGCCTGCCGCATCACTTTCTCGCCGACCGCGACCGAACCGGTAAATGCGATCTTGTCCACACCTGGGTTCTCGGTCACAGCACGCGCGATATCTGCCTCGCCCACGACGATGTTCACCACACCGGGCGGGACATCTGCATTGCGCAGCACCTCGGCCAGCAACAGTGTCGACAGCGGCGTACGCGGTGACGGAATCGCGACCACCGTGCACCCTGCAGCGAGTGCCGCGCCTAACTTGTGAACCAGCAGCAGCAGCGGGTAGTTGTACGCAGCGATCGCGGCGACGACGCCGACCGGTCGATACGCGACGATGCTGGAGGACGGTATCGGGTCGGTATGCCGTCCCAGATCCTGGCTCCGCTCGTCGAGCGCGGCCTGCGCGTACTCCCGCAGGTGCTTGATCGGCCAATCGACCTGCAATGCTCCGGCGGCGCTGATCGGCGCACCCACCTCGGTCACGATCGCGTTCACGAACTCGTCGCGACGCTTTTCGATGCCGTCGGCGATTCGGTTGATCAGGGCACTACGATCTGCCGCCGATGCCGAGGCCCACGGACCCGACTCGAATGCCTCACGAGCCGACGTCACAGCACGGTCCGCCTGCGTTCTGTCCGCGGCAGCGACCGACGCGACCACCCGTTCTGTCGCGGGATCGATGACGTCGATGCTGTCGCCGCGCCCCTCCGTCAACTCCCCGCCGATGAGAAGCGACAAGTTCGGCCAGACTTCGGTGCCTGGCGGCGTAAGGATGGTGCCAACTGTTGTCGTCTGGCTGCGCTCTTCGCCCATCGTCATCACTTTCGTTCAGCGGTTGTAGGTATGTGTGATCGCGTTTCACCGCGGTAATGCTGCGGCCGTGTTCGCTTCGCGAATGCGGGAACGGTTCAACGAAGTTCAGCGCCAAGACGGCAGCGCGGTCGTTTCACACGACCTCTCGAGTTCTTCCGGCGTGACCTCGCCGCCGACGTAGCACACCAGCTCCGTCTGCTTCCAACCATCTTGCGTGCGGCGGTACACATCTCGGTATCGCGCCCAGCGGTGCCTGTCCCTTAACTCTGGATACTCCTTGTAGCGCTGCCACGAAAATAGATACGACTCCATCCGGGCGGTATCCGCGGAATCGAACACAACATCCATGTTCGAGAGGTGGTGGCTGCTCGCAATGAACTTGCTCAGTGCGCCGGAGTAGAACTTGCGGGCAGCGGCCACGCCGGTAACTGCGCCGCCGCGGCCACCGGACAGATCTACAACGCAGTCGTCTGTGAACACTGCGAGCATTCCCGCGGCGTCCATTGCATCGGCAGCGCGGCAATACGCGTATTTCAGTCGCCGGATCTGTTCGGCGTCGATGAGCTCCCTCAACGCGGCTGGCCCGTAGCGGTCTTCGACCGGGCCTGTTTCGGAAAGTGTCGACATGTCAGCGAACCGCCCTCATCTGTTTGGCTGCCTAGGGAACGTGACGCCGGACTCATTCATGGGCCCTGCGTAAACTGCGCCACAACGATGCAAGGGACATTAGTTCGCATAGTTCGAGTAGTCAACCGAAACTTACAGAGATTCTTAAGGTTTGGGCAATGGCATCGTTAGCCATCGCGACATACGAGCGGTACGCCGTGAACTCCTGGCAGCGCGCCCGACGTGTGTGCGGCGTCGAGTCAAGCCCCGCGTCGAAGACTGCTGCACTGTGCGAATAGGTATATCCGTCAGGAGTGTTCGATCACTCCTCGGATATTCTTCCCGTTAACGAGGTCGTCGAACGCCTGATTGATATCGCCCAGCCGGTACCGGCGGGTAATGAGCTCGTCCAGCAGCAACGCACCACGCTTGTACTGGTCGACGAGCCGCGGAATGTCGGACAGCGGGTTGCAGTTACCGAACATCACGCCTTGGATTCGTTGCTGGAACCCCTTGAGAGACTGCGTATTCATCTCCAGCTGGTTCTCCCCATTACGTCCCGTGGCCACTACAATGATCGAGCCGACCTTTCCGACGATCGAACTCGCCTGGTTCGTGATTTCCACCGTATGGTCCGTGACAGTGATGATCGCGTGGTTCGCGAGCCGTCCCCAGGTTGCCTCCTTGATGTACTCATACGCGTCCTCGTGCGTGGCGAATGTGTGAGTGGCTCCGAACGTCTCGGCCATCTCCCGCTTGAATGGAACCGGATCCACCACGGCCACGATCGATGCCCCCGAACGGGCTGCACCTTGAACCGCGTTGCTGCCGACACCGCCTGACCCGTAGATCACCACGACGTCGCCGGCCCGGACGCCGGCCGCGTAGACGGCGGCACCCCAACCCGTGGGCACACCGCACCCGAGCAGCGCAGCCACATCGAGCGGGAGGGACGAATCCACCTTCACGCACGAGTACTCCGAGATGACGGCACGCTCGGAGAACGTGCCCAGCGCGCAGACCCCGCCGAGATCCTCGGATCGGTGGTGGAACCGGAAGGTCCCGTCGGGCAGCTGCCCCGTCCCGGCGTTCAGGCCCAGGTCGCACAGCGCCTGGTGGCCGGTTGAGCACCAGTGGCAAACCCCGCACACCGGCAGGAAGGAGCACACGACATGGTCGCCCACCGCTACCCGGGTGACGCCGGGCCCCACCTTCTCCACAACGCCGGCTCCCTCGTGGCCCCCGACGAGCGGGAACCGGGCGGGGAAGTCGCCCACCTGGAAATGCCGATCCGATTGGCAGAGTCCCGAGTATGCGAGCCGGATGAGGACTTCACGTTCTTTCGGCTCGTCGAGGTCGAGTTCGACGATCTCCCAGGGCTCTTTGACCCCGCGGACGACCGCAGCTCGTGTCGTGCTCATGGTTGGCTCCTTACTCAGCGGATCTTGGTGAACACCGACTTCTCTTCCAGATAGGGATCGAGGCCGTTCGGCCCGTGTTCCCGGCCCCAACCCGACTGTTTGTATCCCCCCGTCGGCAGGTGGTAGTCGCCCGCGCTGTGCACGTTGATGCCGACCCGGCCCGCACGCAGGCGCCGGGCGACGGCGTGTCCTCTGGCGGCGTCGCCGGTCCAGATGCTCGACGACAGGCCGTAGTCCGTATCGTTGGCCAGCGCGACGGCCTCGTCGACGTCGCTGAACGGCAGAATCGACACCACCGGGCCGAAGATTTCCTCGCGTGCGGGTGCCGCGTCGGGCGAGATCGCCGTCAGCACAGTGGGTTCGATGAAGAATCCGCCGTCGCCGGTCCGTCCACCGCCCACCGTCACCTCTGCGCCGCCAGCACGCGCCGCGTCGACGTAGCCGATCACACGGTCAAGCTGTTTGCCCGAGATCAGCGGACCGATGTCCGCCTCCGGGTCGGCGTAGTAGCCAGGCCGGGTGCGACGAGCGATAGCGGTCACACCTTCCACGACACGGTCGGCCACGCGCTGGTCCACCAGCAGCCGGGACCCGGCCGAACACACCTGTCCCGAGTTGCTGAAGATCGCTGCCGCTGCCGCGGGAATCGTGGTGTCCAGGTCGGCGTCGTCGAGAACGATGAACGGTGATTTTCCGCCCAGCTCCAAGGTGAGCCGCTTGAGGTTGCCCTCGGCTGCGTGGACCAGGCGCTTCCCGACGTCGGTGGACCCGGTGAATGCGATCTTGTCGACGTCGGGGTGGGCAGCCAACGCGGCACCGGCGACGTGGCCGCGACCGGTGACGAGGTTCACCACTCCCGCGGGCACGCCCGCCTCGATCACGAGTTGACCGAGTCGCAGAGCGGTCAGGGACGTCTCCTCGGCCGGTTTGAGCACACCCGAGCACCCGGCCGCCAGCATCGGGGCAAGCTTCCAGGCCGCCATCAGCAGCGGCGCGTTCCAGGGAACGATCATCCCGACGACCCCGATGGGTTCCCGCCGGGTGTAGGCGTGGATGGGCTCGCCGCCGACAAGGACATCCGTCGCCACCCCGTAGTTGTGGTCGGCGAGCCCTGCGTAGTACCGGAGGCAGTTCGCGGAACCGGTCACCATCGCGCCCAGATAGGCGGGCGGCTGGCCCTGATCCACGCACTCCAGGAGGGTCAGCTCGTCGTGGTGCTGTTCGATCAGGTCGGCGATGCGCCAGAGCACCTTCGCCCGTTCCGATCCGGGCCGACTGCGCCAGCGCCCGTCCTCGAAGGCCTCGCGGGCCGCTGCGACGGCGTCGTCGATGTCCGTCTCGTCACCGCCAGCGATCAGGCCGACGGGACGGCCCGTCCCGGGGTCGAGGGTCTCGTAAAGTCCACCGGCCCGGGGGGCCACCCAGTCTCCCCCGATAAGCAGCTTCCCGCCGGCGCTGCCCAACAGCCCGGCTACATCGATATCTGACACGTCCGCTCCCATCTCCGACCTCACCTGTCCGGCACGCGTTGTCACGCGGCCGGGACGGCGACCTCGATGCGGATGATCCGTCCCGGTCGTGCTCGTTCGGACCCGTCCGCCGGAGGCGTCGTGGCGGCCAGGTTCGACATGGCCGCAAAGAGCGAGATGCCATCGGGGCCACCGAGCGCGACGTCGAACACGTCGTCGTCGAACTCGATCACGTCCGTCACCTCACCACCGTCGAGCACCCGACGAGCTTGCTTGACGTGCGGGAACGCGACCCAGAGCCCACCGTCACGGTCCAGTGTCGATCCGTCGGTCATGTCGTCGAACTGGGCGAAGAGTTGCCCCGGCCCCAAGGAGCCGTCGGGCTGGATCGCATACTTGACCACCCTGTGCGCGAAGCTGTCGCAGCAGATCAGGGTGCAGCCGTCCGGGGTGATCTGCATCGTGTTGGGCATCGACAGACCACCGGCTACCTTGCGGATGTTCCCGTCGAGGTCCACGAGCAGGATCCGGCCGGCGCCCTCGAGCCTCTTCTCGTTCGATCCGTGGTCGATGAGGTCGTAGGCTTTGCCGAAGCTGGAGATATAGATTCGGCCGGCGGCGTCGACGACCGTGTCGTTCGACCACGAATCGGCGACGCCGTCGACCTCGATGTCATGGAGCACGTGTATTTCGCCGTCGCGGGAGGTGAGGAGCCGCTCGAATCGTCCACCGACGATCAGCGTGCCTTCGGGCGTCCAGGCAAGACCGATCGGGTACTCTCCCGGAAACGCCAGCCGGCCACGCACGGCGCCGCCAGCGTCGGCGGTGATCACTTCGTGCTCCTCGATGTCGCAGAACCACAGCTCGTCGCCCCGCCACCGCAGTCCCTCGGGGAAGATAAGCCCGTCGATGATGGTGGTGCGCGATTCCTCGTCGACCATGCGGTACTCCTTTTCAAATGCTGCGGAATTGGTCACCGGCGAAGCCTCACCTGTTTGGCGTCTGCGATACCGTCTGCCCCGTCAGCACGGCACGCACCACGGCCAGGTCTCGTTCCATCAGTTCAGCGACCTTCTCGTTCATTGTCCTACTTCATGAATGCTGTGTGATGACCGATTTCAGGGTTGTTTGTTACCGGCAGCCCTCTCTGGGTCCGGCGATATCAACACGGTGGCCGGTCGGAAGAAGAGTGCGAGAGTGCCAGCGCCTCCCGCCAGTCCCACCACGGCTGCGACCGTTCCACCGAGGACTCCGTTCGCTGGGTTCTCCCCGAAGAGCACATGGTCGATGCTGACGGTTCCAGACCCGGCCACCGCGACAACGAAGGCCGACAGCCCCAAGACGAGGTTGTATTCCCACCCGTTTCCGACAATGAAGAAACCGTTGCCGCGGTGCACCGTCCACGCAGCCACGAGCATCAGGGCGATCACCAGCGCCGCGGCGAGCGGTGTCAGCATTCCCAGCACCAGCAGGATTCCCGCTGCCACCTCGGTTGACCCTGCGAGCAGAGCATGGAATCGTCCCGGCTTCATTCCGATGCTCTCGAACCATGCCGCTGTGCCCGGAATCCGCCCACCGCAATAGAATTTCGCGTAGCCATGTGCGGTGATGACAACACCGAGAGTCACCCGGAGAATCATCAGGGCTGTGTCGACGGCGTCCATACTCACCTCGTTTCCACTACGTTTCGGTCGAATCGGTCCCTCGGCTCGCTCACCGTGCGAGGAGCGCGAGCGCCTTCTCGTACTCGTGCACGAGCACTGGGGTGCCAGCCTCGGTCAGGGCCGCAGCCTTTCCTTCCGACAGTGCCGTCTCGTAGGTCTCGACGATCGCTTGTGCGGCTGCGATCTCCTGGTGCCCGGGACTGAAGACGTCGTTGATGATGTCGACGTGTGGCGGGTAGAAGGTCGTCATGGTGGTGAAGCCCATGCGCCGCGAATCCTCGACCCGGTGGCGGATCTCGGTGAGGTCCCGGATGTTCTCGGCGTAGGCGATGTCCGTGACAGCCAATCCGTATGCGGCGCCGGCGAGCACGGTGAGCGACTTGGTCACCAGGAAGATCCGATTGAGCGCACCCCCGGGTTCGTACAGTTCGATGCCCGCATCCAGGCTGATGTCGGCGGGTCCGGACATCAGTCCGATCACGCTCGGATGCGCCGCGATCTCACGGACATTGAGCACGGACTCCGCGGTCTCGATGATCGCGAAGATGTCGGGATCGGCACCGTGTGCACGGAACTCCTCGATTACCTCGTCGACGCATGCGGCAGACCGGATCTTGGGATACGCCACCACATCCGGCTTGGCTGCCGCGAGCGCCTGGACATCATCCTTGCCCCACTGGGTGCTGAGGTGGTTGACGCGCGGCAGCAGCAGCTTCTCACCGTCGAACGCCTTCTCCGTGAGCGAGCGGACGACGCGGTCGCGCGCCTGCTCCTTCCGGTCCGGCGCCACGGAGTCCTCGAGGTCGAGGAAGATCATGTCGGCGGGAATGTTTGCCAGCTTCCCCCACTTGTGGTCGTCCATGATCGGTGTCTCGAGGATGCTCTTGATGGTGCGGTAGTTGTAGCGGCCACGATGTGCAGACATCAGATGACACCTTTCTCGCGGAGGTCGACCAGTTCGGCAGCGTTCCTGCCAAGCCATTCACCGAGGACGAGGTCGTTGTCCTCACCTAAGTGGGCCCCGGTCCGCCACACGGAGCCGGGATGTTGGTGCATGCGCGGTACCACGCCCTGCATCTTGACGGACCCGAGGTCCCGATCCTCGATCGAGATGATGTCCTCGCGCTCGGCATAGATCGGATCTTCGAGGATGTCGGCTGCGGAATAGACCCGCGAACCCACCACCTCCCCATCGGCCATTTCCTTGATGGCGACGTCGGCGGTGCGGGCACTCATCCACTTGTGCAGGAGGGTGTCGAGCCGCTCCTTGCGGGCGGTCTGCTGTTCCACGTTGCGGTAGTCCTCGGCGGGCTCACCGAGCATCTCCGCGATTCTCTGCACGGACCGTGGGGTTCCTGAGGTTACGGTGATCCACACCTCGTCGGCGGTGAGAAAGGTGTTCACCACCGCGGCCGGGGCGACCGCCAGCTGGTTGCCGGCACGACCGGGCACGGTGCCGAGCTGGTCCGCAATGATGACCTGCCATTCAATGAGGCGGAAGAGCGGCTCGAACAACGCGATATCGATCCATTCGCCGGTGAAGTCCGACTCATTTCGTCGCACCAGCGCTGAGGCGATACCGAAGGCACCCATGAGTGCGGTCACGCTGTCGCCGTGGGAGAAACCGGTGTGGATGGGCGGTCCGTCCGGGAAGCCCGTCAGGTGCACGACACCGCTGCGGGCCTCACCGACCTTGCCGAATCCCGGGTCGTTGCGCGCGGAGCTGGTGGCACCGTTGCCGGAGATCTGCAGCATCACGAGCTTCGGATGCTGTGCATGCAGGGTGTTCCAGTCGAAGCCCCACTTCTCGAGGGTCGAGCACCGCATGTTGGTGATGAGCACATCGGCCCACGCGATCAGCTCCCCGGCGAGCTTCCGCCCCTCGGGCTGACGTAGATCCAGGGTCACCGATCGCTTGTTGCGTCCGGATACCTTCCACCACAACCGGACTCCATCCTTTTCCGGACCTTGGAATCGTGCGGTGTCCCCGGTGCCCGGCGCTTCGACATGGACGACTTCCGCGCCGAGATCGGCGAGCAGGGTGCCGGCCAGCGGGCCCGCGATCACGTGGGCCAATTCCACCACTTTGACGCCGGAGAGCACCCCTCCACACGGACCTGGTGCGTTGTTCGTAGTCATGATTGAACTCCTCTCGTAAGTGCAGTGGACGGGCCCTGCGCGTGCCAGCCCATCGAAGACCGAACACGGGGAAGGACTTCCGCTCCGATTAGTTCGATCTGACGCAATACATCGGAGGGGTCGGCCTCGTCGGCGTCGACTCGGATATTGAGCGCGGAAGCACCGGACGTCCTCAGGTCCTCGACGAGTGCCTCGGCAACCGCGCCAGGTCCGCCGCTGATGACGCTGTTCGGCGACGCGGTCAACCACTTCTCTCGGCCCGACGACGCCTCCAACCACAGCCCATGGCGGCGGTCCGCGGTTGCCGAGTCCCCGATGCACACCCGCCTGATCAGGACACAGCTCCGGTTGCCACCCGCCTCCTCGTACTGCCTGATCAGCGATGCAGTCGCTGCTGCGCTGTCGAGTGACATCAACAGCAGACCGACATCGGCGTTCGCTGCCCGACGGGCGCCGAGCGGACCGGCCACACCTACCAGTACGGTCAGGTCTCGAACGCGGGCGTCGGCGATCGCCGCGTCGTCGGTAATCGGGTGCGGCGCGTCTCCGGGGCGTAGGACGCCGGTCAGGGTGTTCAGATGCGACCAGAACCTGGCCGATCGCGTCTCGAACTCGGCACCCAAGGCGTCGAAGTCGCGCTTCTGGTAGCCGGGGACGAAGCCTGCGGCCACACGGCCTGGGTATGCAGCGTCGATCCAGGCGAGATCTTCGGCGACAGTGTAGGGGTTGCGCAGCGGCAGGATGCTCGGTGACGCCGCGGCCCAGCCGTGGGGCATGTCGGCCAGAATCAGGCCGCACAGCAGGATCGGGTTCGGGAAGTACCCGGGGAAGCCGCCATGGTGCTCGCTCAGGGTCAGACCGTCGAAGCCGCAGTCCGCTGCTACGTGGGCCTCACGCCGCAACCGACGTATCGCCTCCGCCGCGGGTCCCGCGCTCGAGTTAAGTCCGATTCCGATGGAACCGGGCCCGAGCGGCAGCCCGGTTCTCATCTGCCACCGTCCAGAATGGATCGGGCCGAGTCGATCAGCGTGGCGATGGTCGGGGGTAGCTGTTCTTGGAAAGGATCGACATGGCGTCCTTCGCGGTGACGGCGCAGGTTGTGGGCCATGACGGCGGCCAGCTTGAACCGACCGAACGCGTGGAACCAGTCGATATCCGCGATGTGGGACGCACCGGCGGAGTAATACGTCTCGAGAAGCTCGTCCGCCGTTGGCATGCCCTCGACTGGTGCACCGACTCCGGGGAACAGGTTTGGGTCGCAGAAGGCCAGGAACCAGCCGAGATCGACGCCGGGAGTCGTCGCGGTCCAGATCTCCCAGTCGATGATGCCGGTGGGGGTAACGCCATCGAAGAGAACGTTGCCCAGTCGGTAGTCGCCGTGGACGAGGACCGAGGCTTCGACGGTGGAGGGCATCGTCGCTCGCAGCGCGTCGGGTAGCGCGGAGATGCCGGGTGCATCGTCTTCATAGGCAGCGGCCGCAACCTTTGCCCACCGGGCGAGTTCGGCCGCGATATCGGGAAGTTCGGAGTCCGTTCCGGCGACCGTGGTGATCGGTTGGCGATGCAGTACGCCGAGCATCCTGGCGGCGGCATCTGCGCGGGCCCTGACGACGTCCTTGTCGAAAACCCGTGTTGAGGAGTTCAGGACGGGCTCGGCGGCTTCGCCGGCGCAGCGTTCCATTACATAGAACGTCCATACCCCCGATCCGCGGGTGAGAACCTGGGGGACGACGAGCCCGTCGACGCCCCCCAGCGCGTCGAGGATGTGGGCCTGCCGCAGGACGTCGTGGCGGCCTTTCGGCTGCCGGCCATGGGGGGCGACCTTGATGACCACCTCGGCGACACCGTCGGTGTCGGTCTTTTTCGCTGCGAGCGTGATACCCGAGTGTCCGCCTTCGAGCACCTCGAGCGAGGAGACGGCTGAGCCGGGCACGTCCTGGGCGAGCGCCTCGTTGATGGCGTCCTCGAGCCCGGGAAATTCCTGCGGTTCCATCAGTAGACCCCGATCAGGTCTGCGGGTTCGCCGCCGACGTGGATGCGTCCACCGTCGATGCGGATGGTCGTTCCGGTGATCCATTCCGCCTCGTCCGACAGCAGGAAGCAGATGGCCGACGCGATGTCGGTGGGCTGCCCCAGCCGGCCGAGCGGGACGAGCCGCTCCTCTTGGGGCCCGCGCTCACCGTCCCACAGGGCACGGGCAAGTTCGGTGCGCACCAGGCCTGGCGAAACAGCGTTCACACGAATGCCTTTCGGGCCCAGCTCTCGCGCGAGGGTGGTGGTCAGACTCGCCAGTGCCGCCTTGCTTGCGGTATAGGGTCCAGTGACCGGATGCACCCGTTCGGCGCCGGTGGTGAGCACGTTGACGACCGCACCGTTCTGCATGCCGGCGGCCACCGCGAGCTGGACGAGGTTCAGCGCCGGCCATGTGTTGGCGAGCATGGTCTTGTGGAACGCATCCTTCGTCACGTCCATCAGCGGCCCGTACGACGCGGACGTGGCCGCGTTGTTGACGATCAGGTCGAGACAACCGAACTCGGAGAGTGCCGCATCGACCAACCCACCGGGCAGGGTCTCCGAGTTGATGCTCCCGGGGACACCGAGCGCACGGCCACCTGCATTCTGTATCTCCTCGACTGCCTCGGCGAGAACCTCGGGCTTCCGGGCGTTCATGACGACGGCGGCGCCGTCGGCGGCCAACCGCTGAGCGACCGATAGGCCGATGCCGCGCGACGCTCCGGTGACAATCGCGACTTTCCCGGCGAACCTCTTGTCCGAGCCGAATTCGGGTGTAGTCATGGGTTTCCTTCGCTGAGATTCCTGAGCGGGACATCCGGGCTGCGTGCCCCGACAAGGGCACGCAGCCGTGCCATCAGCTGATGTCGATTTTGTAGAGCTCGGCGGCGTTGTCCTGCAGGACACGCTTGATCGTGTGTTCCGGAAGCCCGCTCAAGACTCGCGCGAAGTGCTCGCGCGGACCGGGGAACAGGCAGGTCGGGTGCGGAATGTCCGTCTCGACCAGTACATTGTTGATGCCGATGTCCTCGAGCAGCTTCGCCGCGCCGATCTCCTCGAACCAGAACATCGCGAACAGGTGGTCCCGGAAGTACTCGGTGGGCCGGCGCTTCGCAGCGGCGAGTTCGTGATCGTGGGTGACCATCTCGTCGAACTGGAACTCCATCGCCTCGAGGATGAACGGGATCCATCCGATACCCGACTCCGCCGAGACGACCTTCAGGTTCGGGTAACGGTCGAACAGATCGGACATGCACAGGTTGACGATGATCCGCACGTTCGACATGAACATCTGCGTTGCACCCACGGCGAGCTGCCGCTGCTTACCGAACGACCGCCACGCAGGCTTGGCGACCCCGGTGACGTGGGGACCGGCGGTGCCGGAGGCCTTCTGTCCGATGTTGCCGCGCATGGCTTCCAAGTCTTCGCGGCGCGCACCCGCACCGATGTGGAAGTTGGGCACCGCACCGGTCTGGTTGAACAGGTCCCACATCGGATCGAAGTAGGACTCGGGCAGCTCGGGCAGCCCGATCAGCTCCGGCTTGTCGGACAGGGTGAAGCCGCGCATCCCCTTGTCGATCAGACGGGTCATCTCCTTGATCGTCAGGTCCATGTCCCAGATCGGTAGAAGAGCCTGCGGGAACAGGCGACCGTTGGACTCGATCTGTGTCTCCATGAGGAAGTCGTTGTAGACCTGCAGGACGGTTGTGCGCTCGACCTCATCCTCGATTGCGAAGACGTGGTTAGATGCGAAGCCGATGCCGTTCGGGTAGAGGATCTGCGCGTGGATGCCCTGGTCATCCATCAACGCGAGGCGTTCCTTGGTGTCCCACGACGAAATATCGATGTTCGAAAATGGTTGCACGACATGAGCGCCGAGAACCTTCTCGCGTCCGGTCGAGATCGTGTTGCCGCCCGTGCTTGCCCATACCTCGTCGTGCAGGTACCACGCGGTGATGCCGTCGATGGTCTTCTGGACCGGCACGCGGCCCTGCATCGCAGCAGGCACGCGGGAGGTCCACAGGTCGGCGGGCTCGGTCAGGTGCGCGTCGCAGTCGATGATCTTCACATCACGCAGTGCATCGGGGACGTGAGTCTCGGGCAGTGTTGCAGTCATGTCGTTCCAATCTGTAGATGGAAAGGTGGGGCTCACGAAATCCGGCGGCGGAAGGCGAAAGTGCTCCGGTCGGGGTGGTACTCGAATACGGCGACCTCGATCTCGTCGCCGACGATGACGTCACCGTCGACCAGTCCGATGACGCGGATTCCCTCCGCGAAATCAGTGACGCCGACGTTGTAGGGCGGCTCGATGAGCGCTCCGGGCGGCGGGGCGGTCACCTCGGTCAGGGCCGACAGCCGACCACGGGAGAGGCGCGTCTCGTGTATTACGCCGCCACATGCCGGGCATTCGGTGACCGTTGGGAAGTGGGTGCGGCTACAGGCGTCGCACGTCGACGCGAGTAGGGACGTGATCTCACCCACCGACGCGGGGACGTACCGCTGGTCTGCGGTAGGAGTAGTCGGGGTCATCGTTGCACCACCACTACGCAGGCGTTGTGTCCGGCGCCCATCACGTGCGCCATGCCGATTTTGGCGTCTTCGACCTGGCGTGCACCGGCGGTGCCGCGCAGCTGGGTAACGAGCTCGTGGATCTGCCCGAGACCCGATGCGCCGAGCGGTTCACCCTTGGACAACAAACCTCCGGACACGTTCACCGGTATGCTACCTCCGAGAGTCGTAGCGCCGGAGCGTAATAGCTCCGCTTCTTCGCCCTTCTTGCACAAGCCCAGATCTCGGTAGGCGATGAGTTCGGATGCGGCGTCCGTGTCCTGGCACTCCACCACGTCGATGTCGTCGACGCCGACGCCCGCCTGGGTCAGAGCTGCCTCTGCCGCGCGGGCAGTGATGCTGGTCAGGTCGGACTGAAGGGACGGTGCCGGAACGAACCAATCATCGGCACCTCGCGACACGAGGCCGATCCCACTGATTCGAATGGAGTTGTCGAGTCCACGCCGTGCTGCCTCCTCCTTGTGCATCAGCACCACGGCCGCAGCACCCTCGTTGGGTGTGCACAACATGAGAAGGGTTAGTGGGTCGCACACCGGTCGGCTTGCGAGAACTTCCTCGCGAGTAATCTCTCTGCGGTACATCGCGTTCGGGTTGTGCACTGCGTGCTTGTGGTTCTTCACCGCCACATCGGCGAGATCCTCGACGGTGACATCCTTGTCCCGCATCAGGTCCTGAGCCTGGAACGAGAAGTACAGCGGATTGACCCCGAGGCCCGACTCGACCTGCCAGCTCTCGAACCCGGCACCCGCGACGAACCCGCGAGGAGCCTTTTCGACACCCACGCACAGGACCGTCCTCGCGGCGCCCGACTCGATCAGGGACGCACCGAGAGACAGCGCCGAACCACCCGATGCACACGCAGCTTCCACGTTGATGATCGGCTTCCCGATGTACCGCACGCGATTGACGATGTTGTGTCCCTTGGCCATCTCGGCACCGACGTTGGCCACGAGGACCATGTCGACGTCCTCCGGCTGGAGAGCCGCGTCGGCGAGACAGTCCCGCATTGCGACTTCGCCGATCTGTCGGTACCCGTGGTCGAAACGACCGAAGGGATGAATACCGACACCAACGATTGCTACGTCTTTCATCGCCCGCTCCTTTCCGTGTAGTTCGTGGTCCGTGTAGTTCGCGATCACAGTGTGGCCAGTCGCGGCGCGTCCGAGCGGCCGACCAGAATGTCGCCGATCTCGTCGATGACCTGATCGGAGTCGCCGAAAAGTGCCTCGACGACGGTGATTCGACGCACCAGCTCGTGCAGGCCGAACTCCCACGTGAACCCCATTGCCCCGCAGAACTGCTGGGCTGCATCGACCGCTTCGCGGGCGGCTCGCCCGGCCCAGGCCTTCGCCGCCAGCGCTGCGAGCAGGTCACCCGAACCGCGCGTCGATTCGACAACGGCCTTCGCGGCCGCCAGGGCCGTGTTGGCGTCGACCAGCCGATGCTGGACCACCTGAAAGGCGCCGATCGCCTTGCCAAACTGCTTGCGTTCGGTGACGTGCTCGACGGCCCGGCTCAGGGCACGTTCGGCAAGACCGATCAGCTCGTGGGCAACAGCGCGCAAGGCCCGTACTTCGACTTCGTCCCACCGCAACCCGTCCACCGGGGTGCAGGAGCGCAACGACACGGTGCCGATTACGGTGTACAGGCCCAGTTCCGGATCGATCCCGTTCGCGGGCGTGGTGGTCACGGCGTCGGAGGAGACGAGCACGGCACCCTCTGCGGTGTGCACCAGGTACGGACCTGCCTTGTGCGGGTTGATCGCGAGGCCGTCGACCGCGATGTCGCCCTGCCGTAGTCCGGGCGCTGTGTGTGTGCCCAGTAGGGGCAGCACCGCCGTCCACGACGTGTCGAACGCGGAGCCGCTGACGATCAACGACAGCAGGGTCGAGGTCGCGCCCGCGCGCCCTTGAAGCGTCATCAGCGCACCGACGAGCTCGTCGTCGGAGTGCAGTTCCTCCTCGAGACCCGCGCCCACTAGTTCGTCGACCAACGCGTACCTGTTGGGCTGCTCGAACAGCCGAGCGGCGGTTTCGGTGATCAACTCGAGTTCGTCGGCGTTCATGACGACCGTCCTGCGGGCAGGCGCAGCACGTGCTGCGCAACGATGTCGCGTTGCACGTCGACGGCGCCACCGAAGATCGAGGCGGCGCGGCTGTAGAACCATTCGTCGCGTAATCTCGTCGATTCGAGGTCGTCGCTGACGACAAACTCCTCGAACTGCGCCTTGCGGGCCGCGTCGAACGTCGCGCGCTCCGCGGACGACAGCAGCATCTTGTCCACCGACACCACCGGGCCCGGATTGCGTCCCTCCGCGAGGGCAGCCACGGTTGTGGCGCAGCGGGCACGAAGCGCAGCCAGCAGGACGTAGGCTTCGCCCACCGCCCGCGAGGGCCGGGTGTCCCCCGGGCGCACTCTGCCCGCGACGGTGGCGAGTCGGTGATGCAGGATCGACTGGCGCAGCCACGCGTACATTCCGCGCTCGTACTGCAGCAGGAACATCGCGACGCCCCAGCCGCCGTCCTGCGGACCCACCCGGTGCTCAGCGAGGACGTGGACATCTTCGAAAAACACTTCCGCGAATTCTTCGCGGCCGTTCGCCGCGACGATGGGACTCACCGTGACGCCGTCCGATGCAAGGTCCACCCACAACATCGTCAGGCCGCGGTGGCGACTCTCGGGGGTGCCCGTCCGGGCGAGGACCATCGCGTAGTCCGCACAGGGACCGAGGGTCATCCAGGTCTTCTGCCCGTTGAGCAGGACGCCGTCGTCTGTTACGCGCGCGGAGGTGCGGACCGACGCGAGGTCGCTGCCGGCCTCGGGTTCAGAGAATCCTTGTCCCCACACCTCTTCGCCGCGCAGATAAGCCGGGAGATGTTCGGCTGCGAGCTCGGGCGAGTAGTGCGCCAGCACCGGCGCGACGGTCTCGAGGATGACGAAGACCTCGGGAATCTCCACCCCGGCGGCGCCCAGCCCGTCGTAGAGCGCCGCACGGTGTAGCTCGGAACCGCCCAGGCCGCCGATCTCCTCGGGCCAACCCCACCGCGACCAGCCGGCCTCGTAAAGCAGGGCCATCAGTTCGCGGGCGTGCTCGACCGCGCCGCGCACCCCGCCTTCCACCGGGCGGCGAAACTTGTCGAGCCGGGCACTATTCTCATCGATCCACGCGGTTAGAACAATGGTGTACTCGGCGATGGTCCGAGTTGCTGTCGACGTCATCTCTGTGCCCGTTCGTGTACCTGGACAGCCGTCTGCAGTTCCTGCAGCGCGTTGATCGCGCCGGGGAAGCCGACGTAGACGACAAGCATCCGCAGGGCGGACTGGAGCTTGTCGGCGGGGATCCCGCCCTGTAGCCCGCCGTGGAGGTAGTTGCGCAGCTGGTTGGTGCGCCCGGTCGCGGCCAGGGCGGTGATCGCGATGAGCATGCGCTCCTCGAAGGACATCTCGTCGCCGTCCCAGACGTCACCGAAGATGAACTCGTCGGACCACTCGCCGAGTTTGCCGTCGAGTTCGATGAGGGCTTGCTGCAACAGCGGGGCCTTACGTCCTTGTGCGCGTTCGCGCAGCGCGCGGCCGGTATCGGTGGCCATCGTCATCTCCCGTGCTTCACGAGGGTGGACGCGTACTTCTTGCGCGCCTGTTCCGTCAGGGTGGGAATGTGCTGGGTCGGAAAGACTCCGTCGGTCGGCTTATACTGCGTGAGGAGTTGCTTCGCGACCCCCAGGGTGTGGATCTCGCTGGGGCCGTCGGCGAGGCCCACGTGGAGGCCGTTGATGAGCATGCTGACAAATGGCATCTCTTCCGACAGGCCCAGTGAGCCGTGGATCTGAAGTGCCTTAGTTGCGACGTCGGATAGCACCTTGGAGGCAACGACTTTCACAGCCGAGATATCCATCCGGACTTTGTTGTAGTCGTTGTAACGGTCGATCTTCCACGCGGTCTGGAGCACGAGGAGTCGGAACTGCTCGATCTCCATCCACGCCTCCGCGATCATCTGCTGCACAAGCTGTTTCTGCGCGAGCTGTTCGCCCTGTGTGAACCGGGACAGTGCCCGCTCGCACATCATGTCCAGGGCCAGCTTCATGTGGCCGACGCTGCGCATCGCGTGATGGACGCGACCGCCGCCGAGCCGGGTCTGAGCGACGGCAAAGCCCTGCCCACGGTCACCGAGCAGAGCATCCTTCGGTACCCGAACATTGTTGTATCGGATGTAACTGTGGTCGCCGCCACCGTCGCCCTCGACCCAGCCCGCGACCTGGACATGGCGTACGAACTCGACACCCGGAGTGTTCACCGGCACGACGAACATCGACATCCGCTTCGAGATGTGAGCCTTAGGTTCGGTCACCGCAAGCACGAGAAGGATCTCTGCCCAGCGCGCGTTCGAGGAGAACCACTTCTCACCGCTAATGACCCACGAATCGTCGTCCTCGACAGCGGTGGTGGTGAACACCTTCGGGTCGGATCCACCCTGCGGCTCGGTCATCGAGAAGGCCGAGAACGTCGTGCCGTCGATCAGTGGCTTCAGATAACGGTCCTTTTGCTCCGAAGTGCCGTAGTGCGCGAGGATCTCAGCGTTGCCCGTGTCGGGCGCGGCGGTACCGAACACGATCGGGCCGACCGTCGGCCCTGGGCCACTGCGACCGAGTATCTCGTTCAGGAGTGCAAGCTTCAGCTGGCCGTACCCGGGTCCACCCAGCTCCGGACCCAAGTGGCACGCCCACAATCCCTGTCGGCGCACCTCCTCCTGCAGCGGGGAGATCAACTCCTGCCGAACAGGATCGGTCAAGTCGAGTGGGTGCTTGATGACGTACTGTAACGGTTCGACTTCGTTGGTCATGAATTCGTCGGCCCAGTCGAGCTTCTGCTGGAATTCTGGGTCCGTTTCGAAATCCCACATACTTATCAAGCTCCTCGGAATGGGGAGAGGTGCGGATTCTCGTGAAGGTGGTGTATCGCCGACGCGAATCGAGCGGCCGTACGCGAAGCGAACATTCACTGTAACAGTAGAATAGTTCGCATAGTTCGAATAATCAAGGGTGGCTTATGCTTCGGTCTCACGAAGTCATCCGGCGCCCAGACACAGACGACCACCGTTCACCGTCGTTCACAAAAGAGAGGCCGGTCGAACGGTGGTCGCCACGCCACGCGAGAGACGTGGACTACAGACCGATCAAGCCCAGCAGGCGGCTCTTGTCTGCGATTGCAGAGGCAGTATCGGCCCGCGTGTAACCCTCGGGCATCGGAACGGAGTCAGGAATGTCCGGCAACGGAGATGCCGCATATCCCCTGTTGAGAACCTCCTGCCCCGCACGGGTCAGCAGATAGTTGACGAAGAGCTTGGCTGCGTTGGGATGCGGGCCGTCGGCCGAAGCAGCGACGTAACCTTCGATGCCCACCGTCGGTTCCGGATAGACAGTCGCAACCGGTGCGCCCTCGTTCTGCAGAGCAAGCGAGCCGGACAATGCAGCCGGCGCCATCAGCACAGACTCTTGCGCGGCAACCTGCTGAGCCGCGGGAACCGCACTGTCGAGCCGCGTGGGAGACTGCTGAGCAATGGACTTCAGGAACCCTGTTCCGTAGTTGTCCTCGAGCATCCGTAGCCACGCCAGGTAGTACGGATTGTTCGTCGGGTCGACCATCGCAAACCGGTTCGCCGCCCGCTCGTCGAGCAGCGAATCCCACGACGTCACCTTCGCTGGATCGAATTCGTCTGTGTTGACAGTGATTCCGATCGGCTGCGTGTTGACCATGACGTAGTGGTTGTCCGGGATGAATTCGTCGGGCCACTGCGCCAACGCAGGAACCTCCGACTCGTTGAGATCGGCGAACCAGCCCTTGTCTTTCGCATCGTCGAAGAAAGCGGTCTCGGGAACGTGGAGAACGTCCGCGACTACCTTTCCTGCTTCTCGCTCGGCGTTGTAGCGCTGGATGAGGGTGTTTCCGGGGAACCGTACGACGTCGACCTTGATTCCGTAGGCCTTTTCGAAGCCGACCAGCACGTCGCCGATGGCGAACTCGGGAATGGGGGTGTACCACACCACGGTCCCTTCAGCCTGAGCTGCAGCCAAGATGCTGGATTCGGGCAGGCCGGCGTCGGGTGTCGGGATGACGCCTCGAGTTTCCGATTCGCCACCTCCGCAGGCCGCCAGTGTCAGTGCGCCGACGGCGAACACCGCGCACGCTTTCGTTCTCACAGACAGATGCATGAGTTCTTCCTTTTCAGATATATGGAGCGAGGACGAGCGATGGGCCCGCCTACTTGACCAACCGAATCCTGTCGCGCATCCACATGACCGCCAGAACAACCGAGCTGGCAACGACCGTCATGAGCACACCCAGCGCGGCCAACCGCGGGTAGGTGCCACTGGTCCACAGGTCGAGGATGACGAATCCGACTACTGGAGTGTGGGTTCCGGCCAGCATCGATGATGCTGTGATATCCCCGGTGATCAGAACGAACAGAAGCGACCATCCAGCGATCAGGCTCGGCGCCATCAACGGCAGAAGCACACGTCGGAATGTGGTCCCACCTGCTGCACCGGACGTCGCGGAGGCTTCCGCCAATTGACGCCCCACCTGGTGATATGCCGCAGACGAGTAGAAGGCCGCCTGGGGGATGTACAGGACGATGTAAGCCAGCAGCAGGATCGCGTAGGTGCCGATCAAGTAGAACGGCGCACCCGCAAACGCAACCACGAACGCTACCGCGAGGATGATGTGGGTGAGCGTGGCCGGAATCTTGACGACCCCGTCGAGCACTTGCGTGAGCTTCGATCGTCGCGACTCGACGGCCATTGTGATGAGCGCACCGGCAACGATCGCGACTGTGGCTCCCGCCAGGGCCAACAGCACGCTGTTTTTCAATCCGCCCCATACCAGTGTGTTTTCGAACAGCGACTGATAATTGGCGAGGGTGAGGTCTGCGAAGGAGAAGTCGGCCGTCCAGTACCGCTGGAGCGAGACTGCAACGAGGCCGGCCAGCGGAAGTACCGCAGTCAGCGCCATGAAGCCCAACATCGCGATACGGACCGGAAGTCGCCAGCGGCCGAGTTGTAGTGCCGCCGAACGCGCACCCCTCCCGGAGATCGTCGCATAGTTACCCGAACGCACCAATCGCCTCTGGAGCAACCAGCATAGAGATACCACCGCCACGATGACCAAGCTGAGGCCGAGAGCACCAGCCTTGTTGCTCGGATACTCCTGGGCCACCATGTGAACGATCTCCACTGGCAGAACATCGATGCCTGCAGGAGTGCCGATTACGAGCGGGATCGAGAACAAGGCGAATCCCATTGTCGCAATCAACAGGACGCTCGCGCCCAGCGAGGGACGCAGACTGGGAAGCGTCACCCGCCTGAATGTTGTGAACGCCCCCGCACCCGACGAGCGTGACGCCTCTTCCAGAGCAGGATCGAGTGACTGCAGGCCACTGCTGATAGTCAGATACGCGTACGGCGTCAAGAACAAGAAATATGCGAATATCAAACCTGGCCACGAGTGGATATTGAGCGGGCCCTCGGTCATATCGACGCCGACCAGGCCCAACGCATCTCGGATGAGCACATTCAACAGTCCGGCATTGCTCGATGCCAGGAATACCCAGCCCACCGCAGCGGCGATCGACGGGATGAACATCGGGATCAGGGGTAAGGATTTCGCGGCGAATCCGAGCCGCGCATCTGTTCTCTCATTCACCCAGGCGAACAAAGCCCCGGCCGCAAGAGCAAAGATGCCGGCGACTCCGACAGCGACCACGGTGTTGACCGTCATTGTCAAGGTGTGCGGCTGCCAGAACGTGGACCACATCGCCCCCCACTGGGAAGCTTCCGATCCGACGCCCAGCAGTCCCAGAAGGGTGCGCGCCAAGGGATACAGAATCAGAAAGGCCACTACGGCCGCGACAGCCCAGCACAGCCCTCGGAACGAGAACACGGCCGGCGCTCTGCGACGGTTCGGTTCGACTACCGGGTCCGGCGATGGGCGCTCGAGGAGGGATGTGCTCATTTGACGAACACCTGCGCCTTGGACTGGTCGAACCCGATGCGGACGTTCGTTCCCACTGTCGCCCACGGCATGTCTTCGGACCACACGTGCACAGACACCCCGTCGAGTTCGACGACATAGTCGCTGTAGTGTCCGAGCAGGGTCGCGGACGTGATTTGCCCCAGCAGCCCGGTAGTGGACGAGGGGGTTTCGGGGGTCAACCACCAGTCGTGAGCCCGAACGGACACGATGACCTCGTCGTGGGGCTTGCCCACGTCGGTAGCGATCTTCCCGACCACGGTGGACGCAACCTTGCGTCGCTCCGCTCCGCCATCGCTCTCGACTTCAATTGTTCCCGAGATCAGATTGCTGGTACCGATGAACTCCGCCACGTGGCGCGACTTCGGGCGATAGTAGATGTCGCGGGCGTCACCGATCTGGACGATCTCGCCATGATCGAGGACGACGATCTTGTCGGCGAGATCCATCGCTTCGGCTTGGTCGTGAGTCACGTAGACCGCTGTGAACCCGAATTCCTTTTGCATGGACTTTAATTCGGCGCGGAGCTGCTCCCGTACCTTGGCGTCGATATTCGACAGCGGCTCGTCGAACAGCACCACCTTGTTCCCGGCAACCACGGCCCGCGCGAGTGCCACCCGCTGCTGCTGCCCGCCGGAGAGTTCACCGATCTTCCGATCTCGGAGATGACCGATCTGCATCGCCTCCATGACGGCCACCACACGACTTTCCACATATGCACGCTTCGGTCGCGCGGAGCGCGGACCGACCGTCAACGGGTACGCGATGTTCTGGAACACCGTCATATGGGGCCACAACGCGTAACTTTGAAAGACCATCCCGACGGGTCGCTCCTGCGCCTCGAGCAGGACACGCCCGTCTTGGACGGCAACCGCAGAACCGATTTTCACGGTGCCCTCGGTAGGCTTCTCCAACCCCGCCAAGCACCGCAGCAGCGTCGTTTTTCCACAACCACTGGGACCCAACAACACCCAGAACTCTCCAGAAGGGATGCGGAGATCAACATCGGAGAGGGCGGTGAACTCGTGCCCCCTGCTGTCGACGTAGTCCATACGCAATCCGATGACTTCCACCTCCCCGCCTGTGGGAGTGCCGACTCCGGTTTCAACCGGCCTTGTACGCGTGCCTAAAACACTCATCTGACTCCTCCGTGGATGCAATAGAATTCGCCCATCATTTGGCGGCGAGTCCCGAGAGATGAAAGAAGCAAAGTCCCCCGAATGCCCGCAGATGCGCACATCCAGGACATAGTGAGGGATTGGTGCCGAAGTACCCATGTGCAGCTGGCGGGGAGGCGCTGGCCGACTCCGCATCGCCGATCACGCGCCCGAGCATGCGAGCACCGCTCCCCCCACGGTCGCGCGCGGAACCGACCGCCCACTCACACCTGAGGCTCGCATGGACAGAGTCGGCGTCCGCATCAATGCCGACTCGGGTGCGGCGTAGCGCGAAGTCCTCGGTTCATACATTTGCGTGCCTTCCTCGGACGAAACAGAAGTGCAATCCGTCAGCCAGCCGCTGGCCTGTTCTGACGTCGACTGCCCGCATGACCGCTGTGAACTGACTCACACTTTCGGTGAGAATAGTTCGAATAGTTCGCTTGGTCAATGCCCGCCGCAATGGGCCGGTCCCGGAAGTACCGTCACCACATGCCTGTGCGATACAGGCAGACGAGCAGTCGATGCCACGCCGGCCCCTACGGCAGCCAGGGAAGCCCTTCACGTCGCCGACTGGCAACAATCTCGTTACCTGAGTTCTCGATTGCAGCCTCGAACAGCAGCCTTCTCGTATCGTGACTAGTCCGGCGACCTCCCATCGCCGAGCCCGCGGGCGAGTTCGAAACTAATGTTCGTATTATTCGCATAGCGGGGTAGAATCCATATGTGGAGAAGCGTGGGGGTGCAGTGAACAGCACGAGGCCAGGAACACGCAGGCGAGGCGAACTTCGCTCCGAGAAACTCTCGGAGCTGATAGCACGACAAGTACTGCACGACATCGCCGACAAAAAACTCGCCCCTGGCACCCAGCTGCCGGCCGAGACCGCCATGTGCGAGCGCTTCAACGTCGGCAAAGCCTCCGTCCGCGAAGCAATGCGCATCCTGGAGATCAACGGTCTCATCTCCATCCGCACCGGCAGCGGCGGCGGACCCATCGTCGGCTCCACCGACGGACGCGGCTACGGAAGCATGTCCACCCTGCACTTCCAGTCCATAGGCGCCACACTGAGAGACCTCATCAACGCCCGCGCCGCACTCGAGCCGATCTTGGCCGCGCAGGCTGCGGCTCGGCCAGGCCCCGAAGCCGGCAACGCGCTGCGTGCCGCGCTGGAGAGTTCGCTGCAGGTCTCGCGAACCGATCCCGACAAGTTTGCGAGTACCAACTCGGACTTCCACGCCGTCCTCTACTCGGTGAGCGGAAATCCCATACTGGCCTTGACCGCTCGCGCGCTCAGAGATATCTGGTCTGTTCGCGTCGAATCCGTCATGCTGCCGGAAGACGAACGACACGAAGTCGAGAACTCCCACAAACGCATCACCGAAGCGGTCGAACAACACGACGGACGAGAAGCCGAAAGGCTGGTGCGAGAGCATGTCGAGTTCTACAGGGACTTCTGCGAAGAGAACTACCCGCACATCCTCAGTGACATTGTCGAGTGGTGGTGACCGCAGCATCAGCGGTCGGCGTGTGACGTCGGCGCGCAGGCAGCCGTGCACGCGGAAGTGAAACAGTTTGGGAAACACGACGACCAACTCTCCACCACGTGAATCGACAGATCGGTTGTGCCAGACAGGGCCCCGCGGCTCTTATACGCGACCTGACACCACGCAACCCGCCACGGTGGCGTACCAATGACCGTCACTCCGAGGGCACCGACGCTGCCGAGTTCGATTCCAGAAGGCAACAGGTTCGGACAACCCGCGCCAGGGCATCGAAGACTTCCACGGGTACAGAAGACGGCCCCGTCGACCTCCGGCACCTCCAGCACCTCCAGCACCGCGAGCAGTTGATCGGGTCGGTGCGCCCGCCGCCAGCAGAGGGTGATGATCGTCGATGCGCAGCCCCCGCGCCGCGGCCAGCGCCAGCAGCGTCTGACGGCAGCGGGCGCTGGGACCGACGAACAGGGCCCGCAGTTCGATGCTATCCAGCGCGGCGACGAGGCCGCGTGCCTGCCAGTACCCGAGGGTGCTCAGCGGGTGTGCGGTCGGCATCGGGGCCGTGCCAGCTCTTCTTCTCGCCCGCGTGCGCGTGACGGACCAGGACGAACATTCGCACCCTCTCGGCCACCCGAGCCATTCGGTGTGGTTGGCCGGCGTCAGGTGATCACCGTCGACGTTTGGTCGTTCGTCACACATTTCACCACCACGGGATCCGTTGTGGTCCCCGGTCATCTGATCGAGCGCGGCAGGTTGCGCCCGCACGCTGAACCCAGTCGGCCGACACCTCGATGTCCGCGACACGACCGCCACCGCCAGCACCGTCTCGAGATCTCGTTGGCGAGCAACATCGCCACGCCCAGCATCCCCGGATCGCACGCGGGCGCAGGGTGAGCAGGACCGCAGAGACCATCCCGACGGGTCGACCTCCTCGCGGCGCGCCCAAACGAAAATGACGGGTACCGGAACGGCGCGCAGTCGTGCGCCCACCCGATTGATGGCGAACGCAATTCGTACTGAGCCACAACGGAAGTCAAACGACGATCATTTACCCAGATGGCGGAGCCCGGGAACGGATCCGCCGACATCGGTGTCGCCCCAACGGGCGGGCAGATCGACGACTTCCTTGCCCGCGCCGTGACTGCCGATCTCGCCGAGTGCATGTCATGGGACCAAGTCACCATCCGACTCGGTGTGCCACCACCTGAGACCTCCGACGGGCCACCAACCGACCAGGACCGGCAGAACGCAACCGCGGCCCACAAGAACGCTCGGGCGCAGCGCCCGCGGGGGTTCAGTGGTCGACCCTACCTAACGGGCGAGCCGAAGCCGAGGCCATCCCGTCCTGTTCAAGGACAAAAGGCGTGCCCAGTCATTCGCAACCTCGCCCATCGACCCGAACGCCCCAGATTGAGGCGGCATCGCGTCGTAACTCTGTCTCCGGCGGAACCCGGACTGCAGACAATCCACCTCCGCTCGCGGCTTGTACAACCGACACATCCACTTTGAAGTGGAACAATGGCCGGACCGTATTGCTTACACACTAAGCCGTTTGATTAGAGTGCAGCTCCCGCCGGTGTCATTACAATCGTTCGCATCCCAGATCTCAACTGTTCGTGCACCTACGAGTGATGCACCGTGCATCACTCATGCCACCAATTCGTGAACCTCCCAGTCGATACCAACATCGATGAACTTCCGGTCAGGGACACAGCGATGGCCGTGATGCTTCGAACTCGCGGCCCGGAAACTGGACTGCTCCGATTCAGAGTTGCGGGTGGCGCTGGGACAGGATCTCGGCCTGCTTGGCCCCGCTGGCAATTGCCGTTCGCAACTCCCGATCGATCACCGACGCACTCAATTGCACTGCCAAGTACCTATTCGTTCACGCACGCGGTCCCAGCGTCGAACTCGCCTCCGACCTGCACGGCGTCGGAGGCGTCGTCGGCTGCCGCTACGGATATCCCCACGGCGTCAGCGCGCCCACCAAAGAGTATCGACATGGAACGCCCCTTCCTCCATTCCACGCTCATCGACCTCAACGGCGGCACCTACGGCCTCCGCGGCGTCGAACTTCGCCATGCGGCCGTCACGCCGATCGCCCGCGACGAGTCATTTTGCGGTAGACGGCCAAGCACTCGAAGTGCGGGCGATCGGTTGGTCAGGGCCGAAATCACGATGCCTACAGAGCTGGACAGCACCGCAGCCGAAGCCCTGCGGGCGGCGCGGCGCTCCGGTGAACCACGCGCTGAGATGCCTGCTCGTCGCATGTCGTGATCTGCGAGTGCCAGTCCGTTTGCGCCGCGCCGTTCTACAGCAGTTCACGCGGTCAGCTGATGTCGATGTCGGCGTAGATCGCGGCGTGATCGGAAGCCGCATGGAACAGGGAGGTCAGGGTTGGGAAGTGCTCGAACAACGTACCGTTCCTCCCACCCCACACACCCTTGCGGAAGAACGCCTCGCCGGTAGCGCGGTCGAACAATGCGGGTGAGAGAAACACGTAGTCGATCTTGTTGCATGCGGTGCTGTTGGCGGAGCTGCCGGGCCGGCCCCGTCATCAAACCCGTCCACCTTGGCCACTTCCCGTAGGTCGGTGTCGGCGGGCGGACTGCGCGGCCCGACTGTTGTTGACCCGACCATGCCCGCGGGCCACGCGGGTGGTGAGATCCTCGACCGCAATCACCTGCGCGGCGGCGGCGGAGTCGGTGACCTGGCGGGCGAAGTGGAAGGCGTTCCCTCCTCTTGACGCACACCGCGGTGCCATGGGCGTCAAGGACGGCGATCTTCTCCTCCAGCTGGTCGCGGACCGCGGATTCGGCGGTGGCGGCCAGTTGCGGCAACCGGGCCGCCTTACTGTGCAGCATCTGCCCCCTCGGTCTGCAGGTGGGCCAGTTTGATCCCGCGGCCTCGGTCGTCGTAGGTCCAGCGCCGGTTATCCGACAACAGCCCCACAGGGTTTCGGCGGTGATGGCGGCGGCGCCGAGCGCGGCCGGGGACAGATCGACCCGCGACCGCGATGGTGGCCGAGTCCAGGTCACCTTCCGGGACGAGTTCGGTCGCCGCGCACCGCCACAACAGACCCCTGCGGTCGCAGGATCAGGCCCGACACCCCGCTGTACTGGAACGGCGCCCGCCTCGACTCCCTCTACCCCCTGTCGATCCCGGTCACCGGACAAGCCCTGAACATCACCTGCACCAGCAGCGACGACCAACTCGTATTCGGGTTGACCGGCTGCCGGCGGACCGTCCCGAACCTGCACCCGATGCTCGACCACCTCGACATCGAACTCGACGCATTCGAACAGGCAGTCGGCCTGTAAGCCACCCCTCGGCCGCCGTGATCGACGGCCCCGCGGTGACGGTGATGACCGAAATACGCTACTCAATAACAATTTTCGACACTCACGAATAGCCCGCCGACGCCCCTCGGTATTGTGGCTCGGTAACGCTGCTACGCCATTTCGGGACTAGCGACAGCGGTGACTCGTCCGGCGTTGCCCGGCTGGTCCAGCGGATCGGCGGCGGCTCGTACCGCCGCCCTACCCCTGTGTTGCAGGAAGAGCTCGATTGATCCACTCCTCGTCGGCCCCTGATCGTCCGAAAAGCTCTCGAAATTCCGGCCTCTCGCGGAGCCTACTATTTCTCCAGTGCGAGAAGCGCAACTGCAGGCGGCCGGGTTGCAACCCGTTGTGAACGAGCTCAAATCGGCACTCGTGCGGCGAAACAGAAGAAACCGTCTTCCCCGGGGGCACACAGGTGGCATGATTTGCGGTCCGTGGCGCCTGCCACCAGTCGCCTATGCTCCATTGTTGCCCGGGGAGCCGCCATCGCCCGTGGGTTGCGGTGACGCAGCGGCGCGGCTGGTCTACCAGCGGAGCAGCGCGCGACCGTACCGGCTCCTGCGATCCCATTCCGCGGTGGGGTCGCCGCGGTCGATCCCCTTTGACCGGCGATCGACCCCACACGAGCTGCGCGCGGTGGTCGTGGATGCATGACGGACATCCTTCGGCACCCGGCACCACCCGACCGGCCGCATTCGGCGCCATGTCGTCGGCGGATGAAGGATCCGTGGGAAGCGCAGATCCGCGGGCACGTGAAACACGCCGAAACTATATGGCGGGGTGAGCGGGCGAGAAGGTGGTGATTAGAGTGCCATTATGTTCTCCGCCGATGACCTCAGGCTGTTTCTGGAGGTTGCGCGCCGAGGTCGGTTGACCGAGGCAGCTAGACACCTTCAGATCAATCACACGACGGTCAGCCGCCACATCACACGCCTCGAGCGCGCGGTCGAGAACCGCCTGTTCGATCGCACTTCGGACGGATGGACGCTGACCGACGCTGGTCTGCGGCTGTTGGCCCACGCCGAGACCATCGAGTCGGCGATGCGCGTCGCACAGGAAGACTGTTTGTCTCGGGATTCGTCGCTGACCGGTCATGTCCGGGTGATCGCGCCTGACGGATTCGGGGCATATCTGCTGCTCCCGGGTCTCGTCGAGCTCCAGCGTCAGCATCCAGATCTCACCATGGAAGTTGTGACAGCGAACAGGCACGCCTCGCTTACGCCCCGCGAGTTCGATCTGGCCGTCACCATTGAGCGGCCGCAGGCGCGCGCTGTAACGGTGCAGAAGCTGGCCAACTACACGCTGGGCTTCTACGCTTCCAGCAACTACCTGGCGTCGCATTCTCCGGTGGAGCGGGTCGAAGATCTCTACAACCAGGTTCTGATCTGGTATGTCGACACCGCCTTGGACCACTCGACGTTCAACCTGCTGTACGAGGTGCTGCCGAACGCGAAAGCGCGGATTCAGACGAACAACATCGCGGGGTTCATTCAGGCTGCGGAAGCGGATCTCGGCATCGCGTTGCTCCCTTCGTTCATCGCCGACCGCAATCCTCGCTTGCAACGGCTCACGTCGATCACTGCGAGGATCGAGAGCAGCTATTGGATGTCGATTCCTCGCGATCTCGTGCGCCTGGCGCGGGTACGCGTGATGGCCGAGCACATCGAGAAACTGGTGGCGGAGCAGCCGGGCGGACTGTTCGCTGCCCGCTAGAATTCTCGCCGATTCACAGCGGTTTCCACGAACTACGCACCCGCACACCACTTGCGACGAACAGCTGGATGATGGGGCAGCGGCGTTCCACTTCCCGCCCCAACTCCTCGAGTTCTGCGTTACTCAGCGACGTGTCGACCGTTATGTCGATATCGAGGGTGTCGAATTTCGAGGTGCCGGCTACGCCGAACACGAGAATGGAGTTGTCGAAGCTCGTCTCGATTTCGGTGTGCATCTCGCCCAGCTTTATCCGGCGCGATCGGGCGACGATGTCGGCTGTGATCTGGCAGCAGGCGCCGAGTGCGCCTAGGAGGTGCTCGAAGGGCCCGAGTGCCCGGTCGCTACCGCCGAACGCCGGGTGGCCGTCGAACCGGAGCGGCCGCGCGAGGTCGGCACCGTGTGCTACGTGATAAACGCCGGTTCCTCGTCCACGGACGGTGGATACGTACATGGCCCGATCAGCCCAGGCCGTTCAGCGCGGCCGCCAATGCACGGGCCGTCTCGGGCCGGTAGGTGTAGTGGAAGTTGCGCCCCTCTTTGCGGACCTGTACCAGCCCGGCGGTTCTCAGTGTCTTGACGTGGTACGAGACGGTCGAGGCGGAGACATGGGATTCATCGACCAAGTCGGTGCACGCCATCTCGTCGACGGCGGCGATGCGCCGGAGGAGATCCAACCGCACGGGGTCCGCCAGCGCTTTCAGGATGTCAACCTGCTCGTCGAGAGTCGGTGTGGCATGAAGCACGGGCCCTCCTAATCCTTCGATACTTCTACAAATGGCCAACATTCCAACTATAGCTGGCGACACCCTCCACCCGGGGGAAACCGCGAAAACCGGCTCTGACCTGCGTTCTGCAGATTTGCACAGCCTTGCTCGACATTGGTCATTGCCGTTCGTTCACCTTCAGCTGAGACTTGAGCCACACCAAAGAGGAGTCGGGCTATGCATCACAGCACGCCTTTCACCGCTTCCGATCCCAACTCCCTGGCCGCACCGGCGGCTACCCCAAGTACATGCCCCCACATCCCTCTTGGTCCCGACTCCGCACGGCGACCCCCTCCCGAGAGGAGACCCCGACCATGAGCTCACCGACAGCGCCGTCGGGCGCAAATAAGCCCAACTCGCCCCGCATGGTCGCACTGGGAAGTTTCGTCGGCACCACGATCGAGTGGTACGACTTCTTCCTGTACGGCACCGCCGCAGCCCTGGTATTCAGCCCCCTCTTCTTCCCGGACGTCAGCCCCGCGATCGGACTCATCGCAGCGTTCGGTACCTACGCGGTGGGCTTCCTCGCCCGCCCCATCGGCGGGGTCGTCGCCGGCCACATCGGCGACAGGGTGGGACGTAAGGCGATGCTGGTGGCGTCGCTGCTGATCATGGGAGCCAGCACCACCCTCATCGGCGTCCTTCCCACCCACTCCTCGATCGGCATCTGGGCACCGATCCTGCTGCTCGTTCTCCGTCTCGCACAGGGATTCGGCGTCGGCGGCGAATGGGGCGGCGCAGCACTGATGTCCGTGGAGTCCGCACCCGCGAACCGCCGCGGCTTCTACGGGAGCTTCACCCAGATCGGCGTCTCGGCCGGCATGCTGCTCGCCGTCGGAGCGTTCAGCATCGCTCGCACCGTTCTCGACGAGTCAACCTTCCTCGCCTGGGGCTGGCGCATCCCCTTCCTCATCAGCGGCCTGCTCGTCTTCGTCGGCCTACTGATCCGCATCGGATTGTCGGAACCCGAAAAGTTCGCCGACATGAAGAAGAACGACACCATCGCCGAAAGGCCCGTAGTCGAGCTGTTCCGCAACGAACGACGTGCGGTGTACCTGACAACCGGAATGCGACTGTCACAGAACGCGATCTACTACCTATACACAGTGTTCGGCATCGCCTACATCGCCCGGAGTGTGGGCACAGCGACCAGCGTCGGCTTGAACTCCGTCCTCATCGCGTCGGCCATCGGCCTTGTTTCCGTACCCATCTGGGCAGCACTGTCCGACAAGCTCGGCCGACGCCCCCTATATCTGTTCGGCGCGATCACCAGCGCACTGTTCATCGGCCCGTTCTTCCTCCTGGCCGACACCGGGAACCCGGTCCTGATCACCCTCGCCATGGTGATCGGATTGAACTTCTTCCACGACGCGATGTACGGCCCGCAAGCTGCCTTCTTCTCCGAAATGTTCTCCACCGGAGTGCGATACAGCGGCGCATCAGTCGGCTATCAAATCGGCTCGGTGTTCGCTGGCGGCTTCTCACCTCTGATCGCAACAACACTGCTCGCAGTCGGAAACGGAAGCCCGTGGCTGGTGGTCGGATACTTCACCGTCCTCAGCGTCATCACCGCGGTCTGCGCCTACCTCGCACCGGAGACCAACAAGAAGGACATCGATCTCGATCCCCACAGTTCACCGAAAAGAACTGCTGCGGTCGACAACCACGACTCCCCTGCTCCCTCAAACGCCTAGCGGAAGCGTCCATCGACGCCCCGCGCACGCTCACACGAAACGAAAGGCAGCACCTCATGACCAGCACCTCCTCAGCCACCACCATCAACGGCGTCGACAAGCAGGCCCTTCACGCGACGATCGACGCGGTCCGCGAAACTCCCGCACTCGCCCAGGTGACGTTCTCACTCGGATCCGAGTGGCTCGACGGCTGCCATCAGCGTTCGACCACGGGCGAGCTTCACCAGAACGGTGAGCTGGTGAGCAGCCGGGAGGCGTCGTACGTCCTCGAGTCCGACGAGCCGGCGGCTTTGCTGGGCACGGACAAGGCTGCCAGCCCCGCCGAGTACGTGCTCCAGGCGCTCGCCGGCTGCTACGCGGTCACCTACGCCACCAACGCGGCCGTGCGGGGCATTGAACTGTCCTCGCTGCGACTGGAGATGCAGACAGATTTCGATCTCCAGGGCTTCCTCAACCTCGACGACAGCGTCCGCCCCGGCGCCCAGGAGATCAGGATTAGCGTGCACGCCGAGTCCCCGAACGCCTCGACCGAGCAGCTGCAGGAACTGACCGACGCCGTGCAGAAGCGCTCCCCGATTCGGGATACCCTCGCCAACCCGGTGCAGGTCGTCACCACCCTGGTGAAGTAGCCATGTTTCCCCTGACCGTCGACCATCTGCTGTGGCGAATGAGCAACATTCATCCGCAGTCGGAGATCGTGAGCATCGCAGGAGAGGCCACCGGGTCGGCGACCACACGATGGCCCTTCCCCGATGTGGCGGCACGAGCGCAGCGCTTGGCTGCCGGTGCCCACGCACAGCTGGGCATCGGGCCAGGGCACACGGTCGCGGTACTCGCGTTCAACACTCTCGAGCACTTCGAGGTCCTGCTCGGCGTGCCCCTGCTCGGCGCCGCCGTCAACAGCCTCAACGCACGCCTGAGCGCTGAGCTCCTCATCGACCAGGCCATGTCTCCCCGACCGGCCGCCGTGGTGGTCGACGGGGAGATGGTCGACCACCCGGTCCTGGGTCGGAACGTCCGATCGGTCCTGGGCGTACTGCGCCAGGCCGGGGTACCCCTGATCGTCGTCGGCGACCGCGACTGGACCGAGCACGCGGACACGATCGTCCGCTACCGCGACCTGATCGAGGCAGGCGCGACCCTGTCGACGCCGGCTGCGGTGGACGATGAGAACACCACCGCGTACCTGTTCCATACCAGCGGAACAACTGGGCGGCCAAAGAGTTACGCGGTCAGCCACCGCGCAGCCATGCTGCACACCCTCAGCCAGGCCACCACCGCCGCCTCGGGGCTGCACAGCACCGACCGGGTCTTACCACTGGCACCGTTCTTCCACGTGAACGGATGGGGGCTGCCCCTGACCTGCGCGCTGACCGGAGCGTCGCTCGTCCTCTGCGGCGGTGACCTCACTGCCGACCGCGTGGCCACGATCCTCGCCGAGGAGTCCGTCACCGCCGCCGCCGCGGTCCCGACCATCTGGCACGACGTATGCGCGGCCGTCGCTGCCGGGCACGCACCGCGGCCGAACCGTCTGCGGGAAGTCTTCAGTGGTGGCAGTGCCGTCCCGCAGCCCGTCGTGGACGCGGTGGCGACCGTTCTCGGCGCCACCGTCAGCACGGCATGGGGCATGACCGAGACCATGGCGTGCAGCACCTACGAACGCCTCGAACCCACGACCTCGGCCGGAGTCCCCATTCCCCTGGTGGAGCTACGAGTCGACACTGGCGGGTTCGCCCAGGACGGCTCCGAGCCGACCATGGGCAAGCTGCATGTACGAGGGCCGTTCATCGTGGGAGTACGGGACGGCAGCACAAACTGGTTCGACACCGGCGACATCGCCTCGATCGACCAGCAGGGCCGATTGCGGCTCCACGACCGGGAGAAAGACCTGATCAAGTCCGGGGGCGAGTGGATCGCCACCGCCGAACTCGAGCAGTACCTGTGCACCCATCCGGCCGTGTCGTCGGCCGCCATCGTCTCGATGGCACATCCGCGTTGGATCGAGCGCCCGCTCGCCTACATCGTGGTCGCCGACAACGCCACCGAGGACATCGACGCCGCCCTCCGCGCGCACATCGGTGAGCGATTCCCCCGATGGTGGATTCCCGACCAGTTCATCGTCGTCGACGCACTGCCCCGGACCGCCGTGGGCAAGGTCGACAAGGCCCGTCTGCGGACGCAGTCGGCCTCCGAAATCGAACTACGAAGCGAGGCAATAGCATGACCACATCCACCGACGATCTCGTCCGCACCGAGCACCGCGGAGAAGTCGCCTGGCTGACCATCAACCGGCCGAAAAAGCTCAACGCGCTGTCGGTCGAATTGATGCAGGAACTGTCGCAGGCACTGACCGCGGCCGAAGCCGACCCGACCATCAAGGTTGTCGTTCTGCAGGGCGGGGAGAAGGCGTTCAGCGTCGGGTACGACATCGCCCAGGAAGTGGAGATGGGTGTCTCGACCGCCGAACAGTGGCATGCCGGCCTGACCAACAACATCGGGCTGTCGATGCAGGTGTGGCGACTGAAGAAACCGGTCATCGCCGCCGTCTCCGGATGGTGCCTGGCCGGAGGATGCGAACTGGCGATGGCCTGCGATCTGATCATCGCCGCCGACGACGCCCAATTCGGTGAGCCGGAGATCCGGTTCGGCTCCGGGCCTGTGACGCTGTTGATGCCGTTCCTGCTCGGGCAGAAGGCAACCAACGAACTGCTCTACACCGGCGACATCATCGACGCCGAACGAGCCGCAACGCTCGGGATGGTCAACCGTGTGGTCGCCAAGGCCGACCTGGACAAGACCGTCGACGTCCTCGCCCGCAAGATCGCACTCACTCCCCTGTCGATCCTCCGGTACACCAAGCGGGCCATCACCCGCGCCTACGACGCGATGGGGCTGACCAGCGCGGTCGAGTCCAATCTCGATATTGCCGCGGTGCTGAACTCGGCCGATACCCCCGAGCGCGCCGAGTTCACCAAGCTCGTCGCATCCAAGGGACTCGGAGCCGCCCTGGCATGGCGGGACGAACGGTACGGCGCCGTCGAACAGTAGTCACCTCGGCCCCGATTGCGTGAGAACTTTTCTCCCGCAACCGGAGTCCGAAGGCCGAACCTACCCCCGCCTGCCTCAGACCGAAGGGCGGGCGGGGCTGGGATGACACCAAACCAATTGTTTGATGATCCTACGACTATGAATTTTTAGGAGATGATCGTGACCGAACTGATGGAGCGCCAGCAAGTTGCCGACCCGACCACCGACGCGGTGGAGCCGGGAACACTGCCCCCGCTCGGCGTGGTTCCCAAGAGGATGCACGCGCAGGTCGTGCGCCCGGAGCGGTACGGCGATCCGGCCACCGCGTTCGTGAACGAAGTCGTCGACACCCCGCAGCTCGGTACCGGTGAAGTGCTGATCGCCGTGATGGCGGCCGGCGTCAACTACAACAACGTCTGGGCGGCCCGCGGCTACCCCGTCGATCAGGTCACCACTCGGCAGCGACGGGGCGAGACCGAGGACTTCCACATCGGAGGATCGGACGCCTCGGGCATCGTCTACGCCGTCGGTGAAGGGGTCAGCGGCATCAGCATCGGCGACGAGGTCGTCGTCCACCCGGGAGTGTGGGACGCGGACGACCCGTGGATCACCTCCGGCCGCGACCAGATGATCGCACCCAGTGCGAAGATCTGGGGCTACGACACCAACTACGGCTCGTTCGGGCAGTTCGCCCGCGCTCAAGCACACCAAATACTCCCCAAAGCGGCACACCTGAGCTGGGCCGAAGCGGCTGCACCCACCCTGGTCGGCACGACCGCCTACCGGATGCTGCACGGCTGGCAGGGCAACACCGTCACCGAGGGCGACCTGGTGTTGGTGTGGGGTGGCTCCGGCGGACTCGGCACCCAGGCCTGCCAGCTCGTCCGCGAAGCCGGCGGCCGGGCGGTTGCCGTGGTATCGGACGACGAACGCGGCTCCTACGCAATGAAGTACGGGGCCATCGGCTACATCAACCGCCGCGAATTCGATCACTGGGGAATCCCGCCGTTGGTCGACGACGCCAAAGGCCAGAAGAAGTGGACCGCCAGCGCCCGCGCGTTCGGCAAGAAGATCTGGGAAATCGCCGGCAACCGAGAAGACCCGGCGATCGTGTTCGAGCACCCCGGCGCCTCGACCATCCCCACCAGCATCTTCGTGTGCCAGCCCGGCGGCATGGTCGCCATCTGCGCCGGAACCACCGGCTTCGACGCCATGGTGGACCTGCGATACCACTGGACCCGCCAGAAGCGACTGCAGGGCTCGCACGGCACCAACGACGCCCAGGCGATCGCCTACAACCAGCTGGTCGTCGACGGGAAGATCGACCCGGTCGTCGGCCGCGTCCTGCCCATGGCCGACATTCCGCTCTCCCACGCCCAGATGGGCCGCGGCGAGGAGGTCTTCGGCAACACCGTCCACCTCATCGGTGCCACAACCCCCGACGAGGGTCGCCGAGCCTGACCACCCGCAACGGCACAGCAGAACCACAAGCAAAGGTGCACAACATGTCCCGAGCATGGAGAGTACGCGAGTACGGAGAACCCAGCTCCGTCCTGCGACTGGAAGACACAACCGAACCGACCCCCGGCCACGGGCAGGTGCGGCTTCGAGTCGCCGCCACCTCGTGCAACTTCGCCGACGTTCTGCTGTGCCGGGGCGAATATCAACAGAAGCCGGACCCGCCGTTCACCCCGGGCCTCGAGGTGTGCGGCTGGGTGGACGACATCGGTGGCGGAGTCGACCCCATGTTGCTCGCCTCGCGGGTCGTCGGCCAGCCGATCCTGCCTCACGGCGGTTTCGCCGACGTTGCCCTGCTGAACGCGGACGAGGTCTACATCGTTCCCCGCGCCATCGACGACAGTGTCGCGGCAACCTTGAATCTGACCTATCTGACCGCCTGGCTGGGCCTGCACCGACGGGCGTCGATCAAGGCCGGTGACACCGTCGTGATCACCGCCGCCGCGGGTGGTGTCGGCTCGGCGGCCGTGCAGGTCGCCCGAGCGGCGGGTGCGACCGTGATTGCGATCGTGTCCGGTGCGGACAAAGCCGCTACCGCCTCCCGTCTCGGAGCCGACGTGGTCATCGACCGATCCGACGGCGACGTGATCGAACAGGTGAAGGCCGCCGCACCGGACGGCGCCGACACCGTCTTCGACTCGGTCGGCGGCAAGGCCTACGAGCAGGCAACGAAATACATCGCCTTCGAAGGACGCATCGTGGTCATCGGATTCGCCAGCGGCTACATCCCCCGGCCACACCTCAACCACGCGTTAGTGAAGAACTACACCATCGCCGGCCTGCACTGGTCGTTGTACCGCAAACACCGACCGGACCTCGTACACATCGCCCAGGCGGCCATCTTCGAGATGGCCGCCGCCGGCCTGATTGATCCGCTGATCACCGCCCGATTAGGCCTCGAAGATGTACCCACAGCCCTCGACCAGCTCGCCCACGGACGCACCCAAGGAAAGACAGTCATCACCGTCTGACGTCGTCCGTCGCCCATCGCAGAAACCAAGAAGAAACAGGAGTGCGGCATATGACCTCCATGGCCGAAGAAGCCCCGTCGTTCGACGGCAACTGGGACGAGTACGAACACCTCCGCGTCGAACGCCGCGGTCCGGTAGCGCTGATCACGCTCGACCGCCCGAAAGCGCTCAACGCCCTATGTGATGCTCTCACCATCGAACTGACCCACGCGCTCGATGCCACCGAGGCCGACGACGGCATCGGTGCCGTTGTATTGACCGGCAGTGCCAAGGCCTTCGCGGCGGGCGCCGATATCGCCGAGATGCAGCCGAAGTCGTTCACCGACGTCTACCTCGAGGACTTCATCACGGCCAGCTGGGAACGCGCCTCGACGACCCGCAAGCCGATCATCGCCGCGGTCGCCGGATACGCCCTCGGCGGCGGCGCCGAACTCGCGATGAGCTGTGACCTGATCATCGCGGCGGACACCGCCAAATTCGGCCAGCCTGAGATCACCATCGGGATCCTTCCCGGCGCCGGCGGCACCCAACGCCTGACCCGGGCGGTCGGCAAGTCCAAGGCCATGGACATGGTGTTGACCGGACGCACCATCGACGCCGAGGAAGCGGAGAAGATCGGCCTCGTCGCCCGCATCGTCCCCGCCGACGACCTCATCGACGAGGCAATCTCCATCGCGCAGAAGATCGCGGGATTCTCCCGACCCTCGGTCCTGATGGCCAAGGAGGCCGTGAACTCGGCCTTCGAGACCCCGCTGGCAGAGGGTCTGCGGTTCGAGCGTCGCCTGTTCCACGCCGCCTTCGCCACCGACGGCCAGACCGAAGGCATGGCCGCCTTCCTCGACAAGCGCAAGCCGTCCTTCACCAACCGCTGAGAAAGCGAGACATGCACATGGCTTCATCTATCGCACTCCCGCGGATCATGCGGATTGGCGGCGGCGCCGTCCAGGAAATCGGCGAGGTGGTCACGGGCCTCGGGCTCACCCGCCCGCTGGTGGTCACCGATTCGTTCCTCGTCGGCACCGGCGCCGCGGAGCAGATGATCAAGACCCTCGAATCCGCCGGTCTGTCGCCGCGCCTGTTCGCCGACACCGTCCCGGATCCGACGACCGACTCCCTCGACGCCGGCCTCGCCGCGATCCGCGAGCACGATTCCGATTCGGTCATCGGGTTCGGTGGCGGCAGCCCGATGGACACCGCCAAGGCCCTGGGCATCCTCGGCCGCCAGGGCGGGCAGATGCGCGACTACAAGGCTCCCCGCAACAACGTCGGTCCCGCCCTGCCGGTCATCGCCGTTCCCACCACCGCCGGAAGCGGTTCGGAAGCAACCCAGTTCACCGTCATCACCGATAGCATCAGCGACGAAAAGATGCTCTGCCCAGGCCTGGCGTTCCTGCCGATCGCCGCGGTCATCGACTACGAGCTGACCGTGTCGATGCCACCGCGGCTGACCGCGGACACCGGGGTCGACGCGCTGACCCATGCGATCGAGGCGTACGTCAGCAAGAAGGCGAACCCCTTCGCCGACAGCCTCGCGCTCGTCGCGATCGGCACCATCGGCCGGGTCCTGCGCCGCGCCTATACCGACGGTAGTGACGCCGAGGCCCGCGAGCAGATGATGCTCGCCGCCACCCAGGCCGGCATCGCGTTCTCCAACTCCTCCGTCGCCCTCGTCCACGGAATGAGCCGACCGATCGGCGCCCACTTCCACGTCGCCCACGGACTGTCGAACGCCATGCTCTTCCCCGCGGTCACCGCATTCTCGGTCCGTGCCGCGCAGTCGCGGTACGCCGACTGCGCCCGCGCCCTCGGCGTCGCCACGACCGGCGATTCCGACGCCACCGCCGCGGACAACCTCGTCGACGCGCTGCGCGAACTGTGCCGCGACGTGGCAGTCCCCACCCCCAAGGCCTACGGCATCGACAAGGCCCGCTGGGACGAACTGATCCCGCTCATGGCCGAACAGGCCCTCGCCTCGGGATCACCAAACAACAACCCCCTCGTCCCGACCGACGCGGAGATCCGCGACCTCTACGCCCAGATCTACGGCTGAAAACCCCTTCAGGAGAACCCTTCACATGACTGCCACCATCCCCGCCTCGGCATCGGGTACCACCGCACCCGGTCACCCGGCCGACATCGACCACTACATCGCCGGCCACATCGACGCCCGCGGCGCCGCAACCCGTAGCGACGTCTACAACCCCGCCACCGGGCAAGTCACCGGCAAGGTCGCGATGGCCACCACCGCGGATGTCGAGGCCGCGGTCGCCGCGGCGGCCGCCGCCTTCCCCGCCTGGTCGGCCACCCCCGCGCACATCCGGGCCCGCATCCTGTTCCGGTTCCGCGACCTCGTCGAACGCGACTCCGACCGGCTCGCAGCCATCATCACCGCCGAGCACGGCAAAGTGCACTCCGACGCCAAGGGCGAAGTGACCCGCGGCCTCGAGGTCGTCGAATTCGCCTGCGGCATCCCGCAGCAACTCAAGGGCGAGTTCTCCGAGAACGTCGGCCGCGCCGTCGACGGCGTCACCTTCCGCCAGCCGCTCGGCGTCGTCGCCGGCATCTCCCCGTTCAACTTCCCCGCCATGGTCCCGATGTGGATGTTCCCCGTCGCCCTCGCCTGTGGGAACACGTTCGTGATGAAGCCCTCCGAGAAGGACCCCACCCTCAGCAACGAACTCGCGAAGCTGCTGACCGAGGCCGGGCTGCCCGGCGGGGTGTTCAACGTCGTGCACGGCGACAAGGTCGCTGTCGACGCCCTCCTGACCCACGATCAGGTCGAGGCGATCAGCTTCGTCGGCTCCACCCCGATCGCGGAGTACATCCACACGACCGCCTCCGCGCAGGGCAAGCGCGTCCAGGCCCTCGGCGGTGCGAAGAACCACATGGTGATCATGCCCGACGCCGACCTCGACCAGGCCGTCTCCGCCCTCATGGGTGCCGCCTACGGCTCCGCCGGTGAACGCTGCATGGCCATCTCCGTCGCCGTGCCCGTCGGCGAGGACACCGCGAACGCCCTGCGCGAGCGGTTGATCGCCGCCCTCGCCGATCTGAAGGTCGGCCCCGGTACCGACCCCAAGGTGGACATGGGCCCGTTGGTGACCGGGGTGCACCGCGACAAGGTCGCCTCCTACATCGACCTCGGCGTGCAGGAAGGCGCGGAGCTGGTCGTCGACGGTCGGGAGACCATTCCGGCGACTGCGGGGGAGGGGTTCTTCCTTGGCGGCACCCTGTTCGACCACGTCACCCCGTCGATGCGGATCTACCTGGAGGAGATCTTCGGGCCGGTGTTGTCAATCGTGCGCGCCGAATCCTTTAACGACGCACTGCAGTTGGTCAACGCTCATGAATTCGGCAACGGCACCGCCATCTTCACCGCCGACGGCAACACCGCCCGCACCTACCTCCACCAGGTCAAGGCCGGCATGGTCGGCATCAACGTCCCGATCCCGGTGCCGATGGCCTTCCACTCCTTCGGTGGATGGAAACGCTCGCTGTTCGGTGACCACCACATCCACGGCCCCGAGGGCGTGCGGTTCTTCACCCGCAACAAGACCGCCACCACCCGCTGGCCCAACGACACCCAGGTCCGCACCGACTTCTCGATGCCGACCCATGAGTGAGGTGCGATTCGGGCGGTGTGGGTACACCCTTGCGCCTGAACGTCCGGCAGGCCAGCGCGAGCAGAGCGCCATCGTCCCCGGTGATGGCGATGAGATCCGGTATCTCCGCCAGGGCCCGATCGCTCGGATCGTTCTCAATCGTCCGAAGGCGTTGAACGCGCTGACCACGTCGATGGTCGACCAACTCCACAGTGCGCTCGACGAGTGGGAAGAGGATCCGGGGACCGCTGTGGTTCTGGAGAGTTCGAGCCCGAAGGCGTTCTGTGCCGGTGGTGACATTCGTCAGATCCGCCAGAACACTGTCGACGGCGCCTACGGTGACACTGAAGCCTTCTTCTCCTCCGAGTACCGTCTCAACACCCGGCTCGCCGAGCTCGCAACCTCTGTGGTCTCGCTGATCGACGGGATCTGCATGGGCGGCGGCATGGGACTGTCCGTGCACGGGGCTTTTCGGGTTGTCAGCGACAAGGCGTTGCTGGCGATGCCGGAGACCGCGATCGGGTTCTTCCCGGATGTCGGCGGTAGCTATTTCCTCCCTCGCCTCCCGGGCGGGCTCGGGATGTATCTCGGGTTGACGGGCTATCGTCTCGACGCTGCCGATGCGATCTACACCGGGCTGGCCACGCACTGGGTTGCCGACACGGCGCACGTGGTGTCAGCGTTGGAGGGCAATCCGGTCGCGCCGGTCGATGAGGTGTTGCGGTCACTGTCTCCAGCGGCCCCCGCTGCCCCCGGCCAACTGGCCGAGCATCGATACGGGATCGACTGGTGCTTCGGCGCACCGAGCGTGACCGAGATCCGCTCTCGCCTGCGTGAACTCGACAGCTCGTGGTCTCGGGAGACTCTGGAGGTACTCGATTCGGCGTCCCCGCAGAGCTTGGAGGTGACGTTCGCGGTGTTGACCGCGGGCAAACAACGGGACCTGCGGCGCTGTTTGAAGATGGAGCTGGACGTCGCCACCCATCTCGCCCGCACGCCCGACTTCGTCGAAGGCGTCCGTGCGGGTTTGGTCGACAAGGATCGATCCCCCGTTTGGGGAGGGTCGCTGTTCGGCGGGTTCGACGCCGGTGGGTCGAGCGTATGGCACCGGCTGCCGTAGCCTGCTGGGACACCGCGGGATGCTTGCTCTGGGGGATGCGGCGATGTTCCCCAGAGTAGTGGCCTTGATGTGCGGCGCTCCCCTGCTCGCCGGTGGGGTGTTGTGCTGTGTGTGGGCGCGCCCGTTGTCCTGTTACGTCGACGACGACATTCCTCGATCATGACTCTCCAACTTTGCGGGAACCGAGACACCGAATATGGTTGTCCCACTATATTTTTGGTCGGTTGTTGAGCATATTCGGTGCGGAGAACTTGGGCGTTGACCAGCCACCGCCAATGTGATCTGATTCTCACATCCAATACTTCGATAGATTTAGGAGTATCAAAATGATTCCTGTGCCCCCACCCAGCACCCCTCCGGACAACCCTCGACCGACCTTGTCATGGACCAAGCGCGTGATCTGCACGATCCTCGTAACCACACCGGTCGCGCTCGCACTGTCCGTTCCGCTGTACCAACACACCGAACCAACCCTCGGCGGATTGCCGTTCTTCTACTGGTTCCAGATGACCATGGCGATCGCCGCCGCCTGCGGATGCGGCGCCACCTACTACATCGCCTTCCGCAACGAACCTGAAATCGGGGACGCACAATGACCTTCAACGGCGTCACCTTCGGTGTATTCATGGTCCTGTTCGTACTGGTTACCGGAATGGGTTTCGTCGCCAGCCGATGGCGCCGAGCCAAGAACGAACACCAACTCGACGAGTGGGCCCTCGGCGGCCGCGGCTTCGGCGGATTCATCACCTGGTTCCTTCTCGGCGGCGACCTGTACTCCGCCTACACCTTGATCGCTGTACCCGCAGCGATCTTCAGCATCGGCGCCTTCGGCTTCTACGCGGTGCCCAACGCGGTAGTCCTCTACTCGCTGGGCTTCCTATTCCTGCCCCGTCTAGTTCGGCTCGCCCACGAGAAGGGCTATGTGACGCTGACCGACTTCGTCAACGACCGCTTCAAATCACCAGCCCTCGGCCTGGCGATCACCCTCACCGGACTGCTGGCCACCCTGCCCTACCTCGCACTGCAGCTCGTCGGCCTCGAGGTCGTCTTCGCATCCATGGGTATCCAGGCGGGCCCAACCGCCAGCTGGATCGTCCGCGACCTCCCACTGTTCATCGCGTTCGGAGTCCTCGCGGCATATACCTACTCCTCGGGTATCCGCGCGCCGGCACTGATCGCGTTCCTCAAAGACGGGCTGACCTACATCGTGGTCATCGTCGCCGTCATCGTCATCCCGATCAAACTCGGCGGCTTCGGGCAGATCTTCGCCGACGCCGGCGCCGCAATCGCCGAACGCACCAACTCCCCCGACCCGGAGGCCGCGACGATCAGCGTCAACGCCAGCGTCTACATGACCCTCGCGCTCGGCTCCGGCATGGCGTTCTTCCTGTACCCGCATGCCATCACCGGCGTCTTCGCCGCCCGCGGCGCCCGCACGGTACGCCGAAACATGTCCGTCCTCCCGATCTACACAGTGCTCCTCGGCTTCGTGGCGTTGCTCGGCATCATGGCCCTGGCAGCCGGAATCAAACCCCTCAACGGCAATCCGCAGTTCGCCGTGCCACAGTTGCTGCAAGAGATGTTCCCCTCATGGTTCGTCGGCGTCGCATACGCCGCGATCGCGATGAGCGCCCTTGTCCCGGCGGCAATCATGGCCATCGGCGCCGGGAACCTGGTCAGCCGGAACATCATCCGCCAGTTCTCCCGCTCCGAGACCACCAGCCGCCGGGAAACCGAGATCTCCAAAGTGGTGTCCGTACTGGTCAAGCTCGGGGCACTGGTATTCGTCCTGACCCTCGACAGCCAGTTCGCCCTCAATTTCCAGTTGCTCGGCGGTATCTGGATTCTGCAGACCATCCCCACGGTCCTGCTCGGCCTGTTCACCGAACGCTTCGCCGACAAGCGGGCACTACTGGCAGGGTGGGCAGTCGGTATCGCCTACGGTACAATCGCCGCCTACAACGTCTCATCACCCAAAGCCAGCCACTTCGGCGGCTCGACAGCGGCCCCGTTCTTCCTGTCCTCGCCGATGTACATCGCCATCTCCGCGCTGATCCTGAACCTCGTCGTCACGCTCATCTGGAGCGGCATCACCTCGACACTGCGCCGTACCCGGCAGATCAGCACCACCGCACCTGTACCCCCCAAGGGCGCCACGCCCGGCACCGACATCGACGCCGCCGCCAATGTGCCCGCCGCCCACTGACCTTCAGGAGTGCCGATTTCCATGACTGCCACCATCAACCGGACCGACGACGGTCCAGTCCGGATTCTCACCATCGCAAACCCCGCCAAGCGCAACGCCTTCAGCGGCGACATGGCCCCTTGTCTGCGCAAGTTACTGCTCGAGGCCGACCAGGACACGTCCGTCCGGGCCATCGTGATCACCGGTGACACCAACACCTTCTCCTCCGGACACGATCTGCAGGAAGTCCTGCACAACCCGGAGACAGCAGGTGACCCCGAGGCCAACGCCGCCTTCACACTGCCCGCCGACCTCGGCACCCCGGTCATCGCTGCCGTGAACGGCGCAGCCTACGCCGCGGGATTCATCCTGGCACTCAACTGCGACATCCGGATCGCCGGCCACAACGCGAAATTCTGCGCTGTCGGCGCCCGCATCGGCCTAGTCCCCGTCGGCGGGCAGTTGAGCCGCCTGCTCGACATCGTGACCTACCCGGTCGCCTTCAAAATGCTGGCCACCGCCGCACCAGTCGCCGCCGACGCCGCCCGCGAATCCGGATTCGTCAGCGAAGTGTGCGACCCGGCGGACACCCTCGACCGCGCACTCACGCTCGCACACCAGATCGGAGAAGTCTCACCCGCCGTGGTGCGGGCGATCAAGACCGGACTGCGGGTGACCCTGCACGACGGACTCGACGCCTGCACCGCGCTCGAGCCGCTACTCGCCGCAGTGGTCCGCGACCTGCCCGACGGAGACGAAGGTGTGCAGTCCTTCCTGCAGAAGCGGCCTCCGCAGTACCCGAATGCACCCACCGATCTGCAGGACAAGCTCGACAAGGCGGGAGCAGACCGATGACCCAACGACTCCGCGAAGACGTCATCCGCGACCTTGCCATCCGCTACGGTGTCGCCGCCAATGCGGTCACCTTCGCTACCGACGGCGTCGAGGCCGGCCGGATCGCAGAAACAATCGGCCGTCCCGTCGCCGTGAAACTGGTCGCCGACAACGTCGTCCACAAGAGCAAGGCAGGCGGCGTCCTGCTCGGGGTGGCACCGGACAACACCCGCTGCCGCACCGACGAACTCCTCGAGTCGCAGCGCTCCCAGGGGTCGATCGTTCGCGGTGTCACCGTCGAGGCGATGGTCGACTCCGGCCTCGAAGCGGTGGTCGGGGGACTCGAAGCACCCGGCTTCGGTCCGGTCGTAATGTTCGGCCACGGCGGGGTCGACATCGAAACCCTCGACGACGTCGTGTTCGCGCTGGCCCCGATCGATGCCGCCGAGGCCCGGCGGATGGTATCGAGCACCCGACTCGGGCGGGTCATCGAGAAACGCTTCCCACAGCGCCTCGACGAGGTCATCGAGATGCTCGTCGCCGTCGGCGGGCCATCCGGGCTGCTGCTCAACGAGGACGTCACCGAGGTCGACTTCAACCCGGTCGTCATCACCTCCGAGCGCATCGTCGCCGTCGACGCCCGGGCGACCGCACTCGATGTCACCGAATGCCATACACATTCGGTCCCCGATCCGGCTACCAGCTATGAGACCCTGCGGCCGGCCATATACCCACAATCGGTGGCGATCGTCGGTGCCTCGGCCGACGAACGGAAAATGGGTTTCCGCGCGGTGCGCAGCCTCGTCGACTTCGGCTACACCGGCCAAATCCTCCCGATCAGCAGCAAGAACACCAGCATCTACGGTGTCCCGACCGTCCCGGATATCGAAACACTCCCCCAGAACATCGACCGCGCGGTCCTCGCATTGCCGGCCGCGGCGGTGCCCGACACGCTGCGGGCACTCGCCGAACGCGGCACCCGCACCGCACACATCCTCACCGCCGACACCCCGCCGTTCAACGACATCCTCAACACAAGCGACCTACGGGTTCTCGGGCCCAACTGCATCGGCCACTACACACCGTACGAGCGGATGACCATGATCGGCACCGACGCGTCCAGCACGACCGAGGGACACCTCGCGGTGGTGTCGCAGTCCGGCACCTACGCCGGCGACATCCTGCGGCGCGGGACCGAGCTCGGTCTTCAATTCAGCTTCGTCAGCTCAGTGGGCAACTGTGACGATGTCAGTCCCGCCGAGCTCCTGGCCTTCTGCGAAGCCGATCCCCGAACACACGCCGCCGCCTTTTACCTCGAGGACGACCGGTGGGCCGGCGAGTTCTTCCGACTCGCTCGCAACATGACCAAACCCGTGGTGCTACTCAAGGGCGGCCGCACCGCGGCGGGCGGCGCCGCCGCCGCCTCGCACACTGGCGCCCTCGCCAGCGACCCACAGCTTCTCGAGGACGCCGCACGCCAGGCGGGAGTGCTACTGGTCGACGACCTTGACCAACTGCTCGACGTCCTCACGGCGCTACAATTCGTCCCCGCGCTCGACGGGGACAACCTTGCCCTGGTCGGCAGCGGCGGTGGCGTCGCCGTGGTCGGCTCCGACCGTGCCGACCGGTGGAACCTGCGGATGGCACCATTCGCCGAATCCACACGCGAACGACTGACGCCGTTCGAGGCCCCAGGAACCAGCTTGTCGAATCCGATCGACATTCCGATCTGGTCCCTGTTCGACGAGACCGGGAGCTTCACCGGCTCCATCGTGTCCGCCGTCGCCGCCGACGACTCGATCGACGCGATCTGCGCGTTTCTCGATCTCGGCACCGTGTTCGATATGCAGGCCATCGATCCCGGAAACAAGCTGGTGCGGTCGCTGACCGAAGACCTCGTCAACGCCGCGCGCGGTGGTATCCCGCTCACGCTGGTCCTGCGCAGTGGATTCGACCAGAACCAGGACGAACTGATCCGGCAGCTACGTCCGGTCGCCGCTGCAGCCCGGGTCGCGCTCTTCGATTCCGTGGACCGCGCAATCGACGCACTCGGCGGTGTCCGGTGGCTGACCCGCCGCGGCAAGAACCCGGGAGGCGACCGGCAGTGAGCCCGTACGACGCCGAGATCCAACCAGCGCAAGAGCGCACACCGGCCGCTGCACCAGCGCAACGCCCCTCAACCGCGCTCACCCTGATCGCCATCAGCACGTTCCTGTCGATGAGCGTGTGGTTCTCGGCGTCGTTCGTGGTCCCACAACTGGTGACAGTGTGGAACTTGTCCACCGCAGAATCGTCACTGCTGACCATCGCCGTCCAGTTCGGCTTCGTCATCGGCGCGGTCACCGCCGCCGCCACCGGCCTGGCCGACGCCGTACCCGGCCGCATCCTGATCTTCGGCGGCGCCGTCGGCGCCGCCCTCGCCAACCTCGGCCTACTCTTCGCCGACGGTCTCGCCGCGGCCATACCTCTGCGGCTACTCACCGGCATCTTTCTCGCCGCGGTATATCCGCCGGCGCTGAAAGAGGTATCCACCTGGTTCCGAACCGGGCGCGGCACCGCACTCGGAGTCATGATCGGTGCGCTCACACTCGGGTCGGCGCTGCCGCACCTGGTCAACTCGTTCGGAGATGTGCGGTGGCAGCACGTCATCACCGCCACCACCATCATGACGGCGTCCGGTGGCACCCTGATCCTTCTGCTGCGCACCTCCGGCCCGTACCCGTTTCCCCGACGGCCGTTCAGCCTCACCGCCGCAATCACCAGTCTCCGGAACAAACACGTCGCGCTGGCCAACATCGGCTACATGGGGCACATGTGGGAGCTCTACGCCATGTGGGCCTGGGTCGGGGCATTCCTCGCCAGCGTTCCTGCCATCGCCACCCGCCCCCACCCCGATGCGACCGCGTCCGCGCTCTCATTTACCTGCATCGGTGCCGGCGCAATCGGGTGCTTCGTCGGAGGCCGCCTCAGCGACCGGTACGGTCGGGCACAATCGGCACTGATCTGCCTGATCTGCTCGGGAACCGCTGCGATCGGGCTGAGCATCCTCGACACGGCGCCACTACCGATCGTGCTCACCGTCTGCGTGTTCTGGGGATTCTGGGTCATCGCCGACTCGGCACAATTCTCGGCGCTGGTGACCGAACACGCCGATCCGGTCTACGTCGGCGGAGCAGTGTCCATCCAACTCGCACTCGGCTACCTCACGACCACCCTCACCCTGTGGCTGGTCCCGGTCCTGGTCGAGCACCTGTCCTGGTCTGCAGCACTGCTGGCTCTTGCGCTGGGACCCGGCATCGGGGCAGCCGCAATGGCTCTACTTATTCGTGCAGACCGCGACATCACCACGCCGCCGAACCACTGAGCAGACAGAGAACGATCAGTGAAATCCGAGCCCCATTTCCCCGATAAGGTCGCCCGCATCGCGCGCATCCTCGCTGATCCGGTGCGGCTACACCTGCTGACAATCATCGCCCGAGCGCGGGAAATCTCGTGTGCGCACCTGCTAGACCACGCAGACGTCGGCGCATCCACAGTCTCGTACCACGTGAAAATGCTCACCGAGGCAGGATTGGTGACAGTAGTCATCGACGGACGGCACCGATACGTGCGTTTCGAACGAGAAACCATGCGCCACTTCACCGAAATCGTCGCCCCCTCGATCGACCGCGACCCACCCAACCAGCACCCCTAACGCCACCGAGAAACTGACCAGCATGCCAAGAGGAACCACGAGCCCCTCGCCAGGACAAGGACACCCACGACCGGCCCACATCCTCTGCCGCTGCTCACTCCAATGCAGTTGCTCGATACCAATACCCGGCTCGGACTCGAGCAGCGAAAACTGAGCAAGGCGATCGACTCCGCGCTGCCGCGCCAAGCTCTCGGTCCCCGGGCTTCCCGGACGCCATATTCCTCCGACCACTCACACGGTGTGCTGCGATCCGGCGTGGACATCACGCAGGGGATGGAGGACGCCGCCCCACCCAGTCCGCGCCAGCTCCACGGACCGACGAAGTACGTGACGTTGCCGAAGCAGTCGGGTGGTTAGACGAGCGAACCAGCGGTGACATATGCCTAATGCGGGTGGAAGATCGAACTAAGAAACCAACGGGTCTCGACCCTGTTCCCGCGGGACACCACGGAGGTCGTGTGCGATGCGTCCATACTCCGAAGAAGTCCGGGAGGACGACACCAGAGCGGCGAAAGGAACCGTTCAGGCTCGACTCTACCCATCCGAGGACCAGCCATTTGCCATCGATTTTGGCGGTACCTGTCCGCGCTGCGATCACGCGATCAGCGACCGCAAAGTACTCGTCGGGATCCTCGGGGCTGGCAGGATGAACGCCAGAAAGAGACGACGTCACCTCGCCGACTTGAAGAGGCGTGGTGATCTCTCGGAAGGTGACCACACCTTCGACCTCATCTGTTCTTGTACGGCCGCCCACACCAATCGCCCACCTGAGAAGGTCGGCTGTGGTGCCAGATTCCGCGTCCGAGTCCAGTGGCCCTGACATGCCTGTACGACTAGGCGAGCCCGAAGGCTTTCCCACCCCAGCATCCCTAGCGGAAGAAGCCGACTGGCAAGCCTTGCTCGGCACGCAGCTCGCGGATACACGCAAGATTGCGGAGAACTGGCGGACTGGTCTCGCCGCACTGCTGGGTCTCGTAACCGTGTTCTCCGCGGTGAAGGGCGAAGCCGCGATCAGCGGCCTCGAATTTCGCTACGCGGTGGCAACCGGCGTCCTGCTGCTGATGGGAGTCTGTGTCGCCGTCATCGGGGCTCTCGCGTCGCTCCGAGCGGCATATGGCACACCGCGTGCGGTGTCTCGGGGAGAGCTGTTATCGACCGGCGGCCTGCCCGGATACAGGTATGAGCTCGCATGCCAAGCGGTTTCCGACCTGCGGTGGGCGAGGTGGACGACGCTGACTTCACTCGTCTGCATTATCGCCGCAATCAGCGTGACATGGTACGGGCCTCGTCCAGCTCAAGCGATCATCGACGTGGAAAGGACTGGTAGCGCTCACGTTTGCGGGAAGCTTGTTGCCTCGGCTGATGGATATATCGATATTGAGCTGTCATCCGCCGAAGCCGCCCGCATCGCGAACAAGGACATTCTCTCCATCAACGCGGTGAGTGAGTGCTGACGGTGTCTCGTGTTGATCGCCCCTACCTCGACCAGATCCCGGACCCCGACCTGGACACAATGGTCGCTGATATCGTTGAGCAGGTTGATTTTTCGTCGACGGATATAAAATCGAGACTCCGCTCCCCTAACCTCCGAATCGAAAGAACCTCGTCAGCGGCGGATCTAGACGCGCGAACCGAGATACTGTTCGGCCATCGGACAATACTCATGGGTGGAGGACTGTATCCCTTTCTCTCCCAGTACCTTCGTGCGGCGTCATCCTACTTTCTAACCTGCAACCAGGGCGGTACTCCCGCCTCGAACTGGCACGCCGGGCGCTCCTCGCTCGCGACGACTCTGGATTGGCTCTCGACACCCACCGAGATGCCGCACCGGCCCGCGTTCACAATAAGTCGAACCCAGGACAAATCGGCGCTCAGCCTTGCTCTCTACACATACCGGTTTCTGCTATGCCACGAACTCGCCCACGTTGCACTTGGCCACTCTCCCATCGAAGCTGGATCCGTTCCGGACAACATAACCCCGCTGCACCAGCAACAAGACCAAGAGCTCAAGACAGACAGAATGGCACTGACCCTGCAGGTCCGGTCAATACCCACACGGTCCGAAACCGTCAAAGGCCTGGCAGGCGCGGTCTATGCCTTCGCGGCGGAGGCACTACGCAACAGCAGACTTATGTTGCTGGCAGAACTGGTTGACGAACGGCAGTGGGAAATCGAACTCACACACCCCCCAACCATTCAGCGGGAAGTTGGCCTGCTTGGGGCAGCCAACAGTCTGTGCGGGCAAGCAGCGATGACCGATATGCACCGTCTACGCAATGACCTACGAGAGCTGAACGATCAAGTATTGGCCGACGCGCTGCACCAACAACAGATGGTTGTCAAGAAGGCGAGGCAGCTGTTGCGAATCGAGATGGACACACTGCGACTGCGCGGTAACGATCCTCTGCCGGCAGTCTTACCCGACCTGCTAAGACTCTTCGTTCAGAGTCCTGTCGGCGTGATGAAGGCACTCGAGCATCCCCCTAACAATGCTTCCGACGACACCAGCGCAATCGCATCATTGATCGACCGGCTCGTTGCTGAACTCCCAGCCGAGTTCCAGGATTTCCACAACCAATCACCCAAGGAGCGTGCCATCGACTTGGCGTAATCGAAACCGCAGAACTGCCCGGGAAACCCGCGTCGACGTCGAGAGCCGACCGGCGCACCGGCCGGCGGTGCAATGACGGCGAACGCGGTCGCTGACTCGCCGGAACCTGCCAACGCGGGAACCATTCTCATGCAATGCCGCGAACGAGGATTGCTCATCGGCAAGGGCGGATTGTCCGGCAACGTCCTCCGCGTGGCATCACCGATGACCGTCGATCGAGGAAGCCAAACAGGCTCTCGGAATCCTCGGCGACATCCTCTCATACGTAGCATCGCGGGCCGAGCCGCAACCAATCCACTGACCGATGCCGGACACGGCGCCCATAGTCCGTACCGACGACACCATGACCGCCGACGAACGAACCGTCGGGCCGGGCACTGCCCCTCTTCAGCTCTCATCGGCGTGGCAGCACTCCCGATGGCTCGACTCCCCACCGATGTCCGTCGCCCCAGGTGATCCTGACCCAAACACTCAGTCTGCCCACGCAGGGGCGGTCGCGGACCCCCTTGTTGAGGCACTACCCGCGGGGACCGATCCAGCGATAAGAAATGGGGACCGCACCCACCGGATGCGGTCCCCACGTGACACTGGTCAGACAGAGCGTACGTTCGTGGCCTGCGGGCCCTTCTGCCCCTGGCCGACCTCGAACTCCACACGCTGGTTCTCATCGAGCGACTTGAAACCGCTGCCCGAGATTTCCGAGTAATGCACGAAGACGTCCGGAGTTCCGTCGTCGGGTGCGATGAAACCGAAGCCCTTCTCACCGTTGAACCACTTCACAATGCCCTGCGCCATGCCGATACTCCCTCAATCTCGATCCGGACCCTCACATCGAGGTTCCGATCTCGATCACTCGATACTGCCATCCTCGGTGCAGTCGCGAAGGCCGCCCACCGTTTTTCACACCGACCTACGACCGGTCGTCGATGCACCATCAATGACCTGCGGTGTCGGATTGATGGTGTCGCGGTCCCCAAGTGACCGGGTCGTTACACACCAACCGGGAACGACTCCAGGTCTGAGTGTGTGGGGATCGCGGCGATGCACTCGTGGGTTCCGCCGACATAGGTGGCCATCGATCGACATTGCTTGTGACCGATTCCAGCGGGGGGATTGCACTTCCTAGTTTTAGTCATATAGACTAAAACAATGGAAACGATGACGGAGGCACTCGACGTCGTCGGCGCGGCAATCGTGCCGAGCGACCTGTTCGGCCCAATCACCCACGACCCGGCAGCTCAGCGCGCAGCCCGTCGGCGGTTCCACCGCCTGTCGGTTCTGATTCACCCGGATCGGGTTGATCCGGCGTACACCGCCCGCGCCGCAACGGCATTCACACATGCGTCCGACCTGTACCGCCGCTGGCAGCACGACACGACCACCACGGACGCGGCCACGGCCATCGTCTTGGACGGCAGAAGCGGCTCCTACCGACTCGGGACCCGGCACGCCCGCGGTTCGATCGCCGACCTGCACCATGCCACCGACAGCGGCGGCGCGGGCGTGGTGGTGAAGGTTCCCCGCAATGTCTCCTCGAACGCTCTGATCGACGCGGAACGGGCTGCGCTCGCTGAGATTGCGGCGTCCGCCGAGGGTGGGAATGGTTGGTTGCGCGCGTACTTCCCGCAACTGATCGACTACCTCACCCATGCCGACCCTGTGACCGGTGCCCGGAGGCAGATGAATGTGTTGGACTCGCTGACCACTGGATTCGTCACCCTCGCCGAGGTGCAGGCTGCGTACCCGGATGGGCTCGATTCGCGGGATTGGGTGTGGATACACCGGCGTCTGCTGCGAGCTCTTGCCGCCGCCCATCGGGCTGGGTGGGTGCACACCGCGGTGACCGCGGACAACGTGCTCATTCACCCTGAGCGGCATGGACTGGTACTGGCCGGGTGGTCGTTCGCCACCCGCCCAGGCACAGTCCCCTTGGCGACGATCCCCTCTCGCCGGGATCACTATCCACCGGAACGTTCCACCGGATCCCCCGCAACCCCGGGCTGGGATGTGTTCATGGCACATCGGTTGATGCTGACGATGCTCGCCGACACGGCCCCGGACCGCCTGCGCGCGTTCGCACGCGGCTGCATGCAACCACAACCTGGTCTGCGACCTGACGCCGTCGATCTGCTCGACGAGTTCGACGACCTGCTCGACACGCTCTACGGGCGGCGACGCTTCCGCCCGTTCACCATGCCCACCACGAAAGGACAGTGATCCACCATGGGATACGGCAAGTGGGATGACGACACCTACACCGCGGCCAAGACGTTCCGCGCCGCCCACGGCGTCGACGACTTCGGCTACACCAGCGCCCTGTACGCAAAACCGATGGATCAGTGGAAGGCCGATCCGACCCTGGACCCGCTGGGTGTGACCGTACGGGAATGCCGGGATTCGGCCGGGCACCCCGAGTCGCTACCGATCGCCGTGCTCTTCGACGTCACCGGTTCGATGGGCGCGGTACCGCGGATCATGCAGGACAAGCTCGGCAAACTGCACGGACTGCTGCAGCGCAAGGGGTACGCCGACGACCCACAGATCCTGTTCGGCGGCATCGGGGACGCCGACTCCGACCGAGTGCCCCTGCAGGTCGGTCAATTCGAGTCCGGCAACGCCATGGACGAGCAACTCCGCACCATCTTCCTCGAAGGCAACGGCGGCGGTCAGAAGTCCGAAAGCTACGAACTGGCCGCATATTTCATGGCCCGTCACACCGCCACAGACGCGTGGGACAAACGCGGCCACAAGGGGTACCTGTTCATCATCGGCGACGAACTGAACAAGGCCCGACTGTCGGCCCGGCACGTGCGCGCGGTGATCGGCGACGACCTCGACCGCGATGTCACCGTCGAGTCGGTGTACCGGGAACTCGAACGGCGGTGGAACGTCTACTTCGTACTGCCGAATCAGTCGGCCTACTACCACGATCCCGAGATCGCCGAGCACTGGCAACACCTGTTCGGGGAACGGTTCCTCAAGCTGGACGACCCGGGCGCGGTCTGCGAGCTCATCGCGCTGACGGTCGGCATGGGCGAGGACCGCATCGACCTCGGCGAGGGTCTAGCGGACCTGCGCGACGTCGGATCCGCCGCCGAAGCGGCCACCGTCGGTCACACGCTCGCCGTCCTCAGTGCGGCGCGGGCCCCCGTCGCGGTGAGTCCACTGCCGATCGATCCGTCCGGCAGCGACGACGTGTCCTTCACCTGACACCCGTTCGGGAGGCGGGGCATTCGATTCCGCTTCGGGTGCGAGCCCCGCCTCCCGACGCCCCCTTCTACGACAGGAGATCCCATGACCACGGTGTTCGGTGACCGCGACATCATCGTCGTCGACCTGGGCTTCGGCGACGCCGGTAAAGGCGCCACCGTCGACTGGCTCTGCGCACCGGACGCCGGCCTCGACATCGCAGCCGTCGTCCGGTTCAACGGCGGCGCACAGGCCGCGCACAACGTCGTCGTCGACGGTCGCCACCACACCTTTTCCCAGTTCGGGTCCGGGACCTTCTCCGGCGTTCCCACGGTGCTGTCGAAGCATGTCCTCGTCGAACCGATCGCCCTCGCCGCCGAGGCCCGCGCCCTGGCCGCGTTGGATGTACCGAATCCGCTCCAGTTACTGCACATCGACGCCCACGCGCTTCTGACCACCCCTATCCACGTCGCCGCCAACCGCGCCCGCGAGGACGCCCGCGGTAACGGCCGGCACGGCTCCTGCGGCAAGGGCATCGGGGAGACCGCCGCCTATGCCCTCGATCACCCGGACGCACCCACCGTCGGGGACTGCCACCGCCCAGCGGTTCTGCGCGCCAAACTCGCCGCGATGGCCGACCACTACCGTCACCTGGTCTCCCCCAGCGTGCACCGGTGGCCCGACCTCGACGACACAGTCACGATGTACTCCGAATTCGCGGCCGCCGTCCGGACCTCCGACGACGGTGATCTCGCCGCCCTCGCGAACCGGGGGCGCTTGGTTTTCGAGGGCGCACAAGGAGTGCTACTCGACGAGTGGCGCGGGTTCCACCCACACACCACCTGGTCCACCGTGGAACCGAGCAACGCGCGCGCACTCTCCGCCGAGCACGGCCGCGACAGCCACGTCCTCGGCGTCACCCGCACCTACACCACCCGGCACGGTGCAGGGCCGATGCCCACCGAGAACCCGGCACTCGGCGCGGTCCTTCCCGAGTCGCACAACGACACCGGCAGCTACCAGGGCACCTTCCGGATCGGGGACCTCGACGAGGTACTGATGCGGTACGCCGCAAAAGTGTGCGGCGGGGTGGACAGTCTGGCCGTCACCCACCTCGACGCCGTCACCCGTGCCGCAGCGGCCGGCATCCCCATCCGTAGCGCACGCCGGCACCCCGGCGTCGGCGACCTGCTGCCGCTCGGGCCGTGGAAGGACCTCACGCATCAACAACAACTCACCGACGTCCTGTCCGCACTCACGCCCCACACAGTCGAGTTGCCGACACATCCGGCGGACGTCGCGGCGCACCTCGGATCGCTGGTCGGCGCACCGGTGGTGCTCACCTCCGACGGTCCCAGCCGGGCCGCTCGTCACATCCGAGAACCTGCTGTCGCATGATCACCGTATGGAACAGTCATCGGTCTCCGTCGACGTGGTCGCTCTCCGGTTCGGCAACCCCGAACCCGGCTCGCTGCGCTACGGCGTCGCGCCCCGCCGCTGGGAGCCGTACACCGGGCAGACGGCCCTGCCCGGTGTCCTTCTCGGCGCCGGTGAACGCCTCGAGATGGCAGCCCGCCGCGCCGTCACCACCAAGCTCGGTATCCGGGACGACGCGATCCTGGCCGTGGGACAACTCGAGGTGTTCGACGAACCCAGTCGCGACCCACGCGGGCCGACCCTGTCCATCGCCATGTGGGCCGTCATCACCGCCGACAACATCACCACGGACCCTGCCGCCGCGACGCAGTGGCGCGGCTTCGACGAACACGGCACCCTCGCCTTCGACCACGACCGCATCGTCGCGGCCGGACGCCGCATCCTCGCCACCAGTCTCCTCTGGCGGGACGCAACATTCACCCGGGCCCTCCTCGGCGCAGAATTTCCCGCCACCCACGCCGTCACGGTCACCTCTGCCCTCACCGGCAGCCGGCCCGATCAAGGCAATCTCAATCGCACGCTCAAGGCGATACCGGGACTCGAACGTACTGACGAGCGCGTCCGCGTGCAGGCTACCGGCCGACCGGCAGTCGTATGGCGTTGGACCACAACATAAGTCACATTCTCACGGACACCGTTCCTAGCGCACCGAGCGTGGCCCCCGTCCCTGCTGACCTCGGTCGCTGATGCGAGAATGGACGTAGCGACGAGCCTGGTCGCCGCTGTTCGGGGCCACGGCTCGGATTCGACACCTCATCACTGTCACCACGAACCGCTCGGTGCTGTTCGGGATGATCTTGGGGAAGCAGCGCCGACTCGCCGGGGCGACCGTTCCCGACCACCTCGTCAGCGGTGCTGCCCCCTATCCGGAGTCTGCTGCGCCTATATCGACCGTGAGGTCCTCGGTGTCGGCGAAGACCAGCCGCCCGTCGTCGAGCGCCACCGCCCACCGATGCACGGGTGCCCAATCGTGGCCGCGTTCAGCGGTGTCGGTCAGTTCGGCGTAGTCCTCGACGATCACGCCTGTCGCTGCCTCAGACTGCCTGCGCACCAGCACCCGGGTGCCCACGCTCAACGCATCCGGTGACGCCGACTTCTTCTCGCTCTCGTCACTCATGAACTGCGCCTTTCCTCGGCTGCCCTCAGAGCATAAGCATGACCCATCCGCGCCCACAGATGAACTCACAACCGCCGACCGAATCAACGCCCAGGCCATGTGGGATCACAGATGCTCCCGGCCGCGCATGCGGCGAGCTGGCATGCGGGTCGCCCACGGACCGCATTGCGGTCGATTTCTCCAAGGCGAAGCGCGGAGTAATTCGATGTTCCGCGGGTACTCACGACCTACGCTGCACAGCGGGCTCGACGGCCCCGGTGGCAGCCAGGCCCTACGACCAGCGCTCCCCTTTCGCGGGCCGGAGGGCCGTTCGCCGCTCGCGCCGATGCATCAAGGGCTACCCCCTGCCGCCCCTGGCCATGGGCGGCGCCTCGTACGTCTTTGTCGAATCGCACGCACTGGCCGGGTGGGTCAGTTTCGGTTTACCGGTGTGATCGGGCGGGCGACGTCTCGTCGAGAAGCGAGTCGACAAGGTCCGCTGCTGCGGCGGTTTTCGCGTGGTTCTTTGTTGTCCCGCGGCCGGTTGCTGTGTGGTCCAGGTAGCGGACTTCGCACGTGAACACCGGCGCGTGGGCGGCGCCCTCCATCTTCACGGCCCACTGCGGGGAGGGATGGCCGTGGTGTTCGGCATGGCTGATCACCCAGGCGATCGGGTTCTTCTGCGCTCGCTCCCGCCGTCTCGATGCCTGTCCCGAATCCGAATCCATGGGTCCGCTGCGCGCTGATGCCGGCCGCGCCCGTACCCCTGCGTGCGTGGCGCTCGGGGGCACCGGTTGCGGATCGTCCCGCAGCGGGGAGCCGATCTCCGGATGGCTCTCCCCTGCCGCGACTGCCTTGGTGAGGCCCCACGCTGCGTCCTGCTCGGCTCGCTTCTTACTGCCCGCGGTTGCCCACGGCCCGCGGACCTGACCCATCCGGAACCGGGCCGCGAATACCGGTGTGTGCGAGGGCCCGCGGTGATCGCCGTCGATCTCGGGCCGGGGCAGGTCGGGATGCGCCTGCAGCCACATCGACACCACACTCGGCCCGAACTCCGGATGCGCCTGCGATGCCCAGTCGAAGACCTCGCGTCGGATCGGCGCCCAATTCTCCCCGGCTTCGAGCAACGTCACGATCGTGGTCACCGTCACGTCGTCGGTCTGCACGCGGCGGCGCAGCTCGCTGACCACGTCACCGATCGGGTCACGTGCTGTTGCGGCGGCCAGCACCTTCGCCCACCGCTTCGAGTCGAGTACCTCGAGTTCGCCGGCGGCGACGACCTGCGCGGTCACCTTTCGATCGCGCGCCTTGAAGTGCGCTGCCTTCTCTTCCCGGTCCGCGGCGATACGCCGGTTGATATCGGCGGCGAGGTTGCCGAGTTGCTCGCTCGTGTACGGGGCCGGCGCGGAGTCGAGGTGGGCGAAGATCACCCGCTGGGTGATCAGGTCCGACACCCTGCGCAGCGGCGACGTCGCGTGCGTGTACGCCGCCAACCGGAGCCCGTGATGGCCGTGCACCGTCGGGGCGTAGGTGGCAGCACCATACGACGATTGCAGACGCGAACGCAGCTTCTCGAACAGCACCGGATCGGTCATCGCCACCGCAACCTCCGCCGCGAGGTCCTCGGTGCTGCCCGCGGTCACCGCGCTGCGGTGATTGCGGAACAGGACCGGAAGATCCTCCCGCACACACCACATGGCGATGGCCTCGTTGGCGGCGATCATCAACTCCTGCACGATGACATATCCCACCGTGCGCACGTCCAGTGGGATCGGCGCGATCCCCCCTTCCTCAGTGGAGCCCCAGCCATGCGCGAGATCGTAGAGGGCGAAGACACCGGACCTGCGACGTCCCTGGAGCAGCACCTGCGCGGCGTCATTCGCGGCTCGCACGCCCTCGTGTAGCGGGTCGTCGACCGACCCGAGGACTTCGGTGATCTGCGCATGATCGACCGCGACGCACCTACCGGCCGGCACCCGCCCGCGATCAACGCTCACCCCGGACACCACCCCGTCCGCGGACAGATCAGCAAGGACCCGCAGCGTGGACCTCTCCGCTGTCACGGTCAATGTTGCCGCCTGCTCGGTGTCGCGGCCAAGCATCGGCACTGTCCGACGGGAAAGATACTTCGATTCACGGCGCAGGAATGCCGTCGCATCGGCGTCGGAACCTAGGGCCACGACGTCCGTGACCCCGGCGATGTGCACCTCCAGCTTCCAACCTGAACCGTCGGCGAGCTCAGTCACCGCGAACGCATCATCGCGATCGAGGGCCTCGGACCGATCCACCATCAACAACGGCACACCACTATTGGACACTGCGCCTCCTCAACCAGAAATCGGCAGCGACACTGCACCAGAAACCATCAGTACCAGCGACGGACATCAGTGTCGATCACCTCTTCCCTTCGACACGCCCACCGATCCGGCGGACTTGCGGCTACGCCGCCAACGCCCTGTTGAGGCAGCTTCGTCCCTGCCCACTCTGGTGTCTCCCACGCCCCTGGTGCCGGTCTCTTGCCCCTGAGTACCCGTTACTTCCGGATCTGACGACCACCGAAACGGGGGCCGCGTTGTACGGGAGCGTCTCCAGCGTGCACGAACACGCCCGACCAGCACGAACAAGACGACCACCTCGCTCAAAAGCGTAGATCTGGTCTAACACCCGGGCCGACAACCCAGGGTGCCGTAGTTGTTGATTTCTGGAGCTGTGAGCTGCGTTTTCAGGTTCCCAGGATCAGGTCGACCGCGTGAACAGGGTTGGCGGCGAGTCG
>NZ_JBHXWI010000028.1:0-133974 GCF_042671975.1 Rhodococcus sp. NPDC127593 | reverse complement strand
TTCCGAACCCGGAAGCTAAGCCCTCCAGCGCCGATGGTACTGCACCCGACAGGGTGTGGGAGAGTAGGACACCGCCGAACATCCGTTACCGAAAGGGGACCCAATATATTGGGTCCCCTTTCGTGGTTTGTATGAAAGGAATGACTGTGTCGGAGAGTGACGACGGACGTCGGTCCTTCCGTGGAGGCGGTGCCTCCAATAATCGAGGCGGTGCCTCCAACAGCAATCGTGGCGGTGCGTCCGGTAGCGATCGTGGCGGCGCCGGCGGTTCGGGTCGTGGTGGCTCCTCCGGTGGTCCCCGTCGTGATCCGCGCGACAACCGTGGCGGCGCCGGGGGCGATCGCCGCGGTGGCGGACCCCGTCGTGGCGGCGAGGGCGGCTTCGCCCCTCGCGGACGTGAAGGCGACCGTCCGCAGCGGCAGCAGGCGCGCCCGGACGAACCGGATCTGCCCGAGAACGTCGAGGCCGGCGAGCTCGATCCCGCTGTACGACGCGACCTCCTGAGCCTGGACAAGACGAACGCGAACACGGTTGCGCGTCACCTGGTGATGGCCGGCAAGCTCGTCGACGACGATCCGAGACTTGCGCTCGCGCATGCCCGCGCCGCGCGCCAACGCGCGGGCCGTATCGCCATCGTGCGTGAGGCCGCCGGTATCACCGCGTATCACGCGGGCGAATGGGCGGAGGCGCTGTCGGAGTTGCGCGCCGCTCGCCGCATGGCCGGTGGTCCCGGACTGCTCGCGGTGATGGCGGACTGCGAACGTGGACTGGGCCGCCCGGAGCGTGCGATCGAACTCGGGCGGAGCGAGGAAGCTGCTGCACTGTCCGGTGACGAGGCAGCCGAGCTGCGCATGGTGGTCGCCGGAGCGCGCATGGACCTCGGTCAGTTCGACCAGGCCGTGGTCACGCTGCAGACCCCCGATCTCGACGCCTCGCGGACCGGTCCCGGTCCCGCTCGTCTGTTCTACGCGTACGCGGATGCCCTGGTGGCGGCAGGTCGCATCGAGGACGGACTCAAGTGGTTCCTCAATTCCGCCGCGGCGGATCTCGAGGGTGACACCGACGCGGAGGAGCGTGTGGCCGAACTGACCGGAGACGATCAGTGACGGCCCTGCGCGACGGTTACGACGCCCTCCTGCTCGACCTCGACGGCACCCTGTACCAGGGTCCGCAGGAAATCCCCGGTGCGCGAGAGGCTTTGGCGGCCGGGGAGCAGTCGTGCTACTACGTGACCAACAACGCCAGTCGCAGACCGGGCGAGGTCGCTGAACACCTGACCGAACTCGGCTTCGACGCCGACGAGTCGACGGTGGTGACGAGTTCGCAGTCCGCCGCCAGGCTGCTCGCGGAGAACGTCGCACCCGATTCACCGGTGCTCATCGTGGGGACCGAAGCGCTCGCCGACGAAGTCCGGAACGTCGGGCTGCGCCCGGTGCGGTCGTTCGAGGACGCGCCCGCTGCTGTCGTTCAAGGACATTCGCCGACGACGGACTGGGCGATACTCGCCGAGGCGACGCTCGCGATCCGGGCTGGTGCGGTCTGGGTGGCGGCGAACCTGGACTCGACCCTCCCCACCGAACGCGGACTCGTCCTCGGCAACGGATCGATGGTCGCAGCGCTACGCACGGCGACGTCCCGCGAACCGCTCGTGGCGGGTAAACCGGCCGCGCCGCTCATGGAGGATGCGATGCGCCGCAGCAGTTGTGTGCGCCCGCTCGTCGTGGGCGACAGGCTGGACACCGACATCGAAGGCGCCAACAACGTCGGTCTCGACTCGCTGCTGGTGCTCACCGGCGTGAGCACCGCGGTCGACGTGCTGCGCGCCGCCCCGGAGCAACGGCCCACCTATCTGGCGTCCGAACTGGACGCGCTCAACCGGTCCGCCGAGGAATCCCTCATCGGTGAGGACAGCCGGTGGTCCGTCGAGTTCGACGGTACCGACCTGGTGATCGAACCGACCACCGATTCCGCCGAGCCGGTGGAATCGGCGGCGCTGCTGCGGGCCGCGACCGTCGGCGCCTGGAAGTTCCCCGACTTCGCGCGGATCACGTCGACGACGCCCGCGGTGAGTGCGGTCGTCTCCGGCTGGGGTGCCTGAAACCCGGCAGACCCGCGTTGTTCGTCACGCGATTCGCTGTATGCGTATCGGAACGCGATGGACTAGCGTTGTGCCCGATGAGCACGCCAATACCGCGCCCGGGAGCCCATTTACCTGGGCCTCCTCAGAGTGTCGACCCCGAGAAGATCCACACGGAGGTCGACGGATTGTTGTCGCGTCTCGGAGCCGTCGAACCGGATCCTGACGACGAGCACGGCGTCGGAGTCATCCCACGCAAAGCCCATCTGCTCGAGAAGGCGCACGACGTGCTGGTGGAGGCGCTGGCCACCGTGGACAAGATCTGACGTGGCCCGTCGAGCACGGGTGGATGCCGAACTCGTTCGGCGGGGACTGGCCCGGTCCCGTGAGCACGCGCAAGAACTCATCTCCTCCGGCCGAGTCCTGATCTCGGGTGCGGCGGCCACCAAACCGGCCACCGCAATCGAAGCGGGAACTCCGTTGCGGGTGGTCGAGGTCGACAACGAAGTGTCCTGGGCATCGCGCGGGGCGCACAAACTTCTCGGTGCGCTCGAGGCCTTCGGGCCCCGCGGACTCGAGGTCGAGGCCAGGCGTTGCCTCGACGCCGGCGCGTCCACCGGCGGCTTCACCGATGTGCTGCTTCACCGCGGCGCGCGGGAGGTCGTGGCGGTGGACGTCGGCTACGGCCAGCTGGTGTGGCGGCTGCAGTCCGACGACCGCGTCCATGTCGTGGACCGGACCAACGTGCGATCCATCGACGCCGAGCAGATCGGCGGCCCGGTCGATCTGGTGGTCGCGGACCTCTCGTTCATCTCCCTGAAGCTCGTCCTCCCGGCGTTCGTCGCCTGCGTGGCCGAGGGCGCAGATCTGATTCCGATGGTGAAGCCGCAGTTCGAGGTCGGCAAGGACCACGTGGGCTCCGGTGGCGTGGTGCGGGACCCGGAGCTGCGCGTCGCCGCGGTGCTGGATGTCGCGAATACGGCAGCGTCGCTGGGACTGCGTACCGTCGGTGCAGTGGCCAGTCCGCTGCCGGGACCGTCGGGGAACGTCGAGTACTTCCTGTGGCTCCGCGCGGATGTCACACCCGGGACGGATGATGGACCGGTCGAGTCGGTAGAAGAGTTGATCCGCACCGCGGTGCAGGAGGGACCACAGTGAGCGGGGGAAGCAGCGGCGCCCGGCAACGCGAGCGGGAGATCCTGCTCGTGGCGCACCCGGGCCGCGCCGAGATCACGGAGACCGCGCGACGTGTCGGCAAGATCTTCGAGCGGGCCGGGATCGGACTGCGCGTCCTCGTCGACGAGGTCGACAGCACCCGCATCGAACCGATGGACGGCATGGCGGCCGACGAATTCCTGGTTCCCGGGCTGGAAGTCACCATCGTGGAGGCCGGCCCCGACGCCGCCCTCGGTTGCGAGATGGTGCTCGTCCTCGGCGGGGACGGAACATTCCTCCGGGCAGCGGAACTCGCCCAGGCCGCGTCCATTCCGGTTCTGGGCATCAACCTGGGCCGGATCGGGTTCCTCGCGGAAACGGAGGCCGAGCACCTCGACGAGGCGCTCGCCCAGGTGGTGCGTCGTGAATACCGCATCGAACACCGCATGACGCTGGACGTGCTGGTCCGGGTGGACGACGAGATCATCGAACGCGGCTGGGCACTCAACGAGGCGAGCATCGAGAACCGGTCCCGGCTCGGTGTCCTCGAGGTGGTGCTCGAGGTGGACGGCCGCCCCGTGTCGGCGTTCGGCTGCGACGGTGTCCTCATCTCCACCCCGACCGGGTCGACGGCATACGCGTTCTCGGCCGGCGGCCCCGTGGTGTGGCCGGAGTTGGAGGCCCTGCTGGTGGTCCCGAGCAACGCGCACGCGCTGTTCGCGCGCCCTCTCGTGACGAGCCCGAATTCGCTGATCGCGGTGGAGACGGTGGCAGGCAGCCACGACGGTCTGGTGTTCTGCGACGGTCGCCGGACCCTCGAGCTGCCCGCGGGCGCTCGCGTCGAGGTGGTGCGTGGCAAGGAACCCGTTCGTTGGATACGACTGGATTCGGCGCCGTTCGCGGACCGGATGGTGCGAAAGTTCGAGCTGCCCGTCACCGGGTGGCGAGGAAGGAAGCCCTAGACGTGCTGGCAGAGATCAGGATCGACAACCTCGGTGTGATCTCCGAGGCGTCGGCGCAATTCCACGAAGGTTTGACGGTGCTCACCGGTGAGACCGGTGCGGGCAAGACGATGGTGGTGACGAGCCTGCACCTGCTCAGCGGCGCGCGAGCGGACGCGGGCCGGGTGCGTCTCGGCGCTCCCCGTGCCGTGGTCGAGGGCCGGTTCATGACGGACGAGGGTTCGGAGCACGTCGAACGTGCCGTCGCCCGGCTGCTCGAATCGACCGGCGCCGAGCGCGACGAGGACGGCACCATCATCGCGGTGCGGACCGTCGGCAGCGACGGACGGTCCCGCGCCCACCTGGGTGGGCGCAGTGTTCCGGCGGGCGTGCTGTCCGAGTTCACCGATCCGCTGCTCACCGTGCACGGGCAGAACGATCAGCTGCGGCTGCTCCGCCCGGACCAGCAGTGCGCCGCCCTGGACAGGTTCGCGGACAAGACGGTCGGCCCGCTGCTGGCGCGGTACCGCAAGCACCGCGACGAATGGGTGACCGCGCGATCCGAGCTGATCGAACGCACCGGGCGTACCCGGGAACTCGCGCAGGAAGCCGACCAGCTGACGTTCGCCCTGAACGAGATCGACGGCGTCGCCCCCACCCCGGGCGAGGACGAGTCGATCGTGTCGGAGGTGCGCAGGCTCAGTGAACTCGACTCGCTGCGCTCGGCGGCCGAGGAAGCGCACGCCGCGCTCGCCGGCGGCGACGACATGGACGGCGACGGCGTCGGCGCACCCGCGCTGGATCTGTTGTCCGAGGCGCGGGCCCGGATCGAATCGGCCACCGACCCCGAACTCGACGGGCTCGGACCGCGGCTCGCCGATGCGATCGCGGTGGTCACCGACGTCTCCGCGGATCTGACCACGTATCTCGCCGGGCTTCCGGCGGATCCGGGGGCGCTGGACTCCCTGCTGTCGCGGCAGGCGGAACTGAAGAACCTCACCCGCAAGTACGCCGCCGACGTCGACGGCGTACTGGAATGGGCAGGCAACGCCCGTGCGAGGCTCGAGAAGATCGACGTGTCCTCCGATGCATTGGCGGCGTTGACGAAGCAGGTCGAGGAGTCGGCGGCGTCCACCGCCGAGGCCGCGTCGAAGCTGACCGCGGCCCGCGTCAAGGCGGCGGTCAAGCTCGCCAAGGCGGTCAGTTCCGAACTTGCAGGTCTGGCGATGGGCCGGGCCGCTCTCGAGGTGTCGGTCCGGCCCCGGATCGCCGGACCGCAGGACACGGCACCGCTCACCGTCGACGGCACGGAACTGCACGCGGGATCGTCCGGCGTCGACGAAGTGGAATTCCGGCTGTCGGCGCACAGCGGTGCACAGTCGCTACCCATCAGCAAGAGCGCGTCCGGCGGTGAACTCTCGCGCGTGATGCTGGCCCTCGAGGTAGTGCTCGCCGGGTCCGATTCGGGCGCGACGATGGTGTTCGACGAGGTCGACGCCGGCGTCGGCGGCCGGGCCGCGGTCGAGATCGGCCGGCGACTGGCCCGGCTCGCCCGGACGCACCAGGTCATCGTCGTGACGCACCTGCCGCAGGTCGCGGCGTTCGCGGACACTCACCTGGTGGTCGACAAGGTCGACGACGCGGACGGCGTCGTCAGCAGCGGTGTGCACACACTCACCGATGACGAGCGGGTGGTGGAACTGGCCCGGATGCTCGCCGGACTCGACGACACGGAGACCGGGCGCGCCCACGCGGAGGAACTGTTGGCCACCGCCAACGCCGAGCGTTCCGTCTGAACCGGTCCGGCGGACCGTCGGCTGCACCCGTGGTAATGGTGTGACTGATGTGGTAAACGGTTCGGCGCGCCTCCACAGGTCGGTCCTGCTTCCGGTCCATCATCGAACTCATGAAGATGCCGGCACTGCTGTCACGTAACACCGAAACTTTGCCTGGGGTCAGCGGCATCGCCAGGGTGGATCGCAACACGGCCAAGTTGCTGCGACGCGTCGGACCCGGTGACATCGTCGTTCTCGACGAGCTCGACCTCGATCGCGGGACCGCGGACGCCCTGGTGAAGGCCGGCGTTCTCGCAGTGATCAACGCGTCGCCCTCGATCTCGGGGCGTTATCCCAACCTCGGTCCGGAGGTGATCGTCGCCAACGGCATCCTCCTGGTGGATTCGGCCGGCGCCGAGATCTTCAAGAGCATCAAGGACGGCAGCAAGGTCCGGGTGAACGGGGGAGGTGTCTACTCCGGGGAGCGGCGCATCGCCAAGGGCGACGAACAGACCGAGGCGGAGATCTCCGACCGGATGATCGAGGCGAAGACCGGTCTCGTCGACCACCTCGAGGCGTTCTCCGGCAACACCATCGAGTTCATCCGCACCGAGAGTCCGCTGTTGATCGACGGTGTCGGAGTCCCCGACGTCGACGTCGACATGAAGGAACGGCACGTCGTGATCGTGTCCGACGGCCCGGATCACGCGTCCGACCTGAAGAACCTCAAGCCGTTCATCAAGGAGTACTCGCCGATCCTCATCGGCGTCGGGGCAGGCGCCGACGTCCTGAAGTCGGCGGGCTATCGCCCGGATCTCATCGTCGGCGACCCCGAGGACATCACGAGTGCCACGTTGAAGTCGGGCGCCGAGGTGGTTCTTCCCGCCGACCAGGACGGTCACGCACCCGGTCTGTCACGGATCCAGGACCTCGGCATCGGAGCGATGACGTTCCCCGCGTCGGGGTCCCCGTCCGACCTGGCGCTGCTGCTGGCCGATCATCACGGCGCGTCGCTGATCGTCACGGTCGGGAGCACCGTCTCCCTCGACGAATTCTTCGACCGCGGACGCCGCGACAGCAACCCGTCGGCGTTCATGACCCGCCTGAAGGTCGGGCCGAAACTGGTGGACGCGAAGGCCGTGGCGACCCTGTACCGGAGCCGGGTGTCGGGCGGGGCGATCGCGCTGCTCGTGCTGGCCGCTCTCGTGGCGGTGATCGTGGCCCTGGTGGTGTCGAACATCGGTGGTGAGGCACTGGACTGGGCCGTCGCGACGTGGAACAGCTTCGCGTTGTGGGTCCAAGGGTTCTTCAAGTGATTTCTCTGCGTCAACATGCCATTTCCATAGCGGCGATCTTCCTGGCTCTGGCAATCGGCGTGGTGATGGGCTCCGGCCTGTTGTCGAGCGGTCTCGTGTCGGGACTGCGCGACGACAAGGCCGACCTGCAGACCGACGTGGAGAAGGCGAACGAACGCAACAACCAGCTGACCGAGCAGTTGAACTCGGCGGACGGCTTCGATTCTGCGGTGGGTGGCCGCGTGGTGGCCGACTCGCTCGCACAACGCACCGTGATGGTCGTGACGACCCCGGATGCCGACCCCGCCGACCTCGACGGGGTCAACCGCATGATCGCGCAGGCCGGTGGGTCGGTGACCGGCCGGGTCTCGTTGACCGATTCGTTCGTGGACGCCACGGGCGGTGACCGGCTGCGGACGGTCGTCAACAACGTGATCCCTGCGGGTGTCACGCTGAAGACCGGGGCCGTCGACCAGGGCAGTCTCGCGGGCGACCTGCTGGGCTCGGTCCTCATGCTCGGCAAGGAGACGGGCCAGCCACAGAGTTCCGCGCAGGAGATGGCGCTGGCCCTGGAGACCCTCCGCGGTGCGGGATTCGTCAGCTACGACGACGGTGCAGTCCAACCGGCACAGGTCGCTGTGGTGCTGACCGGAGATCGCGACGTGGAGGACGGCGTCAGCGGCAATCGCGGTGCGGTGGTGGCCCGGTTCGCGGGCGCGCTGGATTCGCGCGGTGCCGGGGCGGTTCTCGCCGGACGTCCGGCGTCGGCGCAGGGCAACGGTGCGGTCGCCGTGGCGCGGGCCGACGCGGCCCTCTCCGCGGCGCTGACCACGATCGACAACATCGACCGGGAAGCGGGCAAGATCACCGTCCCGCTCGCGCTGCAGGAGCAACTGAACGGCGGCGCCGGCCGGTACGGCACCGGGCCCGGCACCACCGGAGTCACCGTGGGGGCCACCCCGGCGTAGCGCGCGTCACATCGGGGCGGGCAATCGCGGCGCGTTGTTTCCGGGACGTACGACAAGGTGTTACCGTGAAGTCCCGTGGGTCGGCAGGCCCCAGCATTGCTCGAACAGACCAAGCCCTGCACAGTCGTCACGGGAGCCCCTTTGCCACAGTCACGCACTCATTCGCGTACCGCTACCAAGCACATCTTCGTGAGCGGCGGCGTCGCCTCCTCACTCGGCAAGGGCCTCACAGCCTCGAGCCTCGGGCAATTGCTGACCGCGCGAGGAATGCGCGTGACCATGCAGAAACTGGATCCGTATCTCAACGTCGATCCGGGCACGATGAACCCCTTCCAGCACGGTGAGGTGTTCGTCACCGAGGATGGCGCCGAGACCGACCTCGACGTCGGCCACTACGAGCGCTTCCTCGACCGCGACCTGTCCGGTCAGGCGAATGTGACCACCGGCCAGGTGTATTCGACGGTCATCGCCAAGGAGCGGCGCGGCGAATACCTGGGCGACACCGTCCAGGTCATCCCGCACATCACGGACGAGATCAAGAGCCGGATCCTCGCCATGAGCGGACCGGACCTCCAGGGACACCAGCCCGACGTCGTCATCACGGAGATCGGTGGCACCGTCGGCGACATCGAGTCGCAGCCGTTCCTCGAGGCCGCCCGTCAGGTGCGCCACGACGTCGGTCGCGACAACGTTTTCTTCCTCCACGTCTCCCTGGTTCCGTACCTGGCGCCGTCGGGTGAGCTCAAGACGAAGCCCACCCAGCACTCGGTTGCGGCGCTGCGGAACATCGGTATCCAGCCCGACGCGCTGATCCTGCGCTGCGACCGGGAGGTTCCCCCGGCGCTGAAGAACAAGATCGCGCTCATGTGCGACGTCGACGTCGACGGGTGCATCTCGACCCCCGACGCGCCCTCGATCTACGACATCCCGAAGGTGCTGCACAGCGAGGGCCTCGACGCGTACGTGGTGCGTCAGCTGGGTCTGCCGTTCCGCGACGTGGACTGGACCGTGTGGGGCAACCTGCTCGAGCGCGTCCACCAGCCGCGCGAGACCGTGCGGATCGCGCTGGTCGGAAAGTACGTCGACCTGCCGGACGCCTACCTGTCCGTCACCGAGGCGCTGCGCGCCGGCGGGTTCGCGAATCGCTCGAAGGTGGAAATCTCCTGGGTGCCGTCCGACGCGTGTGAGACGGAGACGGGCGCGCAGGCCGCACTCGGCGAGGTCGACGGCGTGCTGATTCCCGGCGGCTTCGGAATCCGAGGTATCGAGGGCAAGCTCGGCGCCATCCGGTACGCCCGCCACCGGAAGATCCCGCTGCTCGGACTGTGCCTCGGCCTGCAGTGCGTCGTGATCGAGGCCGCGCGCAGCGTGGGTCTCGACGACGCCAACTCTGCCGAGTTCGAGCCCGAGACCACGCACCCCGTGATCTCCACGATGGCCGACCAGGAAGACGTCATCGCCGGCGAGGCGGATCTCGGCGGCACGATGCGCCTCGGTGCGTACCCCGCGGTCCTGACGAAGGGGTCCGTCGTCGCCCGGGCGTACGGCAGCGAAGAGGTGTCGGAGCGTCACCGTCACCGCTACGAGGTCAACAACGCGTACCGCGACCGGATCGCGAAGAGCGGACTCCGGTTCAGCGGAACCTCGCCCGATGGTCACCTCGTCGAGTTCGTCGAGTACCCGGCCGACCAGCACCCGTTCTTCGTCGCGACGCAGGCGCACCCCGAGCTGAAGAGCCGTCCGACGCGTCCGCACCCGCTGTTCGCGGCGTTCGTCGACGCGGCGCTGAGGCACAAGCTCGAAGAGCGGCTCCCCGTCGACGTGCACGGTGAGGAGCGGGCCGCGGCCGTAGCCGCCGATGACGAACTCGCCGACTCCGCCGACCGCGACGAGGTCGCGTCGGTCGACAGCGCGGGATAGGGCGAGACCGAACATGACCGAGACCGGCCGGCACGAATTCGAGACTCTCGACTCGCGCGCCGTCTACAGCGGCGCGATCCTCGCCCTCCGGGTGGATCACGTCGCGATGCCGGACGGCCGGACCGCCGAACGTGAGGTCGTCGAGCACCACGGCGCCGTCGCCGTCGTGGTGCTCGACGACGAGGACCGGGTCGTCCTGATCCACCAGTACCGGCACCCGGTGGGGCGCCGGTTGTGGGAAATCCCGGCGGGCCTACTGGACGAGCCTGGGGAGGACCCCGTCGACGCCGCCGGGCGCGAGCTGGCGGAGGAGACCGGGCTCGGGGCTCGTCGCTGGGCGGTTCTCGTGGATGTCGTTCTCTCGCCCGGGTTCACGGACGAGTCGGTGCGCGTGTTCCTCGCCGAGGACCTGTACGACGTGGATCGGCCCGACCCGGAGGACGAGGAAGCCGACCTCGAGATCGAGCGGATCCCGCTCGACGAGGTCGTGTCGATGGTGCTGAACGGGAGCATCGTCAACGCCACGGCCGTGGCCGGGGTGATGGCCCTCGCCTCTGCTCGGTCCCGGCCGGGCGGTCTCGGCGAACTCCGCGAAGTGGCCGCGCCCTGGGTCGATCGCCCCGACAGGTTCAGCGAGCGGAAACGCTCGCGTGCCGCCGGGGACGAGGCCGCGCGGGCATGACGTGGTGATAGCGCGGCAGGTGGATTCGGACCTCGACCACCTGGCCGTCGAGCGCGGAGCTGCCCGCAACACCCTCGGTTCGTACCGCCGCGACCTCGAGCGGTACACGCTGTTCCTCGCCGACCGGGAGGTCACCGACATCGGCAGGATCCGCGAACAGGATGTCAGTGACTTCGTGATCGCTCTGCGAACCGGCGATCCGGCTCGCGAACTGCCGCCGCTGGCCGCGAGCTCGGCGGCCCGCGCCCTGATCGCGGTGCGCGGATTCCACCGGTTTGCCGCGGCCGAGGGGATGACTGCCGGGGACGTCGCCCGGGACGTGCGGCCGCCGTCGCCGGCGAAACGGCTCCCCAAGTCTCTACCGGTCAACGAGGTACTGGCGCTGCTGGAGGCGGTCGGAGGCAGCGGACCCGCCGACGGACCCCGGGCGGTCCGCGACCGCGCGCTGCTCGAGTTGCTGTATTCGACGGGCGCCCGCATCTCCGAAGCCGTCGGCCTGGACGTCGACGATGTCGACACCGAGACCCGGTCGGTGCTGCTGCGGGGAAAGGGCGGCAAGCAGCGGGTGGTGCCGGTAGGCCGGCCCGCCAGAGCGCGTGGAAGGTGCTGCAGACCGCGGCGGACGCGGCGGGCATCTCGTCGGCGGTGTCGCCGCACGCGCTCCGCCACTCGTTCGCGACCCACCTGCTCGACGGCGGCGCCGACGTCCGCGTCGTCCAGGAACTGCTGGGACATGCCTCGGTGACGACCACCCAGATATATACGCTGGTGACAGTGGGTGCGCTGCGCGAGGTGTGGGCCGGAGCGCACCCCCGGGCGAGGTGACGGAAAGCGTGTCGAGGGGAAAATTTACGGTACGAGGCGGTAGCGTTCGTATAACGATGTGGGATCGGCAGCGATCATCGAGAGAACAGGGGATCATCGGACCGTGGTGACACCGCAGCCGCCAGCGGCGGAGTCAGAGCACTCGCAACCGGAGGGCGACATGTTCGACGTGCGGCAAACCGAACCCGCAGCCTTGTTCGAGGACGCTGCCGTGGTCGTGGGGGGTGAGCTCGGCCCCACGGGACGGCCGACGCGTGAGGTGCCGGAACCCACCCCGTTGCCCTCGCACGGCCCCGCCAAGATCATCGCGATGTGCAACCAGAAGGGTGGCGTCGGCAAGACGACGTCGACGATCAACCTGGGTGCGTCGCTGGCCGAATTCGGCCGACGTGTCCTGCTCGTCGACCTCGATCCCCAGGGGGCGCTGTCCGCGGGCCTCGGAGTCGCGCACCACGACCTCGAACTGACCGTCCACAATCTCCTCGTCGAACCCCGCGTCTCGATCGACGACGTCCTGATGAGGACGCGCGTCGAGGGCCTCGACCTTCTGCCGAGCAACATCGACCTGTCGGCGGCAGAGATCCAGCTCGTCACCGAGGTCGGGCGGGAACAGACGCTCGGGCGCGTGCTGCATCCCGTGCTCGACCGGTACGACTACGTCCTCATCGACTGCCAGCCGTCCCTCGGTCTGCTCACGGTCAACGCGCTGGCCTGCGCGGACTCGGTGATCATCCCGATGGAGTGCGAGTACTTCAGCCTGCGCGGACTGGCGCTGCTCAACGACACGGTCGAGAAGGTCCACGACCGGCTCAACCCGCGGCTGGAACTCGCCGGCATCGTGGTGACGATGTTCGACTCGCGGACCCTGCACGCCCGCGAGGTGATGGCCCGCGTGGTGGAGGTGTTCGGGGATCTCGTGTACGACACCGTGATCAACCGCACCGTGCGCTTCCCCGAGACCTCGGTCGCCGGGGAACCGATCACCACCTGGGCGCCGAAATCGACCGGCGCCGAGGCTTACCGTGCGCTGGCACGCGAGGTCATTCACCGGTCCGGCCGGTAAGTGGTGAATACGCAGGACATTCCGGCTCCACCGCAGACCGAGGACCCGCAGACCCAGGTATCGCAGGCCGAGGATCAGCAGGCGCCCGCGGTCAAGCCCGGCTTCCGGGTGACGCTGCGGAATTTCGAGGGACCGTTCGACCTGCTCCTCACCCTGATCAACCAGCGACAGCTGGACGTGACGGAAGTCGCGCTGCACCAGGTGACGGACGACTTCATCGCCTACACCCGCACGCTCGGCTCGGAGATGGGTCTCGATCAGACCACCGAATTCCTGGTGGTCGCCGCGACGCTGCTCGACCTGAAGGCGGCGCGTCTGCTCCCGGCGGGGCAGGTGGAGGACGCCGAGGACCTCGCGCTCCTCGAGGCGCGCGACCTGCTGTTCGCCCGGCTGCTGCAGTACCGCGCGTACAAGCAGGTGGCGCAACTGTTCGGTGAGCTCGAGGCGGCCGCGCTGCGCCGGTACCCGCGTTCGGCGGCCCTGGAGGACCAGTTCACCCGGTTGCTGCCGGAAGTGTTGCTCGGTGTCGACCCGCAGCGGTTCGCGGAGATCGCCGCGACAGTGTTCACGCCGCGCCCGAAGCCCACCGTGGGACTCGACCATCTGCACGACATGCACGCGGTGTCGGTGCCCGAACAGGCGGCGCGGATGCTGGAACTGCTCCGCGAACGAGGAGCCGGGGAATGGGCGACCTTCGGCGACCTGGTCTCGGAGTGCGAGGTGACCGCCCTGATCGTGGCGAGATTCCTCGCGCTGCTCGAGCTGTATCGCGAGCGGTCGGTGTTGTTCGAACAGCCCGAGCCGCTCGGGGAATTGTTGGTGAGCTGGACCGGGGAGGGCACACACGCCCCGGTGACCGAGGAGGATGACGGATGAGTTCGGCCCCGTTCGACGAGTCGGACGACCTGGGCGCCGTCGACGCAGAACCCGAGCTGTCGGACACCGAACTCGAAGCCGTTCTCGAGTCGCTGCTGCTGGTCGTCGACTCTCCCGCTGGAGCCGAATTACTCGCCTCCGCGACCGGCGCTTCTGTGAATCGCATCACCGACGTGCTGAACCGCATGTCCACCGAGCTCACCGCCCGTGGGAGCGGGATGGACCTCCGATATGCCGGTGACGGTTGGCGTCTCTACACGCGCACCGCGTACGCCCCCTACGTGGAACGACTCCTGCTCGACGGCGCGCGGTCCAAACTGACGAGGGCGGCTTTGGAAACTCTGGCCGTGGTGGCATACCGTCAACCGTTGACCCGCGCACGGATCAGTGCGGTGCGCGGCGTCAACGTGGATGGTGTGGTGCGCACACTTCTCGCTCGCGGATTGATCGCCGAAGCCGGCGTCGATCCCGATACCAACGCCACGCAGTATTCGACGACGGAGCTCTTCCTGGAACGGCTCGGCTTGGCGTCTCTCGCCGATCTTCCCGCCTTGGCTCCGCTGTTACCTGACGTGGATCTGATAGATGACATCAGTGACAGTCTGGAATCTGATCCACGATTTGCGAGAATGAATAGAGCTACGGCTTCCACAGAAGAGTTGGACACCGGGCTGGACACCGAAGACTGACAGGGATAGTACAAAAGTGAAGAAACCCGCTCGCCGAGATGGCACACCGGATCGCAACAACAACAAGAAGCAGCGCCCCACCAGGTCGGAGACCGGGGGTCGCTCGGACAGGTCGGAAGCCGGAGGGCGACCGAGCCGCTCCGAGACCGATCGGCGTCCGACCAGGTCGGACGCCGTCAAGGGGAAGTCGGGCAGGCCCGACGCCGCGGCCGCGAAGAACAAACGCGGCAAGCCCAAGTCGGCCAAGCCGCAGCGCGCCCAGACCCAGGCGCCCAAGGTCAGCAACGCCAAGCCGGCCCGGCACCAGTACGCCGACGCCGCCGATCGGCCCGTCGGCCCGCCGCAGGGCGACGGCATGCGACTGCAGAAGGTTCTCGCCCAGGCCGGTGTCGCGTCGCGCCGTGCGGCCGAGGAACTGATCTCGCAGGGTCGCGTCGAGGTCGACGGCCGCATCGTCATCGAACAGGGACTGCGCATCGACCCCGAGAACGCAGTGGTGCGCGTGGACGGTGTCCGCGTAGTCGTGCAGAAGGACCTGGTCCACCTCGCGCTGAACAAGCCCCGCGGCTGGCAGTCGACGATGTCGGACGACCTGGGTCGCCCGTGCGTCGGCGACATCGTCTCCGAGCGGGTCGCCGCAGGTCAGCGATTGTTCCACGTCGGTCGACTGGACGCCGACACCGAGGGGCTGCTGCTGCTCACCAACGACGGAGACCTGGCGCATCGACTGATGCACCCGTCCTTCGAGGTGTCGAAGACGTACCTGGCGACCGTGTCGGGTGCCCTCGAACGCGGCGTCGGAAAGAAACTCAAAGAGGGTGTCGAGCTCGACGACGGACCGGCGAAGGTCGACACGTTCACGCTCCTCGACATCAACGAGGGCAAATCGCTCGTCCGCGTCACGCTGCACGAAGGCCGCAAGCACATCGTGCGCCGCCTGTTCGAGGCCGTGGGACACCCCGTCATCCGGCTGGTCCGGACGGACATCGGCGCGGTCGCCCTCGGCGAGCAGCGCCCCGGCACGCTGCGCGTACTCGGTCGAGGCGAGGTCGGCGGTCTCTACGGGGCGGTGGGCCTGTGAGTACCTCGTCGCTGGTCGTCGCGATGGACGGCCCGTCCGGAACCGGGAAGTCGAGCGTCTCGCGGATGCTGGCCCAGCGGCTCGGTGCCCGTTACCTCGACACCGGCGCCATGTACCGGATCGCGACGCTGCATGCGCTGCGTAAGGGTGTGGACCTCACCGATCCCGCGGCGATCGCCGACGCGACCGCCGGTCTGCCGTGGTCGATCGGCACCGACCCGGCAGGCGAGCAGGTCCTGCTCGACGGTGAGGACGTGGGGGAGGAGATTCGCGGCGACGCGGTGACCAAGGCCGTCTCGGCTGTCTCCGCCGTACCGGCCGTGCGTGAACTGCTCGTCGCGGCGCAGCGTCGTCTCGCCGGCGAGGCCGAACGGATCGTCGTCGAGGGCCGGGACATCGGCACCGTCGTGATCCCGGACGCCGACGTGAAGTTCTACCTCACCGCCTCGGCGGAAGCCCGGGCACAGCGCAGGAATGCGCAGAATCTCGCGGAAGGACGAGGCGACGACTACGCGGCCGTGCTGGCCGATGTGCAGCGTCGTGACCACCTCGACTCCACGCGCGCCGTGTCGCCGCTGCGGCCGGCCGACGATTCCGTGCTGGTCGACACCAGCGAACTCGGAATCGACGACGTGATCGGCAGGTTGCTGCTGGTGGTAAGCGAAAGAATTGGAGCAGGGCAGTGACCGAACAATTCACCACCGAGTTCGCAGGCGACGGCACCTGGAGTGAGGAATCCGACTGGGAGGTCCTGGACCTCGAAGACGGCGGCGACGGAGAGTCCCACGTCCCGGTTCCCACCCTCGCAGTGGTCGGGCGCCCGAACGTCGGTAAGTCGACGCTCGTCAACCGGATCATCGGCCGACGCGAAGCCGTGGTCGAGGACATTCCCGGTGTCACCCGGGACCGCGTCTCCTACGAGGCGAACTGGAGTGGCCGCCGCTTCATGGTGCAGGACACCGGTGGCTGGGAACCCGACGCCAAGGGCCTGCAGCAGTCGGTGGCGCGGCAGGCGGAACTGGCGATGCAGACCGCGGATGCGATCCTCCTCGTGGTCGACGCCGTCGTCGGCGCCACCGCAACGGACGAGGCCGTGGCCAAGGTGCTGCGCCGGTCCAAGACCCCGGTTCTGCTGGTGGCCAACAAGGTGGACGACGGCCGCACCGAATCCGAGGTGGCCGCACTGTGGTCGCTCGGTCTCGGACAACCGCACTCGGTGAGCGCGACGCACGGCCGCGGGACCGGCGATCTCCTCGACGAGGTGCTCGCCGCCCTCCCGGAGACCCCGCGTGAAGGCATCCCCGGCGGCGGGCCGCGTCGCGTGGCTCTGGTCGGGAAGCCGAACGTCGGGAAGTCGAGCCTGCTGAACAAGCTGTCGGGCGACGAGCGTTCGGTGGTCCACAACGTCGCGGGTACCACCGTCGATCCGGTCGACTCGATCGTGGAGCTCGGCGGCAGGCCGTGGCGTTTCGTCGACACCGCCGGCCTGCGCAAGCGGGTCAGCCACGCCAGCGGCGCCGAGTTCTACGCGTCGCTGCGGACGAAGAGCGCCATCGAGGCCGCCGAGGTCGCGATTCTGCTGATCGACGCATCCGAGCCGGTCTCGGAGCAGGACCTGCGCGTGCTGAGCATGGTGGCCGACGCCGGCCGGGCCCTCGTCATCGCGTTCAACAAGTGGGATCTCGTCGACGAGGACCGGCGCCTCCAGCTCGATCGGGAAGTCGATCGGGACCTGGTGCGGGTGCCGTGGGCGCAGCGCGTCAACATCTCGGCGCAGACGGGGCGCGCGGTGCAGAAGCTCGTCCCCGCCCTGGACACCGCATTGGAGTCCTGGGACAAGCGCATTCCCACGGGCCGGCTCAACACCTGGCTCAAGGAGGTCGTCGCCGCCACTCCGCCGCCGATGCGCGGTGGCCGGCTGCCTCGGGTGATGTTCGCCACGCAGGCCGGAACACGCCCGCCGACGTTCGTGCTGTTCACGACCGGGTTCCTGGAGGCGGGCTACCGCCGGTTCCTGGAGCGGCGTCTGCGCGAGGAGTTCAATTTCGACGGCAGCCCCGTCCGCATCTCGGTGCGGGTGCGCGAAAAGCGTGAGCGGCGAGGTCGTTGATCTGACGGAATGTGCCCTGACCAGTCGATTAGCGTTACGGACTGCCCCTGATGTAATCTCATCGAGCACCTGAACGAGGGTGTGGACGGGCTGTGGCGCAGCTTGGTAGCGCACTTGACTGGGGGTCAAGTGGTCGCAGGTTCAAATCCTGTCAGCCCGACCAGATGATCAGCGAAGGCGGTTTCCCGGAGACGGGAAGCCGCCTTTTCTGTGTCTCCGGTCCGGGACTCAATCCGTGACGATGACCGGGTCGCCGATCTTGGCGTTGTCGTAGAACCACTGCGCGTTCTCGGTGCTGAGATTGATGCAGCCGTGGCTGACGTTCTCGAAGCCCTGCGAGTTCACCGACCACGGTGCGGCGTGCACGAAGATCCCGCCCCACGTGATGCGGGTGGCGTACTCGACGTAGAGGCGGTAGCCCTCCTCGTCGTCGATCGGGACGCCGTACGTCGACGAGTCCATGATCATGTCGCGGAACTGCTCGATGACGGGGAACGTCCCGAGCGGTGTCTCGTATCCGGGTTTGCCCATGGACGCCGGCATGGTCTGCACGACCTGATCGTTGATGCTGACCGTGAACTGGTGCGTCGTCGTGTTCGCGACGGCGACGAGTGCGTCACCCACCTGGAACTGCGACCTCGCGCCCGCCGCCTCGACGGTCACCCGTGTGTCGGCCGGCCAGAAGTGCGCCGGGGTCCACTGCACGGTGCGGTCGCCGATCCAGGAGAACTGTCCGGGCACCGGCGTCGACGGGGTGATCCGGACACCACGCTCGGCGAGGGCGCGATCGGGCACCGGTGACGCGAACCGGACGACGACAGGATGCGCGATGCCGACGACTTGCCCGCTGGCGGGGGAGAGTGCCGGCGCGACGACCTTCCCGGTGACTGCCGGGACATGCGCCGACGCGGTGGCGCTCACCCCGCACACGGCCAGTGCCGCGAGTACCGAGACGAGGAACAGACGTCCGACCTGCTGCGCTTTCCACATGCCGTCCAGCCCTTCAGAGACTGTGAGCGTCATTTCAGTTAACCACGGCGATATCGGACAGCGGAACCAGGGAAACTGGACGCATTGCGCGCATCGGAGGGACACGGACGACGCGCCGTTGTCACATCGGCCGAGTTTCGCCGGTCACACAGTTGACAGACTGCGACGAAGGGATGTGACCGATGAACGAGAACGACGTGCTGGCGCAGCAGTTCGAGGCCCATCGCACGCACCTGCGCGCGGTGGCCTACCGGATGCTCGGCTCGCTCAGCGAGGCCGAGGACGCCGTGCAGGAATCCTGGCTGCGACTGAGCCGCACCGACGCCGACACCGTCGAGAACCTGGGCGGCTGGCTGACGACCGTGGTGGCACGGGTGTGCCTGAACATGCTGCAGTCACGCAGGTCACGGCGGGAAGCTCCCCTGGACGCGGGGGTGCCCGACCCGATCGTGACCCGGGCGGAGGGCAGCGACCCCGAACACGAGGCGGTGCTGGCCGATTCGGTTGGTCTCGCGCTGCTCGTGGTCCTCGGCACGCTCGCTCCTGCGGAGCGACTGGCGTTCGTGCTGCACGATATGTTCGCGGTGCCCTTCGAGGACATCGCCCCGATCGTGGAGCGAACCCCGGCGGCCGCCCGGCAACTGGCCAGCCGCGCACGCCGGCGTCTGCAGGGAGCGCCCGTTCCCGACACCGATCCGGTCCGTCAGCGGGCGATCGTCGACGCGTTCCTGGGGGCAGCGAGGAACGGCGACTTCGACGCGCTGGTGGCGGTGCTCGATCCGGATGTCGTGCTCCGCGCCGATACCGGAGCGTTGCCTGCAGGCGCGTCCACTATGGTGCGCGGCGCGGAGACCGTCGCGGGCCGGGTCCTCGGGTTCGCTCGGCTGGCTCGGTTCGCGCATCCGGCGCTCGTCAACGGTGCCGCCGGAGTGGTCGCGATCTCCGACGGACAGCTGCTGTCGGTCCTGGGCGTCACGATCCGGCGGGGGAAGATCGTCGAGATCGACATCCTCGCCGACCGTGAGCGCCTCGCCGGGCTCGTCGTCGAGAACCTCGACTGACGAGCCCGCCTGGGTCAGCTCGTGCGGTGCTCGCCGTCTCCGTGTGCGTTGTCGGTGCGCAGGCCGATCACTGCCGCGGCGACGAGGAAGATGCTGCCGGCCAGCAGCGCTCGCTGGAAGCCGAAGGTGAGTGCCTCGGGCACAGGCGAATTCGCTGCGAGCAGATGCTGGGAGTGTGAGGTGGCGATCGCAGCGAAGATCGCGAGACCGAGTGCGCTGCCGACTTGCTGTGAGGCGTTCAGCAACGCTGCCGCGAGCCCCGCCTCGCCGGCAGGCACACCGGCGTTGGCTGCGGTCGTGACGCCGACGAAGACGGCGCCGAGACCGAACGACACGACCATCAGTCCGGGAAGCAGGTCGCTGAGATAGGTGCCGTCGACGGGGATCCGGGACAGCAGGTAGAGGCCGGCCGAGGCCACCAGCGCTCCCGCGACGATGACGGGACGGGTTCCGGTCCGGGTGAGCAACTGGGAGGAGATCCCGGCGGCGATACCGACACCCAGGCAGAGCGGGAGGTAGGCCGTACCGGTTTGGATGGGGGAGTAGCCGAGAACGTTCTGCATGTAGAGAGTCAGGAAGAAGAACATCGCGATCAGACCGGCGAAGGCGATCAGCCCCGTGACGTTGGCGGCGGCCAAACCCTTGATGCGGAAGATCGACAGCGGCAGCAGGGGGTGCGGGTTGCGCTGCTCGTTGATCACGAACGCCGCGATCAGCACGAATGCACCGGCGAACTCAGCGATCGTGCGGGCGCTGCCCCATCCCTGGTCGGGTGCCTTCACCAGGGCGTAGACGAGCAACAGCATCCCGCCGGTGCCGAGCACACTGCCCGCGACGTCGAAGTGTGCGAACCGGGCGCGGCGCCGGTCGCCGGGAATGAGCGCGAAGACCGCCGGCAGTACGAGCGCGCATGCCAGAGGGTTCACGAACAGCACCCATCGCCAGCCCGGCCCCTCGGTGAGCACGCCGCCGAGAAAGACACCGACGGCCGATGCGAGACCGCCCACCCCGGCCCAGACGCCGAGTGCGGTATGCCGTTCGGGGCCCTCCTCGAACGTCGTCGTCAGAATCGACAGCGCGGCCGGAAGCATCAGTGCCGCACCGACACCCTGCGCGAGTCGCGCGCCGATCAGGACCTCCGCGTTTCCGGCGAACCCGCCGATCAGCGACGACAGCCCGATCATGACGGTGCCGGTGACGAGCACGCGGCGGCGCCCGAGCAGGTCGGCCAGGCGGCCGCCGAGCAGCATGAATCCGCCGTAGGTGAGGAGGTACGCGCTCGGTACCCATTGCAGTTCCTGAACCGAGATATCCAGGTCGCTGCGCATGTCGGGCAGGGCGATGTTGACGATGGATGCGTCGACGAAGTCGAGAAATGCCACGGCGCACAACAGCGTCAGCGTGAGGGTGCCTCTGGCGGTGGAGAGAAACGGGCGTGCCGGGGTCGATCGCCCGGCCCGGGAACTGTTGGTGACCGAGGTGTCCATGTCGAAGCCTTCCTGTGTTCAGGGTCCCTTGCAGGAGACGCCGCGTTGCCGGCCGTCACTTCTATGACCGACGGCCCGGCGGCGATGTGACCGCGCCGCGGCTACGTCGCGAGTACTGTCGGAACCCGGCAGGTCACGGAAACGGGAGGCTGGCATGGCTGGACGGTTCGAAGGCGCTGTTGTGATCAATCGCCCCATCGAGGAAGTGTTCGAGTACCTCGCCGCGGGGGTCAACGACCGGGAGTTCAGTCCCCGGGTGCAGGAGATCGTGAAGAAGACGGACGGTCCTCCGGGAGTCGGCACCATCTTCGTCAGCACGGTCAAGGACGCCGGGATGACCACGAAGCGGGAGTTCGAGATCACCGAATTCGAGGCGCCCCGGAAGATTCGCTGGGCGGAGCGTTCGAAGAATTCCGTGACCGCGAAAGAGGGTGGTTACGACCTCGAACCCTCGGGCGCAGGAACCAAGGTGACGATCTTCAACGTGCTGGAGGGTCACGGAATCGGAAAGCTGATCGCACCTCTCGCACTGCGGGCGGCCCGGAAGGACGCACCCGATTTCGCGCAGCGGATCAAGGCCGCCGCGGAGAAGTGACCGGCTCTACCGTGCCGGAATGACGAGCGCCAGTATCTGATCGACGTTGTTCGCGAGGCCGTCCGCCGCAGAGTCGTCCCCCGCCAGATACCTCGCGAGGCTCTGCTGGAACAGTCCGTCGAAGACCGCGTACATGGTGGCCGGGGCGATGGTGATCGTGCGCCCCGCCAATTCCGCGTACCGGGACACGATGCGCCAGATCATGTTTTCGAGGCTCTTGTCGATCGCGGCGACGTCTGCGCGGAACGACTCCTCGAACAGCGACTGCGAGCGGAGGTCGTACCAGAGTCGATGCATGGTGGCTTCGTCCTGGAGCGAATCCACCAGCACCCGGCCGAATCCCGCCTTCAACTCTTCGGCAGTCTGGGCCGTGGCGACCACGCCGTCGTATCGCGTGACACACCGGGACTTGTAGTGCCGCACGCAGTGTGTGATCAGATCGACCTTGTCGCTGAAGTAGTAGTGCAGGACGCCGTGCGAGAACTCGGAGTTCTGGGCGATCTCCCGGAGACTGGTACGGGCATAGCCGAGTTCCGAGAGGGTCTGCAACGCCGACTCGGCGAGTTGATCCCGGCGCTCGGCGAATTTGTCGACCTGGCGGCGCGAGACCCGATCGGCGTTCTTCTCGGCGACGGGTGTCACGGCATTCTTCCTGTTCGGCTCGCATGGTCCAGCACGGTGTGCATCAGTCTAACCCGCATCCTTGACGACTGTGTAACAAAAACTTGACAGTCGTCAAGAGAAATCTTGACAGTCGTCCAAAGTCGAATACTCTGTGATCCACACCACATTGCGGACTCGGTCTCGTGACGTGGTTCCGCGAATCGTCTCGTACGAAGGCAGGTCGGAATGAGCGTGAGTGATCTTGCAGGACGGAAAGCGCTGGTCACTGGTGGTGCGAAGGGGTTGGGTGCCGGTATGGCTGCCGCCCTCGCCGAGGCCGGTGCGGCAGTCGTGATCGGCGACGTCCTCGAGGGGGAGGGGCGCGCGACCGCCGATTCAATCGGGAAGTCCGGCGTCGACACCGGATTCGTGACACTCGACGTCACCGACGACGGCAACTGGGAGCGCGCCGTCGCTGCCACCGTGGAGCAACTCGGCGGACTCGACCTCCTCGTCAACAACGCGGGCATCGAGATCTCGTCACTCGTGGTCGACATCGACCCCGCCGACATCCGCCGGATGTGCGAGGTCAACATTCTCGGTGTCGCGCTCGGTCTGAAGCACGGTCTGCGCGCCATGCGTCCCGGAGGCCCGGCGGGAGCGGGCGGGGCGATCGTCAATGTCTCCTCGGTGGCCGCGACGATCCCGTTCCCGGGCATCGCCGGCTACTCCGCCACCAAGTCCGCCGTCGACCGGCTGACCCGGGTCGCGGCCCAGGAGGCCGGCAAACTCGGGTACGGCGTCCGCGTGAACTGCGTGTACCCCGGGCTGGTCGCCACCGAGATGGGACTCGGGCTGGCCGCCGACATGGAGAGGCTCGGACTGTGGCCCAGCGCCGACGCCGCGGTCGCCGACGTGATCGGTCTGACGCCTCTCGGGCGACTCGGTGAGGTCGCGGACATCGCCGACACCGTCGTCTTCCTGGCCTCCGACGCCGCTCGCTTCGTCACCGGAATCGGCCTGCCGGTAGACGGCGGCATGGGCATGTAACCGATCTCCCCGGACTCTTCTCACATTCTGAAAGGCATCTCATGACCGACAAGAAGCCCGTCATCGTCTACGGAGTCTCCGGATACACCGGGCGGCTCGTGTGTGAATACCTGCGCGAGTTCAACATTCCGTTCATCGCCGCGGGCCGGGACAAGAAGCGGATCCAGGAAGTGCTCGACCGCATTCCCGGGCTGGACACCGTCGACCACGAGGTGGTCGAGGTGGAGCACACCGTCTCGGCGCTGACCGAACTGTTCAGCGGCGCACGGGTTGTCAGCAACATGGTCGGCCCGTTCATCAAACACGGCGCCGTCGTCGTCGAGGCGGCCCTCGCCGCGGGATGCCATTACACCGACACGACCGGTGAGCAGGACTGGGTTCTGGACGTGCAGGCGAAGTTCGGCGACAAGTTCGCCGAGAAGGGTCTGCTGCTGTCTCCCGGCGTCGCGCAGATGTACACCACCGGTGAGATCGCCGCGAACATCGCTCTGGAAACGCCGGGATTGGACACTCTCGACATCCTGGTGTTGTGGAAGGGTTTTCCCACCTACGCGTCCACGCAGACGATCTTCACGATCCTCAAAGCCGACTGGTACTACCTGGAACAGAACCGGTACGAGAAGTGGGACCCTGGTACCACATTCGAGGTCGTGGTGCCGGGACAGCACCAGATGGCCCTCGCGCTGCCGTGGGGCGGCACGTGCCATCCCGTCTGGTTCAAGGACGATCCGCGGGTGGCGAACGTGAAGGCGGCAGGCGGCGTGTTCGACCGTTCCGTGATGGAGGGCGTCGTCGCGACGCAGAAGATGGTCGAGGAGCAGATCAAGACCCTTCCCGCGGACGAGCAGGACGCGGCGCTCGCGGAGATCGCCGGTTCCGTGCAGGCGGGGATGCCGCCGAGGGAGAACCCACGCGTCAACACCTCGCTCGACTCCGTGTACGCGTCCGGGCCGCTGGGTCGGGCGCATTGCGTCATCCACGGCAACTGCAACTACAAGCAGACGGGTCTCCTGCAGGCGTACGCCGCGTACTCCCTGTTGCAGCAGCCTCCGAAGCGGACGGGCCTCGCGTCAGCGTGCCAGGCGTTCGGTCATCGCGAACTCCTGGGAATCCTGCGCAGCTTCGGCCTCGTGATGGAGCCGGTTCTCACCGTGCAGAGCTGATCGTCCCGGCCGCGACTTCGAGGAGGACCGCACAATGCGCTTGACCGACTACCTCGACAAGGGTGCCTCGCTCGGACCGTCGTCGCCGTGCCTGACGATGGGCGACCGGACGCTGTCGTACGCCGATGTCCAGGACCTGAGCCGGCGCGTCGCGGCCGCGCTGGCACGGTCGGGGATCGCCGCGGGCGACAAGGTGGCCGTCCTGTCCGGCAACGACCCGACCGCGTTCTCCTGCGTGTTCGGGATCAGCCGGGCGGGGGCGGTGTGGTGCCCGATCAACCCGCGGAACGAGGCGGCGGAGAATCGGGACCTTCTCGAGCTCTTCGACTGTCGCTGCCTGATCTTCCAGAAGGCGTTCGCGCCCTTGGTCGATCGGATCCGGCAGCAGTTGCCGCTGTTGACGACCCTCGTGTGTCTCGACGGCGACGAGGAGTACGCCCACCCGTTCGACGACTGGCTCGGTACCGAACGTCTCGACGTCGAGCCCGTCGACGACCTCGCGCTGATCGTCGGCACCGGAGGGACGACGGGGAGGCCGAAGGGTGTCATGCTCACCGGCCGGAACATCGAGACGATGTCCGCGCTGACCCTGATGAGCTACCCGTTCGACGGCAGACCGGTGTACCTCGCTCTCGCGCCGTTGACGCATGCGGCGGGTGTCCTGTGTTTTCCGATCCTCACCCTCGGCGGGCAGGTGGTCATCATGCCCACGCCCGACCTGGGGCAGTTCCTCGCGCACATCGACCGGGACCGCGTCACCCACACCTTCCTTCCGCCGACCCTGATCTACATGCTGTTGGACCACGCAGACCTGGAGACGACGGACCTGAGTTCGCTGCAATGCTTCTGGTACGGCGCGGCGCCGATCTCCCCGACGCGGCTCGAAGAAGCGCTGACCCGGATCGGGCCGGTGATGGCCCAGCTGTTCGGGCAGAGCGAGGCGCCGATGATGATCGCGACGATGGCGCCGAAAGACCATTTCCACCCGGACGGTTCGGTCGCGACCGCCCGGCTGAGCTCGGCGGGCAGACCTTCCCCGCTGGTCACCGTCGCGATCATGGACGGGCAGGGGACGCTGCTGCCTGCCGGTGAGCGAGGCGAAGTGGTCGTGCGCAGCTCGCTCGTCATGACGGGGTACTACAAGAATCCCGTTGCGACGCAGGACGCGTCGGCCCACGGCTGGCATCACACGGGCGACATCGGGTACCTCGACGACGACAACTTTCTGTTCATCGTCGACCGGGCCAAGGACATGATCATCACCGGCGGATTCAACGTCTATTCCGTCGAAGTGGAACAGGCGCTCATGGCGTACCCCGGAATCCAGGACTGCGGGGTGATCGGGCTTCCCGACGACAAATGGGGTGAACGTGTCGTCGCCGTCGTCCAGTCCCGAGCCGGAACACCGATCGAGGCCGACGCACTCACGGCGTTCGTGAAAGCGCGCATCGGGAGCGTGAAGACCCCGAAGGAAATCCTGGTCTGGCCCGACCTGCCTCGTTCCAAACTGGGGAAGGTCCTCAAGAACGAGATCAGGCAGCAGCTGCTCGGCTGACGGCCGGCGCGGGGTTCGAAACGCGGGGACCGAAGCGTGGGTTTCGCCGCGACTGGCGATACTGTCGGGTGATGGTGAATGGGCACGTACTGAGCAGGGAACGGCTCGCCGACGCGCTGGCACGCTTCGAACCACGGATCGTGGACCCCACGAATCGGCGGTCCGCGGCGGTCGTGATCGCCGTGATGAACGACGGCGCCGACGGTCAGGCCGTTCCGCTGACCATGCGCCCGAGCAAGATGCGCGCGCATCCGGGACAGTTCGCGTTGCCCGGCGGCGGAGTGGATCCGGGGGAGACCGGCGAGGACGCCGCCCGGCGCGAGTTGCACGAGGAACTCGGCCTGGACGTGGAGCCGTCCGCGGTGCTCGGCAGGCTCGACGACTACGTCACGCGCTCCGGGTACGTCATCACCCCCTTCGTCGTGTGGTCGGACCAGCCGATCACATCCCTTGTCCCCAATCGCGAGGAAGTGGCGGAAGTGTTCTCGGTGGGCGTTCCCGAGATCGACGCGGAGCCGCGGTTCGTCGAGATCCCCGAATCGTCGAAACCGGTGATCCAGTGGCCGTTCCGGCGTCACCTCGTGCACGCCCCGACAGGCGCGGTCGTGTACCAGTTCCGGGAGGTCGCTCTGCACGGCAGGCACACCCGGATCGACGGTTTCGACCAGCCGGTCTTCGCCTGGCGTTAACGAGAACACGTCGAGCGGGTGAGGCGACTAATCTCACAGTTCGTGACCCTCTTCGAGTCTCTCGCCCGCAAGCTCGACCGCACCGGTGTCGACCCCGTCGTCTGGCACGCCCCGCCGCCGCCGTCGCTCACGGGAGTGCTCGCTCCCAACGGAGTGCTCGACGACGCGCACCGCTGGACACTCCCCAGCGGAGAAGGCCCGGAAGACGTTGCCGTCGATCACGACGGCCGGGTGGTCACCGGAGGCAACGACGGCCGGATCTGGCGGTTCGACAGCCACGGAGAAGCCACCGAACTCGCGAATACTCACGGTCGGCCCCTCGGCGTCGAGATACTCGACGACGGCCGATTCCTGATCTGCGACGCCGAGCGCGGTGTGCTGCGAGTCGACGACAAGGGACGCGTCGACGTGCTCGCCGACGCCGCGGCCGGGCGCCCGCTCGTGGCGTGCAACAACTCGGCGGTCGGCCGAGACGGCATCGTGTACTTCACCGACTCCTCGGCGCACTTCACGATCGCCGACCACCGCTACGACCTTCTCGAGCATCGGGGGACCGGCCGCCTGCTGCGTCTGGACCCGCGGACGGGGGAGACCGACCTCCTGGCCGAGGGACTGCAGTTCGCCAACGGTGTGGGACTGGCCTCGGACGAATCGTTCGTCCTCGTCGCCGAGACCGGCTCGTACCAGATCTCCCGCGTCGACCTGACCGGCCCGTCGCAGGGTGCGGCGTCGGTGTGGGCCGCGAATCTGCCCGGCATACCGGACAACATGACGTCCCAGACACGTGACGGGCTGTTCTGGGTGGCGCTCTACAGCCCGCGGATGCGGTTGCTCGACCTGCTCGCGCCGTACCCCACGCTGCGTATCGTCGCAGCGAACCTGCCGGAGGTCGTGCAACCGAATCCGGAGCACGCCGGCTGGGTGATCGCCCTCGATCACCGCGGCGAGATCGTGCACAGCCTGCGCGGAGGCAAGGGCAGCTATTCCCCCGTCACAGGGGTGCGGGAGCACGACGGGTGGCTGTACCTGGGAAGTCTGACCGCGGACGCCGTCGCGCGCGTCCCGGCCCCGCCGCGACCGGACATCGCGCGGGGCGAGTGACACGGCCGGACGTACCGGACGATCGACTGCACACCTTCCCGGTTGTGGAAGAGTGGCGAGAGCGGTGCGACGAGCGCCCGAAGACAGGTCCGCACTCGACGCTGGGGAGATTTTGGTGAATTCGGTGGACCGGGACACTGCGCGGTCGGACCGGATCGTGACCGTCCCGAACCTCCTGAGCGTGGTTCGACTCCTCGGGGTGCCGCTGTTCGTGTACCTGCTGCTCGTCACCCACTCCGACGGGTGGGCGCTCGCGATCCTCATGATCAGCGGCTTCACCGACTGGCTCGACGGCAAGCTGGCGCGGATCCTCGACCAGTCGTCGAAGCTGGGTGCGCTGCTCGACCCCTTCGTCGATCGCCTCTACGTCGTCACGACGCTGGTGACGTTCGTCCTGCGCGGATTCATCCCGTGGTGGGTGGCGGCGATCCTGATCGGCCGCGACGCCGTTCTCGCGCTCACGCTGTTCATCTACCGTCGGCGCGGTCTCCCACCCCCCGACGTGATGTACCTCGGCAAGGGTGCCACGTTCCTGTTGATGTTCGCGCTGCCGATGACCCTCGCGGCGCACGGTGACTGGAGCATCGCGACCGTGGCGCAGCCGCTCGGCGCTGCGCTCCTGATCTGGGGCACGGTGCTCTACGTGTGGACCGGGCTGCTCTACACCGTGAACGCGCTGACCGTCGCGCGAACCGTTCCCGTGCGAGGACCGGGCGGCGAGGAACGCGAGGTCCATTGATGAAACGGTCAGATTCCGGCATCCGCAGGAATCCGGTGCCGTCCCTGCTGCAGTCTCTGATGAACGATCATCTGGACCCCGGGTACGAGGGTGCGGCCGAGGATCGTGAGCAGGGACATTCACGGCAGACGCGGGTCGGTCAGCAGGTGTGGATCGCGATCGGTGCGCTGCTCGTGGGTCTGGTGCTGTCGGTCGCCTACCGGCAGGCCACCGAACGCATCCCCGGCACCGAGCAGGTGCGGTCCGAACTTCTGAGCAAGGTGCAGGACGCCGAAGATAGGGCGGGCGCCCTCGCCGCCACCCGGGACACGCTGTCGACACGGACCGACGACGCGCGCGCCACCGCGCTGGCCGGCGACGCCCGGGGTGCGGCACTGCTCGACGAGCTTCGCGGCCTCGAGGGGGACGCCGGAGTCGAGGCCGTGCACGGTCCCGGGCTCACCGTGACGCTGACGGACCCCGCGGCCAAGCCCAACCTGTCCGACTCGTCCCAGCGCAGTGTCGGGGGGAAGGCCGTGGTGCTCGACCGCGACCTGCAGTCGGTGGTCAATTCGCTGTGGGCGAGCGGCGCCGAGGCCATCGCGGTCGGGGATGTGCGGATCGGGCCGTCGGTGACGATCCGGCAGGCGGGTGGCGCGATGCTCGTGGACAATCAGCCGGTGTTCTCGCCGTACGTGGTCTCGGCGATCGGCCCGCAGGGGCCGATGCAGACCGGATTCGTGGTGAGTGACGCCTATCTGCGGATGTCCAGCGTGGCGCAGTTGTACGGCATCGGCTTCGCGGTGGCGGAGGCCGACGATCTCCACTTGCCCGCCGCCCCGGCGCGGGAAGTGCGGGCAGCCCGGGAAGTGGGAACACGATGACAACGGCGGAGTCGAATGGAGGCGTCACACGAATGAAGGCAGCACTGAAGGGCGGATCCGCGATCTACGGGGTGCTCGCCCTGATCGTGGGCATCGTGCTGGGCGTGGTGTTCAGCCCGCAAGTGCCGGACGCCGTGCAGCCCTACCTGCCCATCGCCGTCGTCGCCGCGCTCGACGCGGTGTTCGGCGGATTGCGTGCGTACCTCGACGAGATCTTCGACTCGAAGGTGTTCGTCGTCTCGTTCGTGTTCAACGTCCTCGTGGCGGCCCTGATCGTGTGGCTCGGTGACCAACTCGGTGTCGGAACCCAGTTGTCCACCGCGATCGTCGTCGTGCTGGGCATCCGCATCTTCGGCAACGCGGCCGCGCTCCGGCGACGTCTGTTCGGGGCGTGATCGCGGCGTGAGCGGACACGAGGGCAGACACGAACTGCACGGGAAGGAACCGGCGACGTCGCAGCGCTCACACGTCGTTTTCGCGCTGCTGGCCGCGCTTCTGCTCGGGGGGCTGGGAATCGCGATCGTGACGCAGGTGAAGAACACCGGGTCCGGCGACACCCTCGACTCGGCGAGCCCCGCGGATCTGCTGGTCGTCCTGGACACGCTGAACCAGCGGGAGGCGGCCCTGCGGCAGGAGATCGCATCGCTGGAACAGACCTTGGCAACGTTGCAACAGAGTGGCAGTTCCGGGGCGGCGCTCGACGAGGCGCGGGCCCGGTTGACGGCGCTGTCGATCCAGGTCGGCAGCGCACCGGCCACCGGCCCCGGGGTGACGTTGCGCATCACTGACCCCAACAGGGGGGTCGGCTCCGAGGTTCTGCTCGACCTCGTGCAGGAATTGCGTGCCGCCGGTGCCGAAGCCGTCCAGATCCAGGGTGCGGACGGCCCGCCCATCCGGATCGGCGTCGACTCCTGGGTGTCCGGTTCGGCCGGCAGCGTGTCGGTGGACGGCCGGAAGGTGAACGCCCCCTACGGGGTGGTCGCGATCGGTGATCCGCCGACTCTGGCGGCGGCCCTGAACATTCCCGGCGGGGTGGTCGACACGGTCGCGCGCAGCGGCGGACAGCTGACCATCGAACAATCGCAGCAGGTCACGATCTCTGCCTTGCGGGAGGCGAAACCTCGCCAATACGCTCAGCCCGGAAATTGATCTTCGCATCCGCCCGCGGATTGCCATCGAAAGGAAGCCACTGTGAGTGAGCTCGAAATCCCCGCCGATCGTCGGTACACCGCCGAACACGAGTGGGTCGAGCGGACGGGGCCCACGACGGTACGCGTCGGCATCACCGATTTCGCGCAGTCCCAGCTCGGCGACGTCGTGTTCGTCCAGCTTCCGGCGGTCGACGAGGACGTGACGGCGGGCGAATCGTTCGGCGAGGTGGAATCCACCAAGAGCGTCTCCGACATCTTCGCCCCGCTGACGGCGAAAGTCGTTGCCGCCAATGCCGATCTGGACGGCAGCCCGGAACTGGTGAACTCCGCGCCCTACGGGCAGGGGTGGCTGGTGGACCTCGGTGTCGACGACGAGGCGACCCTCGACACGGCACTGGCCGAAATGCTGGACGCCGCCGGCTATGCAGACATCACGGCAGGATAATTTCCCGAGAACACGCGGAGCGGTAATCGGATAGTTTCGGAAGGTGCCGACAGCCCGGAAAACCGGGTTGCCGGAGAAATCCGCTGTCGGAATACCGGTTCGTAATGTGCTGGCGGCCTGTCTCACTACACGCACCGGCGTGCGCAGGGTACGGTCGATGATGAACGCATGTGCCGTGTCGGGGCGCAGGTCCGTAGTTTGAATGTGATCGTGGGAGTTTGCACAGAAGTTAATGTGCACGGGAACCGAATTATGTAGTACCGAGTGGCATTGCGTAGTCCAGCGAATCTTGCTGGATGATCGAACTAGGAGGAGAAACGGTGAGCGAGAACGGCAACGACGCGGTCTATGGGGAGACGCCGGCGGAAACCACGTCGGTCTTCCGCGCGGACTTTCTCAATGAGCTCGACAACTCCTCGGCAACCCAGGCTCCGGAAGCCCCGGTGTCGGGTGTGGAGGGACTGCCCGCGGGCTCTGCTCTGCTCGTCGTCAAGCGTGGACCGAACGCAGGGTCGCGCTTCCTGCTCGACCAGCCGACGACGTCCGCGGGACGGCATCCCGACAGCGACATCTTCCTCGACGACGTGACCGTCAGCCGTCGTCATGCGGAGTTCCGCCAGGAGGACGACGAGTTCCAGGTCGTCGACGTCGGCAGCCTCAACGGCACCTACGTCAACCGTGAGCCGGTCGACTCGGCTGTCCTGGCGAACGGTGACGAGGTCCAGATCGGCAAGTTCCGACTGGTCTTCCTGACCGGACCCCGGACCACTGCAGGTGGCTCGCAGATCGGTGAGACGTCAGCTGGTGCGGGTAGCCAATGACCGCGGTGCGGCAGCAGCAGGCGCAATCGGGGATGTCGATCGGCTCCGTGCTGGACCGACTGCGCCCCGATTTTCCTGATGTGACGATCTCGAAGATCCGATTCCTCGAAGCCGAGGGTCTCATCAGCCCCCAGCGCACTCCCTCGGGGTATCGGCGATTCTCGATCGCCGACTGTGAACGACTGCGCTACGTACTCACTGCGCAGCGTGATCAGTATCTGCCGCTGAAGGTCATCAAGGAGCAGCTCGAGGCCATCGACAGAGGTGTGGCCACGGTCGGCGCAGGCGATTCTTCGCCGCGCCGGCCGCGCGCGCTCACCGTGGCCCCGGGCGAGGTGTCCCCCGAGGAGTTCCTCACCGACCGCGAGGTGCGGATCAGCCGCGACGATCTGATCGCGCGGGCAGGGATCGACGAGAAGTTCCTCGGCGAGCTGACCCGCGGAGGCCTGGTCGTTCCCGGGCCGGCGGGGTTCTTCGACGAGGACGCGGTGACGCTGGCGCGCACCGCGAGGGCGATGTCCGAGTTCGGACTCGAGGTGCGGCACCTCAGGGCGTTCAAGCTGGCGGCCGACCGCGAAGCCGGGTTGGTCGCGCAGATCGCGGGCCCCGTCGCCAAGGGCCGTGACGCCGGCGCACGTGATCGCGCCGAGGAGATGGTGCGCGAACTGGCCGCGTTGTCTCTGACGTTGCACACCTGCCTGGTGAAGTCGGCAGTCCGGGGTGCGCTCGATCGGTGAGGTGAGCTCGCCGACCGTCCCAACTTCCCAACGACGCTGCGCTCGAACGGCTGTACGGTCGAAGAGCAGACACGAATCGAATAGAATCCTGGTACGGCATTGTGTGCCGCGGACGGACCATTGCAGGGTGGAGGCAGACGCGATGAGCGAAATGCACGTGATCGGAGTTCGTGTCGAGCAGCCCCAAAATCAACCTGTTCTGCTGTTGCGTGAAACCGACGGCGAGCGGTACCTGCCCATCTGGATCGGCCAGACCGAGGCCACCGCGATCGCACTCGAACAGCAGGGCGTCGAGCCGGCGCGTCCGCTGACCCACGACCTGATCAAGAACCTGATCGAAGCCTTCGGTCGTACCCTGAAGGAAGTTCGCATCGTCGACCTTCGCGAGGGCACGTTCTATGCCGATCTCGTGTTCGACGAGAACACCCGCGTCTCGGCCCGCCCGTCCGACTCCATCGCCATCGCACTGCGGATCGGGGTGCCGATCTTCGCCGAGGAAGCGGTGCTCACGGAGGCCGGTCTGGTCATGCCCGACGAGCGCGAGGACGAGGTCGAGAAGTTCAAAGAATTCCTCGAGTCCGTGTCGCCGGACGATTTCAAGGCCACTGACGGCTAGATTGCACCTGCGGAAAGCCTCGGGCGCGGAGTATCGGTTGAGGTTCTTCCGGCGCGTTGCGTTGACCCCGTCTCTTCGGAGTCATAGCGTTCGGTGCAGTGATTTTCTGCCCTGCAGATTGTATCGGGCGTACGCTGAGTAGGTTCAGGGTACGGACTTGCTCGATGTCACTGGTGGCGCTTGCGCCGCTCGATGTGCTGCGGCTTGTGCCGCGGACACTGGCGACGCGCGTCACAGGCGCACTGATCGTCGGGTTCAGTGCAACATGCGAGAGGGAGTAGTCAGTGGGAGATCGGCCGCAGGAGAATGCGCTGAATCTTGCGCCCGGCGACAACGTTGCCGAGTCCGAATTCAGCTCGGAGGAGATCCAGCCGGGCCTCTTCCCGGACGATTCCGTGCCCGACGACCTCGTCGGATACCGCGTCCCCATCGCCTGCCAGATCGCGGGAATCACCTACCGCCAGCTCGATTACTGGGCTCGCACATCCCTCGTCGTGCCGTCCATTCGTGGCGCAGCAGGTTCGGGCAGCCAACGGCTGTACTCGTTCAAAGACATCCTCGTCCTCAAGATCGTCAAGCGTCTGCTCGACACCGGAATATCGTTGCAGAACATCCGCGTGGCCGTCGACCACCTCCGTAAGCGCGGAGTGCGGGACTTGGCCAAGATCACACTTTTCTCGGACGGGACCACGGTCTACGAGTGCACGTCCCCCGAGGAGGTCGTCGATCTGCTCCAGGGCGGGCAGGGCGTGTTCGGTATCGCGGTGAGCGGTGCGATGCGCGAACTGACCGGCACCATCGCCGATTTCCCGGCAGAGCGCGCCGACGGCGGCGCGAGCGAGCAGAGCCCCGAGGACGAACTGGCGTCGCGGCGCAAGAACCGCGCGAGCCGCAAGACGGGCTAGCCCGCATCCGTCGGAGCGCGGCGCTGCCTGCGCCGCCATCTGCAGCCGTGACATAGACTGGCGGTGCGTCGACGCCGTGCGGGAGAGTTCCGGGCACCGCAAGCACAGAAACATCGTGTGTGCGGGAGTTCGGGCGCCGAAGGAGCAACACCTCCCCGTCAATCTCTCAGGCAGACAGGACCGTGCGGGCTCCGACGTCTCTGGAAAGCGGTGGGAGCACCCACCCGCCCACGGGGAAAGGGCCGTCTTCACACGTGAACGACGGTACCGAATCTCTCAGGCGCTCGACTCGAGCAGGCGACAGAGGGGGAGGGGCGTTCCGCTACGCGGGGCGTGTCCTGATCCTCCGAACTGCTTGGGAGTTGTCGTGATCGACGCTGGAAGCCGTACATTCGCCGATCGTCATGTCGGCCCGAACGCTGCGGAACTCGCGCACATTCTCGAACTGGTCGGAGCCGATTCGCTCGACGACCTCGCGTCGAAAGCCGTCCCCGCGGTCATCCTGGACGGAGTCACGGGTGGCATCGCCGACGGCCTCGACGCACTGCCCGCACCGGTGTCCGAGCATGAAGCGCTCGCCGAACTGTCCGCACTCGCCGCGCAGAACACCGTGGCGACGTCCATGATCGGTCTCGGCTACTACGACACCCTCACCCCGCCGGTCCTGATCCGGAACATCATCGAGAACCCGGCCTGGTACACGGCCTACACGCCGTACCAGCCCGAGATCAGCCAGGGCCGTCTCGAAGCCCTCCTCAACTTCCAGACGATGGTCGCCGACCTGACCGGCATGGAGGTCGCCAACTCGTCGATGCTCGACGAGGCCACCGCCGCCGCCGAGGCGATGACGCTGCTGCGCCGGGCGAGCAAGAGCAAGTCCCCGCGGTTCGTTGTCGACGCCGACCTGTTCCCGCAGACGCTGGCCGTCGTCGAGACCCGGGCCGAGCCGCTCGGCATCGAGATCGTGGTGGCCGACCTGTCCGCCGGCCTGCCGGACGGTGACTTCTTCGGCGTCCTCGCACAGATGCCCGGCGGGTCGGGTCGCATCGTCGACTACACCGCCGTGATCGCCGCCGCCCACGAGCGCGGCGCACTGGTCGCGGTCGGGGCGGATCTGCTGGCGCTCACCCTCCTCACCCCGCCCGGCGAGATCGGGGCCGACGCCTGCTTCGGCACCACCCAGCGCTTCGGTGTCCCCATGGGCTTCGGTGGCCCGCATGCCGGCTACCTCGCCGTGCACACCAAGCACGCGCGTCAACTCCCCGGCCGTCTGGTGGGCGTCTCCATCGACGCCGACGGTGACAAGGCGTACCGGCTGGCGCTGCAGACCCGCGAGCAACACATTCGCCGTGAGAAGGCGACGTCGAACATCTGTACCGCTCAGGTGCTGCTGGCGATTCTCGCGGCCATGTACGCCAGCTACCACGGCGCCGGGGGCCTGAAGGCGATCGCCCTGCGCGTGGCGAACACGGCGCACTCCCTGGCGGCCGCAGTCCGCAAGACCGGGGCCGTCGTCGTCCACGAGCACTTCTTCGACACGATTCTCGTGCGAGTCGACGCCCGGGCGGCGGACGTGGTGGCGAAGGCGAAGGGCGCCGGCATCAACCTGCGACTCGTCGACGCCGATCATGTCGCCATCGCGTGCGACGAGGCCACCACCGCCGAGGACGTCGCCCACGTGCTGGCGGCGTTCGGCGGCGAAGGCACCGTCACCGAGGAAGCGGGCACGTCCGTCCCCGACGCGCAGCTCCGCGGATCCGACTACCTGCAGCACGAGGCGTTCACCCGGTACCGCACCGAGACGGCGATGCTGCGCTACCTGCGGGCGTTGTCCGACAAGGACATCGCACTCGACCGCAGCATGATCCCGCTCGGTTCCTGCACGATGAAGCTCAATGCCACCGCCGAGATGGAAGCGATCACCTGGCCTGCGTTCGCCGGACTGCACCCGTTCGCGCCGACCGGGGACACACCGGGAATTCTCCGCATCATCAAGGACCTCGAAAACTGGCTCGTGGCCGTCACCGGCTACGACGCGGTGAGCCTGCAGCCGAATGCCGGTAGCCAGGGCGAGTACGCGGGGCTGCTCGCGATCCGCAACTACCACCTCAGCCGCGGAGACGACCACCGCGACACCTGCCTCATCCCGTCGAGCGCCCACGGCACCAACGCCGCATCCGCGGTCATGGCCGGGATGCGCGTCGAGGTCGTCGCCTGCCGCCCGAACGGTGACGTGGACCTGGACGACCTGCGGGCGAAGATTGCCGACCACGCCGAGCGCCTCGCGGCGATCATGATCACCTACCCGTCCACACACGGTGTGTACGAGCACGAGATCGCCGACATCTGCGCCGCCGTCCACGACGCCGGCGGCCAGGTGTACGTCGACGGCGCCAACCTCAACGCCCTGGTCGGCCTGGCCCGTCCCGGCCGGTTCGGCGGCGACGTGAGCCACCTCAACCTGCACAAGACCTTCTGCATTCCGCACGGTGGCGGCGGTCCCGGTGTCGGACCGATCGGTGTGCGGTCCCATCTCACGCCGTTCCTGCCCGGACATCCGTTCGCACCCGAACTCGGCACCGCCGGACCGATTTCCGCGGCCCCCTACGGCAGTGCGTCGATTCTCCCCATCACGTGGGCGTACATCCGGATGATGGGCGCCGTCGGGCTGCGTCGCGCAAGCCTGACCGCCATCGCCTCGGCCAACTACATCGCGCGCCGACTGGACGAGTACTTCCCCGTCCTCTACACCGGCGAGGGTGGAATGGTGGCCCACGAGTGCATCCTCGACCTCCGGCCGATCACCAAGGACACCGGTGTGACCGTGGACGACGTCGCAAAGCGCCTCGCCGACTACGGATTCCACGCACCGACGATGAGCTTCCCGGTGGCGGGCACCCTTATGGTGGAGCCCACCGAGAGCGAGAACCTCGAAGAGATCGACGCCTTCTGCGAGGCGATGATCGCGATCCGCGCCGAGATCGACCGCGTGGGCTCGGGGGAGTGGCCGGTGGACGACAACCCGCTGCGCGGCGCCCCGCACACCGCCGGTTGCCTGGCAGCGGAGTGGAACCACCCCTACACCCGTGAGACGGCGGTGTTCCCCCGCGGCAAGGCCCGGCCGAAGGTGTGGCCGGCGGTCCGGCGCATCGACGGTGCGCACGGCGACCGCAACCTCGTGTGCTCCTGCCCGCCGATCTCCGCGTTCGAAGGCGCCTGACACAGACGATGCCCGTCCCGCTCACGCGGGGCGGGCATCGCTCGTTCAGTCCTCGCGCACCAGCTCGAGGATCGTGATCTCCGGCGGGGCGCCCACACGCACCGGCGGACCCCACGTGCCCACACCGCGGGTGGTGTAGAGGACGGTGTTCCCGATGCGATCCAGTCCCGCCACCGACGGCTGCTGCAGCGGCACCAGATAACGCAGCGGCCACATCTGCCCGCCGTGCGTGTGCCCCGACAGTTGCAGGTCGACACCGAGGTCGGACGCTTCCAGCGCCTGCCGCGGTTCGTGCGCGAGCAGCACGACGAACGACGACGGATCGCGTCCGGCGAGCGCGGCAGGAAGGTCGGGTTCGTACGGGGCCGGCGAGGAGTAGTCGTGGATCCCCGCGATGTCGATGGTGGCGCCGCCCCGGGTGATCGTCGCGCGTTCGTTGCGCAGCGTCCGGATGCCCAGTCGGTCCCACACGTCCAGCCACCGGCCGCCGTCGTCGGCATAGAACTCGTGGTTGCCGCTGACACCGAACACCCCGAGCGGGGCCTCGAGGTCGCCGAGCGGTTGCAGATCGGGTGATACCTTCGCGACGGTCCCGTCGACCAGATCGCCCGCGATCGCGACGAGATCGGGCTGCTCCGCGTTCACCAGGTCGACGACGCGCCGGGTGAAGTCCACTCCTCGCGCCGGGCCGACGTGGAGGTCGGACACGAGCGCCACACGCACACCGTCGAACTCGGCGGGGAGACGTTTCAGCGGCACCCGAACCCGCACGATCCGCGGCCGCGCGGCCTCCGACACCCCGTAACCGGCGGCGCCGGCGGCGCCCACCACGACGACGGCGGTGGCGATGCGCAGGCTTCGGCGACGCGACAGATCGACCTGTTCGTCGTTCCCGGTGCCGCGCAGCCGGCCGAACAGCCGCGTCAGCAGCGACACCGACGCGACCAGGAGAAGCCCGAGCACCAGATAGAACATCGCGCCGAGCCACACCCAGCCCACCCACCCCGGGGGGCGCGCCCATCCCGGGTCGAAGGCTTCGCCGCTGCCGACGCCGATGACTGCGAGAACCCACAGGACCACGAGGGTCACGTCGACGACGACCGACCAGGGACGGCCCAGCCCGGTGGCCCGGACGAGTCGCCGATGGAGCCACCAGGTGACGAGTGCGAGGAAGACCGCGAAGACCAGGAGCCTCGTCACGACAGCAGCTTGCTGATCGCGGTCGGCAAAGCCGCTCCGTCCGAGGACGCGACCTTCTCCAGCGACCCACCCGTGCGATCGGCCAACGCCTGCAACGTGTTGAGGTCGGAATTCTCGCCGATCGTCAGTACGTCGATGCGCACCGGCTTCGACGTACTCGAGGTCGCGGCGATGGCGGACAGCAGATCCGCGCGCGCGACGGAGTCGTCGTTGGCGCCGTCCGTAACGAGCAGCACCGAGTTGGTACGGCCCGGCGTGTATCCGTCGACCGCGCTCTTGTAGGCCGCTTCGAGCGACGTGTAGGTCGAGGACCCGGTGGCGGGTGTCGCCTTGGCGAGCCGGGCGTCGAGGGCCTGCCTGCGGGTGCCCTCGGTGAAACCGCCCGCCGAGAGAGGACCGGTCGCGACCACGGTCGTGTACGGCCGCGACCCGTCGAGCGTGGTGCTGTACTCCCACAGCCCGAGGTTCGACGAGTCCGGAGAACGGTCGACGTGGGCTGCCAGCGCAGCCGTCGTGTTCGCCAGGCGCGTCGCCGTCCCCTCGCGCTCACCCATCGAGCTGGAAACGTCGAGCAGGACGGTGGAGGTGCGGGGCGTGATCGGATTCCGGATCACCCGCATCAGCTCGGCCGCAGCCGCCGCATCTGCGGGAACCAGGGTGGATTCGAAACCGGGAAAGGCCAGCGTGGTGTCGTCGGGGCGGGCGAGTCCCTCGACCCGGAACCCGGCATCGGCCAGGACCTGCGCCTGTTCGGGTCGACGGACGAACTCCGCGAATTGTGCGGCGGCGCGGCTCTGCGTCTCGTCGACGGACGGGCCGGCCAGAATGGCCGCCGGATGATCTGCCACAGGTGTCGGGCCTTTCGGCATCGATGTGGTGATGTCGGCTCCGGGTGCGTCGCGCAGGGCCTGGTAGACCTGCTGTTCGGTGGCCGCGACCGCGTGGATGCCGGCGGTGGCGGGATCGCCCTGCTCGGCCAGCGCGGTGAGTGCCTCCCGCGTCGTCGCGGGTTTCGTCCCCGACGACGCCTCGTAGCCGAGCGCCAGACCGGTGAGTGCCGACGTGACGGGAGCGGAACGTGCCTGCTCCTCCGTCACCGGACCCGTGCTGCTTCCCGTGACCGCGGCCGCGACCGCTTCGACTGCCATCTCCGTGCTCTCGGCGCCGGGGCCGACGGGGAGCGCCATACCCAGGCTGCCCCAGCCCGGCAGACCGAGAGTCGCGAGGGAGTCGCGACCGGTCTGCAGCGACGGCAAGTCTTTCCAGTCGATCGCCGGCGTGCCCGGCGCGTTCGCGAACGCCGTCCGGACCGCGAGCACCACGGGACTGGTCGCCACGGGGCGTGCTTCGCCGCTGATGACGCCGGTTGCCGACACCTGCTTGACGGAATGTGAGCTGGACGGAATCCACAGCGCGGGCCGAGGGCCGAATGCCGCTGCGTCCCACGGGCCGTCCGGCCCCGCGGACAAGGCGTCGCGCACGGTGTCGGACGCGACGGCAGTGACTGTCACCGACACACACTGATCGCGGATCACCGGCGCCGTCTCCGTGAAATGGTCGGCGAGCGTCTGGAGCTGGGGTGCGATATCGGGATCCGCCGCGACCGCGAGCACGGATTCGCCTTCGACGCAGGCGCCCGCGGCAGCCACTCCCTGATCGTTGATCCGGTCACGCAACTGGAACCAGCCCACCACACCCGCCGCGATCACGACGACGAGACCGAGCACGATCAAAGGTCCCTTACTGATACCCCTGGCGCGCGATTCGCCGCGATGCTGCCCCACGTGCTTTCCAGCCCCTGTCCGACGAGTTCGACGTTGACCCTCGCAGTGTAGTGATGCGCAGGAGCACCCCGAGAGAATCGGCCCCGGCACCGGGCTGGTGACGGGGCCGATTTTCGAGTGCGAATCTCAGGCGTTGGCTGCTTTGTATTCGCGGCGGCGGCGGTGCAGGATCGGTTCGGTGTAGCCGGAGGGTTGGTGGGTGCCGTCGAGGATGAGTTCCTTCGCGGCTTGGAAGGCGATGTTGGTGTCGAAGTCGGGGGCCAGCGGCCGGTAGGTGGGGTCGCCCTGGTTCTGCCGGTCCACCACCGGGGCCATCCGCTGCAGCGACTGCACGACCTGCTCGGCGGTGACGACGCCGTGCCGGATCCAGTTGGCCAGCAACTGGCTGGAGATGCGGAGGGTGGCGCGGTCCTCCATCAGGGCTACGTCGTGGATGTCGGGGACCTTCGAGCAGCCGACGCCGGCGTCGATCCACCGGACCACGTAGCCGAGGATGGACTGGCAGTTGTTGTCGAGCTCTTCCTGCTTCTCGGTCTCGGACCAGTCGGTGCTGGGGGCGAGGGGGATGGTGAGGATCTGCTCGAGGGTGGCCCGCCGGTGTCCCGTCAGCTGGTGTTGGACGGCGACCACGTCGACCTGGTGGTAGTGGGTGGCGTGCAGGGTGGCCCCGGTCGGGGACGGCACCCACGCGGTGTTCGCGCCGGCCTTGGGGTGGCCGATCTTCTGCTCGAGCATCTCGGCCATCAGCTCGGTCATCGCCCACATGCCCTTGCCGATCTGCGCCTTGCCCTGCAACCCGCAGGCGAGACCGGTGTCGACGTTCCAGTCCTCGTAGGCGGTGATCCAGGTCTGCTTCTTCATCTCGGCCTTGCGGATCATCGGCCCGGCCTCCATCGAGGTGTGGATCTCGTCGCCGGTGCGGTCGAGGAACCCGGTGTTGATGAACACCACCCGCTCCGACGCTTCCTTGATGCTGGCGGCGAGGTTGACCGTGGTGCGGCGTTCCTCGTCCATGATCCCGACCTTGAGGGTGTTGGCGGGCAGGCCGAGGACCTGCTCGACGCGGCCGAACAGTTCGGTGGTGAACGCGACCTCGTCGGGGCCGTGCTGCTTGGGTTTGACGATGTAGATCGACCCGGTGCGGGAGTTGACCAGCGGCCCGGTCGCCTCACCCGTGGACAGGCCGTGGACCGCGCAGAGGGAGGTGATCAGGGCGTCGAGGATGCCCTCGGGGATTTCGGTGCCGTCCGGGTGCAGGATCGCCGGGGTGGTCATCAGGTGCCCGACGTTGCGGACGAACAGCAGCGACCGCCCGTGCAGGGTGAGCTCGGTCCCGTCGGGGGCGGTGTAGGTGCGGTCCCCGTTCAGGCGGCGGGTGAACGCGGTGCCGCCCTTGGTCAACTCCTCGGTCAGGTCGCCGCGGTTGAGGCCCAGCCAGTTGCGGTAGCCGATCACCTTGTCGTCGGCGTCGACGGCGGCGACGGAGTCCTCGAAGTCCATGATGGTGGTGACCGCGGACTCGAGCACCACATCCTTGACCCCCGCCGCATCGGTGGACCCGATCGGGGAGGTGGGGTCGATCTGGATTTCCGCATGCAACCCGTGGTTGCGCAGCAGCACACTGGTCGGGGCGTCGGGGGTACCGAGGTAGCCGACGAACCTGCCCGGCTCGGCGAGGGCGGTGACGGTGCCGTCGGCCAATTCCACCCGCAGGGCGGCGGCGTCGACGCTGTAGCGGGCGGCGTCGGCGTGCGAGCCCTGCGCGAGGGGGGCGGCGGTGTCGAGGAAGGTGCGGGCCCAGGCGATGACCCGGTCGCCGCGGACCTTGTTGTAGGAGCCGCCGGCCTCGGCGCCGCCGTCGTCGGGGATGGCGTTGGTGCCGTACAGGGCGTCGTACAACGACCCCCACCTCGCGTTGGAGGCGTTGAGGGCGAAGCGGGCGTTGAGGACCGGGACCACCAGCTGCGGGCCGGCGGTGGCGGTGATCTCCGAATCCACGTTCGCCGTGGACACCGCGAACGGGGCCGGTTCGGGCACCAGGTACCCGATCTCGGTGAGGAACGCCCGGTACTCGGCCGGGTCGATCGCGGTGCCGGTCCGGTCCCGGTGCCAGGCGTCGATCCGGGCCTGCAGGTCGTCGCGGGTGGCGAGCAAAGCCCGGTTCTTCGGCGCCAGGTCCCCGATCACCTTGACCGCACCCGACCAGAAACCGTCCACCGACACCCCGGTCCCCGGCAGCGCCTCCTCGTTCACGAAGTCGTAGAGCACCTTCGCGACCTGCAGACCGCCGACCTCAACACGCTCAGTCATGAAATGCCTCACTGTTCCGCACTTGGAGCACCGGACGGGTGCCATGAACCGAACCCAATGTTACTCGCTGGTAAGGATGCGGTGTGGCAGATGTTCGGCGAAGGCTCGCCCCGAGGTGAAAGCGGGACGTGAGGTCAGGGCTTCTCGCCGGTGGACAATTCGAGCGACGGGGCTTCCGACTCGATGGGCGTGTCGTTCTCGGCGTCGATCCGGTGCAGATCGCCTGCGGCCTCTGCCGCGCTGAGACGCGAACGGCGCCAGGCGACGACCAGCAGTCCGGCCCACACTGCAACGAGAGCGAGGTACCCGAGGGTCGCGACAACGCCGGTGACGTCGAATGTCTTGAACAGCTTCTGCGCGTTGGTGATGATGATGATGCCGCCGACACCGGTACCCAGAAGGGTCGCGGGCACCCGGCTGACGAGCCACGCGGCGACCGGCGCGGCGATGATGCCGCCGAGTGCCAGCCCCGCGATGATGGGGATGTTGTCGAAGAAGTCGCTGCCGAGACCGAAGATGAACCCGATGCTGGCCGCGGCGGACACCAGGAACTCCGATGCGCTGACCGAACCGATGACGGTGCGCGGTGCGGTCTTGCCCCGCGAGAGCAGGGTGCTGGTGGTGATCGGCCCCCAGCCGCCGCCGCCACTCGCGTCGATGAATCCACCGAACAGTCCGAGCGGTGAGAGGAACTTCGCCGTGTGCGGTGAGGTCCGGGCGTCGTTGACGGCGGGAGGGCGGATCGAGAAGCGGAGAAGGACGTAGACACCGATCGCCAGCAGGATCGTGGACGTCACGGGGACGGCGGCGGACGTCGACAACTGGGACAGCACCGTTGCACCGAGGAACGCGCCGACGGCACCGGGGACGCCCAGGCGCAGGACGAGCGGCCAGTCGATGTTGCGGAACCGCCAATGCGACGCGCCGGAGGCGAGCGTGGTGCCGACCTCGGCGAAATGCACTGCTGCGCTGGCGTGCGCCGGTCCGACGCCGCTGAACACGAGCAGGGTGGTCGCAGTCACGCCGAAGGCCATGCCGAGAGCGCCGTCGACCAGCTGGGCACCCACGCCTACCAGCGTGAAAATCAAGAGCTTGAACATCGAGACTCCGACCGAGAGAGTGAACCGTCAGGGCAGCAAAGACCAGCGAGCAGGCTGGTCAGCAACATCCCTGGTCGAAGGCGTGGCCTCGGCGGGAGGGCCAGAAGGGCATGAGGGCGAGCGAGGCCGCGGGGCCTGCCTGCGCGCTCGTGCCGTTCACTCGGACTCCCGTATCTCTCGTCGCGTACGCGGCCGTCCGCGCACAAGGTTCGACACTAGCGGGAGGGGTGGGCGCGTGTCATCTTCACACGCGCCCAACCGCTCACAGTTTTCGCGCAGAGATCTCGAAGCCAGCGTCGCGCAGTCGTGTCACCAGTACGTCGCCGAGTGCCGTGGCGGGAGTGAGGACGCCGGCCGCGTCCGGCAGTGCATCGCCGCCGAGGACGAGGCTCAACGCGGATTCGCCGAGCATCACCGCGGTGGCGCTGTATCCGGGGTCGCCCTTCGCCTTCACCCGCGAGGTGTAGCGCGCGCCCGTGGTGGTGGTCGTGTATACGTCCATGGTGAAGTGGCCCTTGCGTTGCGCCTCCTCGCTGGGACCGTCGCCCGGTGAGGGCAGAACGCGGTCGAGGACGTACCGGGTGGGCGGGAGGGCCATTCCGACGACCATCCCGCCGAGGGCCGCAGCCACCGCACCCGCGATCACCGGTGTGATCGGGGAGCTCCCGACGTTCATGACCTCGCGGTACTTGAACGTCCGACCGTAGGCCCAGTCCCGGAGCGCATTGCTGCGGCGCACGACCCGCGTGTTGTAGGGGCCCATGAAGAAGGGCGCCTTCCACCCCTTCAAGCCGGGCGCGATGTCCGTGCCGTTGACCACGCTCATGTCGGACTGCTTGCCGAGGTCCGGTTCCTTCGCGCGGTCGGGACTCATCGAGTACGGCGAAGCCGCGAGACGGCGCGACGCCGGATTCTTCTTCGACACGTCCACCTGCGTGCGCAGCGAATCGATCGTGCCGCCGCTGACGCCGCCCCGCACGGACGTGACCACCAGCGTGGTGTCGGTGAGTTCGCCGGCGCCGTCCGCCTGAACCTCCTCGTGCAGGACGTGCACCCCGAGATCGGACGGAATGGAGTCGAACCCGCAGGAATGGACGATCCGGGCGCCGGTCTCGCGGGCCCGTTCGTGGTTGGCGTCGATGCTCTCGCGGACGAACAACACCTCTCCGGTGAGGTCGACGTAGTCGGTGCCCGCCTCGGCGCAGGCCGCGGCGAGGGCGTGACCGTACTTGGCGTAGGGCCCGACCGTCGTCGCGACCACGCGGGTGCGTGCCGCCAGCGCTGCGAGCGACGCGGCATCGTCGGAGTTCGCGACGATGACGGGCCACTCCGCTGCGCGCGGACCGAGCGAGGACCGCACCGCTTCGAGTTTGGCGGCTGTGCGCCCCGCGAGCGCGATCCGCACGCCGTCCGGGGCGTGCCGTGCGAGATAGTCGGCGAGAAGCTTGCCGACGAAGCCGGTGGCCCCGTAGACGACGAGATCCAATTCACGTGCGCTGTCTGTCATGGCACGACCCTACTCGGCGGTAGGGAAGGGCGAGCTCAGGCTCCGGTACCACCGGGGTGGGTGGGTGCGAGGGGTACCCGGGTGCGGAGCCGCAGCACGACGTAGCCGACCCAGGAGGTGACGACGCCGAGCGCGGCGAGGGTCTGTATCGCTCCCGCGGCGGATTCCGGGTAGACGACCCCGGTGAGGTAGTGGGAGATGAATCCGGACGAGGGGAGTGGGTCCTGCCCGGCGCGGACCCGGGCCCAGCTCTCCAGGTGAGTCAGCGGACAGTCGATGCCGACGAGGAGGCCGGTGAATCCCCAGGCCACCGCCGCGAGGTGGAGGGCGATGGTGCGCGGCCAGTGCCAGGCGAGAAACCCGCCGCACACGACGTAGAGGATGAAGATCAGGTGCGCGACAACTGTCGCGTCCGCGACGACCTCGTAGAAGACAACGCTCCCCATCGATGCACCCCTGACATCCGAAGTTCCCCCTACGCCATCGTAGGCGTCGCCCGGCCGGGTCCGCCGGGTAACCGGCTCAGGCGGTGCCGCGCACGTCTTCCTTGACCACCAGGATCGGAATGTCGATCTCGAGGAGGAGGCGCTGCAGCCATCGTTCCAGGAGGAACTTGCCGATCGGGGACATGCGCCGGGTACCCACGACGAGCAGATCCGCACCGCTGCTGTCGACCAGCGCGCGCAGTGCGCTCACCTGATCGCCGTCGTGTTCGTTGGTGCGCAGTTCCCACGACGACTCGCCGACCCCGCCGCCCTCGAGCGTGGCCTGGATCTCGGCGCGCAGGGCGGACTTGTCGGACTCGGCGTCCTGCCCGGGGTCGTCGTCGAGGACGTGGAGGACGAGCAGCTGTTCCCGTCGTTGCACAGCCTCGCGGGCGGCGTGGACGATGGCCGCCCGGCCTTCCGGGCTGTCTCGGTGGACAACGGCTATCGCCATGAAGCGCCTCCATTTTCAGGTATGGGTACGACCCCTATTATCCCCGTGCCGGAGAGTGCTCCGGCTGTGTCGATGCTCTCGTAGGTGGATCCGGGCGGTGCTCGATCACCAGGGTGAGGGCTCGTAGTCCTTCAGGAAGCAGCCGTGCAGATCGACGCCCTGCTCGCCCTGGACGATCGGGTCGTAGACACGGGCGGCGCCGTCGACCAGGTCGAGAGGGGCGTGGAAGCCCTCGTCGGCCAGGCGCATCTTGGTGTAGTGCGGCCGCTCGTCGGTGATCCACCCGGTGTCCACCGCGGTCATGAGGATGCCGTCCTCGAGCATCTCCCTGGCGCTGGTGCGGGTGAGCATGTTCAGCGCGGCCTTCGCCATGTTGGTGTGCGGATGCCCCGGACCCTTGTAGGCGCGGCTGAACTGGCCTTCCATCGCAGAGACGTTCACCACGTATTTGCGGCGGGCGCCTGCCGCCGCCATCGCGGGCCGCAATCGGGACACGAGGATGAACGGGGCGACCGAGTTGCACAACTGCACCTCGAGCAGCTCGATCGGGTCGACTTCCTCGACCGTCTGGACCCAGCTGTTCGTGTGCGCGAGGTCGGGCAGGAGTCCGCCGGCGTCGATCGCGAGACCCTGGTCGATGCGATCGGGGGATGCCGACTTCGCGACCAGTGCGAGCGAGCTCACCGCATCGGGGGACAGTGCGGTGCCCGCCATCGCGGACACGTCGGACAGCGAACCGGCGAGTGCCGCCGGGTGGGCGTCACTCGTCTTGCCGAACGTCAGGACGTCCGGCAGGTCGCCGGAGGGAAGGGCGCCGGACTCGGCATCCGCCAGCGCGCTGTAGGCGCCGGGGGAGCGTCGCACCGTCTGCGCGGCGTTGTTGATCAGGATGTCCAGTGGGCCCTGCGCGGCAACGGAGTCGGCCAGCGCGACGACCTGCGCCGGGTCGCGCAGATCGATACCGACGACGCGCAGCCGGTGGATCCACTCGCTGCTGTCCTCCATCGCCTTGAACCGGCGGATGGCGTCGTTGGGGAAACGTGTCGTGATCGTCGTGTGGGCTCCGTCGCGGAGCAATCGCAGGGCGATGTACATGCCGATCTTGGCGCGACCGCCGGTCAGCAGCGCCCGGCGGCCGGTGAGGTCGGCGCGCGCGTCCCGCTTGGCGCGGCTCTTGGCCGCGCAGTCGGGGCACAGCTGGTGGTAGAAGGCGTCGACTCGGGTGTAGCGCTGCTTGCAGATGTAGCAGGGGCGGGGCCGGATCAGGGTGCCCGCGGACGCGCCATCGGCGTTCGACGTGAGCGGGATGCCCGCGGTCTCGTCGTCGATCCGATCGGGGGAACCCGTGGCGGTCGCGGCGACGACCTGACGGTCGGATTCGGAGACGGCGTCGCGGGCCGCGATCCGCCTGCGCTTCTTCAACTTCTTGAAGAGGTGACCGACAGCGCGCTGGACCGTGACGGAATCGGGATCCGCATCGTCGAGTTCCGCGGCCTGATCGAGAACCTTCAGGCAGATCTCGAGATCCGCGGGATCGATCGTCGTCGTTGTTTCGCCCATCGAACTTCGCCCTCTCACGAAGAAGGCCCCGGTTCGATGAACCGGGGCCTTTTCGTCTGTCTCAACTCAGAGTGTCCGAGGGGGGACTTGAACCCCCACGTCCGTTAATAGGACACTAGCACCTCAAGCTAGCGCGTCTGCCATTCCGCCACTCGGACCTGCTTGCCCCCATTTCCTGGGTGCTGCAAAAGATTAACCGATGAACCGCCACGGCCCAAATCGCCCCTCTCACCTGAGCGTTTCCGCTGCTGCGGTGGTAGGAAAGTGGAGTGCCAACTACACAGGAAACCCCAGGCCAGGGTCGCGCCGAAGCCGAAGTCGTGGATCTCGTCAGTTCATTGATCCGCTTCGACACGTCCAACACCGGAGAGCTCACCACGACGAAGGGCGAGCGCGAGTGTGCGGAGTGGGTGGCGGCCCAGCTGCAGGAAGTCGGGTACGAGACCGAGTACGTGGAGTCGGGTGCGCCGGGCCGTGGCAACGTGTTCGCTCGGCTGAAGGGCTCGAACCCCGATCGCGGCGCCCTCATGCTGCACGGCCACCTCGACGTCGTTCCCGCCGAGCCGGCCGATTGGCGCGTCCACCCGTTCTCCGGAGCCGTCGAGGACGGCTACGTATGGGGTCGCGGCGCCGTCGACATGAAGGACATGGTCGGGATAATCCTGGCGGTCGCCCGCCAGTTCAAGGCCGAGGGGATCGTTCCTCCCCGCGACCTCGTGTTCGCCTTCGTCGCCGACGAGGAGGCCGGTGGCAAATACGGCTGCCAATGGCTCGTCGAGAATCGACCCGATCTGTTCGAGGGTGTGACGGAAGCTGTCGGTGAGGTCGGCGGATTCTCCCTGACCGTTCCGCGACCGGACGGCACCGACCGCAGGCTCTATCTCGTGGAGACCGCGGAGAAGGGTCTCGGATGGATGCGGCTGACCGCCAAAGGCCGGGCCGGGCACGGTTCGTTCCTGCACACCGACAACGCCGTCACCATCCTGGCGCAGGCGGTCGCCCGGCTGGGTGCGCACACGTTCCCGTTGGTGATCTCCGATTCGGTGGCCGAATTCCTCGAAGCGGCGGGTGAGGAGACCGGACTCGACTTCGACCCGAAGTCGCCCGACCTCGACGGCACCCTCGCGAAACTCGGCACCATCGCCAACATCATCGGCGCCACCCTCCGGGATACCGCGAACCCGACCATGCTGTCGGCCGGCTACAAGGCCAACGTCATCCCGCAGACCGCGGAGGCTGTCGTCGACTGCCGGATCCTGCCCGGCAGGCAGGCCGATTTCGAGGCGGCGGTCGACGAGCTCATCGGACCGGACGTCCAGCGCGAATGGATCACGAAACTCGACTCCTACGAGACCACGTTCGACGGGCATCTCGTAGACGCCATGAACGACGCGATCCTCGCGCACGATCCCGGTGCCCGGACCGTCCCCTACATGCTGTCCGGCGGAACCGACGCCAAGGCGTTCGCGAAGCTCGGCATCCGGTGCTTCGGGTTCGCTCCGCTGCAGCTGCCCGCCGACCTGGATTTCAGCGCGCTGTTCCACGGTGTCGACGAACGGGTACCCGTCGACGCACTACTGTTCGGTACACGCGTGCTGGAACATTTTCTGCTCCACAGCTGATCCGAGAACCGATACGCGACAAGAGAGGAACCGCATGTCACACGACCCGTACGAGGCACTTCCCGACCTGCCGAGTTTCGAGCTGACCTCCACCGACGTCACCGACGGGCAGCCGCTGAACAAGGAACAGGTCAGCGGAATCTTCGGCGCCGGCGGCTACGACAACTCACCGCAGCTGTCGTGGTCGGGGTTCCCCGCCGAGACCAAGAGCTTCGCGGTGACCGTGTACGACCCCGACGCGCCGACGGCGTCCGGATTCTGGCACTGGGCGGTCGCCAACATTCCGGCCGACACGACCACCTTGGTGAGCGGTGCAGGCGACGACGACGGAACCGGGCTTCCCAGCGGTGCGATCACGCTGAAGAACGACGCCGGACTGAGCCGTTTCCTCGGCGCGGCCCCGCCGGCAGGACACGGGCCGCATCGCTACATCATCGTGGTCCACGCGCTCGACGTGGAGACTCTCGACGGGGTCACGGCCGACTCGACGCCGGCGTTCCTGGGTTTCAACCTGTTCTCGCACGCGATCGCTCGCGCGAAGATCCAGGGGACGTACGAGCAGTAGCTCGATAAGTCCGGAAGACACGGGTGGCCGGCGAATCCTCGGGATTCGCCGGCCACCGGTCTGTGTGCGGTCCGTGTCAGCGCACGGCGCCGGCGCCGACCGCATCGGCGACGGAGGAGTAGCCGGCCTCGCGCACCTTCCGGGCCAGCCCCTTGTGGATGCGGCGAGCCCAGAACGGCCCGCCGTAGATGAATCCGGTGTACCCCTGCACGAGGGACGCCCCGGCCAGGATCCGTTCCCATGCCTGGTCGACCGTCTCGATACCGCCGACGGAGATCAGCACCAGGCGATCGCCCACCCGCGCGTGCAGGCGGCGGAGAACCTCGAGGGATCGTTCGGCGACCGGAGGTCCCGACAACCCGCCGGCTCCGATCGCGGTCACCTCGACGTCCGGGGTGTTCAGCCCGTCTCGGCGGATGGTCGTGTTGGTCGCGACGATGCCGGCCAGGCCGAGTTCGAGCGCCAGATCCGCGACCGCGTCGACGTCGTCGTCGGACAGGTCGGGGGCGATCTTCACCAGAACCGGGACGGTCACGCAGTCGAGAACGGCACGCAGGAGAGGCCGGAGAGATTCGACGGCCTGCAGGTCCCGCAGTCCCGGGGTGTTCGGTGAGCTGACGTTGACGACCATGAAGTCGGCCAGCGGGCCGAGCAGTTGCGCGCTCGCGGTGTAATCGGCAGGGGCGTCCGCGGCGTCGACGATCTTGGTCTTGCCGATGTTCGCGCCGATCGGGACACCGGCCCGGCGCTGACGGAGATGATTGGCGGCATTGCCTGCGCCGTGATTGTTGAAACCCATTCGGTTGATCAGGGCGCGGTCCGCGGGCAGCCGGAACAGGCGGGGAGCCGGGTTGCCGGGCTGCGCCTGGGCGGTGACGGTGCCCACCTCGGCGAACCCGAAGCCGAGGGGACCCCACGTGTCGACGCCGGTCGCATCCTTGTCGAACCCGGCGGCCAGTCCGAGCGGCGCCGGGAAGTCGAGTCCGAACACGGTGTTCTGCAGTACCGGATCGTCCACGACGAGAACCTTGCCGACGAGCTGACGCAGCGGCGAGAACCGCGTGACCAGGCGCATCGCAGCGAAGGCCAGATGATGAATCCGCTCCGGCGGAACGCGGAACATCACCCGTAAGAGCAGGTGGTACAAGGAGGTCTCCCTAGATTGCGGGGTCGGGGACATGGTGAGCGGTTTTCCTTCGTTTGAGCAGCACACGGCGGCTTCCGTCGGAGTACAGGCGGACTCGGGACAGCTCCCAGCCACCGAACTCCGCCTGGATGGCCAACCTCATCGAAGCGCTGATGCGGGTGACGTCGGGTGGCAGCCGGAGCGGCACGTACTCGAAGTCCTCGGATTCGATCTCCCACCCGGAGGGGAGTCGACGTGAATGCGATGCCATCTACGAACTCCTCGTCGGGATCTGCTGCAGGCCGTCTCCCGTCGCGGAACCGATCAGGAGGTCACCGTTCACGGTATCCACAGTGACAGAGTTCGGCTGCCGGACGGTGGGATACCGTGCCGTTTCCACGCCGACACCGCTCGACAGGTCGAATCCGACCACTTCGTTGGTCTCGGTCAGCGTGACCCACGCCCGGTCGGCGGTGTCGTCGTAGGCGACGGCGTACGGCGCGAGCCCGGCGGGGAACCGCTGGCGGAGCATCAGGGTGTCGGTGGTGTAGGCGAGCAGTTCGTCGCCGGTGGTGTCGGTGACGAGGATTCGTCCGTAGTGATCGGTCGTGAGCTGCGTCGCGCCTTCACCGGCGCGCAGCGCGACGCCGAGCGCGGCACCGGGGACGTCGATGGCGGTGACGGACGTCTGACCACGGTCGAGAGCGGTGAGCGAGTCGCCGACGACGGCAAGCCCGTCGACGGACGTGAGGCCGCCGATCACCTGTGACTCGTTCGTCGCGGTGTTCACGATGTGAATCTCGCCATTGCCCAGGCCCATCGCCAGCCGCCCGTCGGGCAGTTGGGCCACCGAACGGACGTCGCCGTCGGCCGGTACGAACGTCACCTCGCCCGTTCGCAGGTCGAGCCGTCCTACCTGCGTGTTCATGGCGAGGAGCGCTACACCACCGGGGGCGAGGGAGACCTGGGCGACGGTGTCGTCCAGCGGAATCACCCGCGGAGCCGCCGTGAAATCCCCGGCCGGGAACAGCAGGATCTGGTTGCCTTCGCCTCCCAGGACCACGGTTGTGCGGGTCTCGGGGTCGAATGTGGTGGACTCGATCGGCAGGCCGACGGGGTGGACGACACCGGCGGGTGAGGTGGTCTGGCCCGGGGACTGCGCGGCACTCGCGGGCGCGATCGTGATCGCCTGATCCTCGTCGGAGTTCGACGAACAGCCCGTGACCAGTAGAAATGCCGCTCCGATACACGAGGCGACGACGCGCGCTCCCGGTCTACCCATGTGCTGCTCCTCGGGGTTCTCTCATCGACCTACACCTGCACAACTACCCACAAGCATCCCTGATCCGCGAAACGCCCACGAAAGCGGTCGGTGCCGAGCGGGTGCCGAGGCGATACCGTGAGAAACATCGACCCCGCGCCCGGCGGTTTCCCGACCGCCGGCCCAGGTCATCGAGGAGAAGACCGTGGAAATTCCCGAAACACCGACGTTCACCGTCGAAGACATCTCGGTCGGACCGCACGCACACGGCTTCGGCCGGACCGCAGAAGGTAACTCCTACGCATTCCGGGTGCGCAAGAGCACGATGCACGTCGAGGTCTACCGCGCCGACGTCGAAACCGAGGTTCCGGCTCCGGAAGACATCGTGGCGTCGGCGCGGCGCTCGGTCCGGGAGATCGACCTGACCGATGAACGCAGCATCGTCGCCGTCGTGAGAGATGCCGTGTCCGATCCCGATTCCCAGGTGGCGGGGCCGCCGGAGGACGGGATCACCGTGCGGGCGGTCCTCAGCCGTCTCGGGGCTGTCATCGACGGACTGTGACCCCGCGGTCTAGCGGTGATCGCGGCGGGGGAGGACGAGGGTCGCACCGGTCACCGGGTGCGCGATGACCTCGACGGGGTGCCCGTACACCCGGGTCAGCAAGTCCTCGGACAGGACGTCGGCGGGAGGGCCGTCGGCGGCGACGCGGCCCTGCTCGAGGACCACGATCCGGTCCGCGTACGCGGCGGCGAGCGCGAGGTCGTGGAGGACGACCACCACCGCGGTGCCCTGCTCCGCGCGGGAGCGGGCGAGACGCATCACGGTCTCCTGGTGGCCGAGGTCGAGGGCGGCGGTGGGCTCGTCGAGCAGGATCGTCTCGGTGCGCTGCGCCAGCACCCGCGCCAGAGCCGCCCGCGCACGTTCGCCACCCGACAGCGCGGTGAACGGCCGGTCGGCGAACGCCACGACGTCGCAGATCCGCATGGCCTCGGCGATCGCGGCGGCGTCGTCGTCGGAGCGGGGCGTGCGTGCCCACGGTGAGCGGCCCATCGTGATCACCTGACGCGCGGTGAACGAGAATCCGACCGTGTTCTGCTGGGGGAGGACCGCCCGGCGCTGGGCCATCTCGAGCGCCGTCCACTCTCCGAGATCCCGGTCGTCGAGGTGCACGGTGCCCGCGTGCACGTACTGATCGCCCGACAGCGCCGCGAGGAGGGTCGACTTGCCTGCCCCGTTGGGGCCGACGAGGACGAGGACCTCGCCGATCCGCACGTCCACGGACACGTCGTCGAGCACCGGCCTGCCCCCGCGGGTGACCGCGATGCCGTCCGCCCGCAGCGTCACGGCCCCCGAGGGGCGCGGAGGGGGCACCGGGTCGGTCCGTCGGAACAGGCTCTGCTCGATGGCCTCGCCGACTCGGGTGCGGAGCGGGTGGAATGACGGACTCATGCCCACCCGCCCTGACTGGCCCGGGTGCGGCGCAGCAACCAGAAGAAGAACGGCCCGCCGACAAGGGCTGTCAGCATGCCGAGCGGGAGGTCCGCGTTCGCCACGAGTGACCGGGCGCCGAGGTCGGCGAGCAGCAGCACGAGCGAGCCGCACAGCGCGCTCGCCGGAATCAGGGCCCGGTGGCCGGGCCCGACGGCGATGCGCATCAGGTGCGGGACGACCAGTCCGACGAACAGGATGATGCCGGTGAAGGCGACGCTGGACGAGACGAGCAGGGCGACGATCAGCACGGCGAGCTGACGCAGCCGCTCGACGTCGAGGCCGAGGTGCCGGGCCGCGCTCTCGCCGAGGGACAGCAGGTCGAGTTTCCCGGCGATCATCATCGTGGCGGCGATCCCGGCGACGGTCATCGGCGCCACCACCGCGACGGCGTTCCAGGTGGCCCCGTTGAGGCTGCCCAGTTGCCAGAAGACGATCTGATCGCGGGCGGCCGGGGATGCGATGAACGTGAAGAAGGCGATGAGGCCGCCGGCGAACGCGTTGACCGCGACACCGGTGAGGACGAGGGTGACGACCTCGGTGCGGCCCTCGTGCCGGGCGAGGACGTAGACGGCGACGGTGGTGATCAGTCCGGCGACGAATGCGGCCGCGGCCACCGTCCACCCGGCCGCGAACGCGCCGCCGACCACGATGGCGGCGCTGGCGCCGACCGCGGCGCCGGCGGACACCCCGATGACACCGGGTTCGGCGAGCGGGTTCGCGAACACACCCTGCAGCAGCGCACCCGCGCATCCGAGCGCCGCCCCGACCAGGATGGCGAGGACCACGCGCGGGAACCGGACCTCCCAGAGCGTCACCTCGCCGCTGGGGTGCGCAGGCATCGGTCCGAGATCCAGTCCGATGCGGTGCAGGATGCTGCCGAGAACCTCTCCGGGTCCGGTCGGCACCTGTCCGATGCAGGCCGAGAAGACGGCGGCGACGGCAAGGGCGATCAGCAGACCGCCGAGGACGGCACCGGTTCGAGTGCGTGAGGAAGGCTTACCCGGAGCGTGGAGGTCCTCGACGGTCATGGATTGTCGGTCGGGTAGACGGCGTCGGCCAACGCGCCGAGAACACGGCCCGTGTTCGGGCCGAAGCTGAGCAGCACCCCGTCCTGCATGTCGACGACGCGCTGGTTCTTGCCCGCCGGAGTCTGCGCCACCCCGGGGACCTTCTCCAGTCCCTCGATGCCGCCGATCGATTCGAGCCCGCCCGTCATCATCAGGAGGACGTCGGGAGCGGCGGCGATGAGGGCCTCACTGGTGATCGGCGCGAACTGCTGCGTGATGCCCGATGCGGTGCCGGCGTCGACGGCGCCGAGCGCGTCGATCAGCGAGTCGGCACCCGAGCCCGGGCCGCCGATCATGGTGATCGCGGTGCCACGCAGATAGAGGAATGCGATCTTCAGGGGATCGTCGCCCTGGGGGGCGCGACTCCGGGCGGCCGCGATCTCGGTCTCGGTGCGGGCCGCGAGTTCGCGGCCCTGCTCGGGCACGCCGAGCGCGTTCGCCACCGCCGTGATCTGAGCGGGCACGCCCTCGAGGGTCCGCGTCGGATCGAAATAGACGACCGGAATACCGGCTGCCCGCAGCTGATCCTGCACGGCCTGCGGTCCGATGCTGGTGTCGGTGAGGATCACCGTCGGCGCCAGGTCGAGGATGGCCTCGGCGTTGAGGGACTGCCCGCCCGGTGTCACCACCGGCACGTCCTGTGCGGCCGGGAACTCGGAGGCGATGTCCCGGCCCACCACGTTGTCGCCGAGTCCGAGCGCGAAGACCGTCTCGGTGAGCGTTCCGTAGCGGTCCGCGGTCACGATCCGGCTCGCGTCCGTGATCGTCACGTCCGTCCCGTCGAAACCGCGGACCGTGACGGGCAGCACCGGCGTGGCGGGGGACGCGAGAGGTTCGGGATCCAGGTCGTCGAGGACCGCCGTGCGCGCACCGCCGGTGCCGCCGGCGCTGTCACCGGCGCCGGAAGTGCACGCCGACACCCCCACCGCGGACACGAGAAGCAGGACGAGGACGGCGAACGGCGACCTGTCCGTGCGGGTCCGGAACACCGATCTCATCGTGCGAGGTACCGGTCGATGTCCGCTTCGAGGGCGGCGAACAGGTCGCCGTTGAGGCGGTAGGCGAGGTTGACCTCGTCGATCACCCGTTGCTGGTCCTCCGGAGACAGGGGCGCGGCGTCGAGTTTCGCGCGGTAGGTGTCCTTGAACACCTTCGGTTTCGGGATCTCGTCGAAGATGTAGAACTGCAGGCCGTCGGTGGTGTACCCGTAGGCGCGCTCGAGCATACGCCGGATGATCTGCCCACCGGACAGGTCTCCCATGTACCGGATGTAGTGGTGCGCAACGAAACCGGCGGGCCACTCGTACGCCACCTCGCGAAGCCGCTCCACGTAGCGGGTGGTGGCGGGCAGCGCGGACACCGTCTCGCGCCACGACGGCCCGCGCAGGAACTCGAGATCCGCTTCCAGCGACGGAACCCGCAGCAGTTCGTCGTGGAGAAACGGCGAGGCGACGGGGTTGCCGGTGTGGGTGCGCCCGGCGTCCTCGAGTTCGCGGTAGACGAGATACGTCTGCGCGAGCAGTTCGGCGTAGCCGTCCGAGGTGAGTTCACCGGCGAGGAGGGCCCCGACGAAACGGGACTGTTCGGTCTCCCGGTGTGCGGCGTTCGTCCCGGCCTTGATGCGCTCGGCGAAGCCGACGGTTCGGCGATCGGCCGCGTCGGCCTCGTTCAGCGTGGTCATGGACTCTCCTGCAGATCTACGGGCGTCGGCCGGTGGGCACCAGGTTAGCCTGCCCTGCACGTGAACTGCAGGTGCACGTCCGTCGGCTGCTGCACACGCTAGGCGCTGACGTCGTCCAGCGCCGCCGCGATCGCGGCAGGCAACTCCAGTTCCTCGGCGACGAGCACACCGGTCAGCTGTGCGATGTCCCTGGCCCCGACGACCGCGCTCGCGACACCCGGACGGTCGCGCGCCCACGCGAGCGCGACGGCCAGCGGGGACGTGCCGAGGCCGTCGGCCGCGGTCACGACCGCGTCGACCACTCGGACGGAGGAGTCGGTGAGGTAACTCTGGACGTCCTGCGCGTGCGCGTCGTCGGCACCACGTGAATCGACGGGGATGCCGTTACGGTATTTGCCGGTCAGGACCCCGCGGGCGAGCGGCACCGCCGCGAACACACCGATGCCGTGATGCGCCGCGGCCGGAACGAGTTCTTCCTCGACGCCGCGGGCGAGCAGCGAGTACTCCACCTGGGTGGCGACGAGCGTGGTGCCCCGCGACGCGCCTGCCGCGGTGGCCAGCTGCCACCCGAGGTAACCCCGAGCCCCGACATACCGGACCCGGCCGGTCGCCACCGCGAAATCGAGTGTGGCGGCGACCTCGTCGACCGGCGTGAACGGATCCCAGGTGGCGACCTGCCACATGTCCAGGTAGTCGGTGCCGAGTTCGCGCAGGGTGGCGTCGAGCTGGGCGACGAGACCCCGTCGCGAGCAGTCGATCCGCGACGGACCCGACGGGTTGATCCCGGAACTCGAGCTCAGGACGAGTTCCGTTCGCGGCACCACGTCGTCGAGCAGTTCCGCCAGGATCCGCTGCGCCACACCGTCGCCGTACGCGGGCGACGTGTCGACGAGCGTTCCGCCCGCATCGACGAACGCCGCGATCTGCGCCGCGGCCTCGTCGCCGTCCGTGTCCCGACCCCAGGTGAGCGTGCCCAGGCCGAGTCGTGACACTCGTAACCCGCTTGCTCCGACCGATCTCTGTTCCATAACCGCCTGCGTCTCGTACCGTAGCTGCAACCCGGGCTTCGCCCCCGAAGATGCTGGTGCCCCCCGGGACCGGCCACCACAGGTGCAGAGTAGTGGGGTATCGCACGGCAGGGGTCCTGCCACGCCGGATTCTGCCGGAGGTCGCCCTCCCCGGTACCGTGGCGCCGGTGAATTACGAACGCGACATGGGAAATTGGCGTCAGAGCGGCACATTCGACCTCGGGACCGGTGAGTGATGGGCGAGGCGATGTCCTGGCTCCAGGCGATTGTCCTCGGTGCGGTCCAGGGATTGACCGAGTTCCTGCCGATCTCCTCGTCCGGCCATCTCCGGATCGTGTCGGAGGTCTTCTTCGGTGACGACGCCGGTGCATCCTTCACCGCCGTCACCCAGCTCGGCACGGAAGCCGCGGTGCTCATCTACTTCGCCCGCGACATCGGGCGGATCATCGCCGCGTGGTTCCGGGGACTGTTCCATCCCGAGCATCGCGGTGACCTCGATTACCGGATGGGCTGGTATGTGATCATCGGCACGATCCCGGTCGGTGTGCTCGGCTTCCTGTTCAAGGACCAGATCCGCACCGGTGCCCGCAACCTGTGGCTGATCGCCACCATGCTGATCGTGTTCGCATTCGTCATCGCGGCGGCCGAGTACTACGGGCGGAAGGTGCGTCCCGTCGAGGACCTGCGCGCCAAGGACGGCATCATCATGGGTTCGGCCCAGGCGCTCGCCCTGATCCCGGGCGTCTCGCGGTCGGGCGGCACGATCAGCGCCGGCCTCTTCCTCGGACTCACCCGCGAAGCCGCGGCGCGTTACTCCTTCCTGCTCGCCATCCCCGCGGTCGTCGCGTCCGGGCTGTTCAGCCTGCCGGACGCGTTCGAACCGGCCGGTGAGGGTCTCAACGCGAGCGGCCCGCAACTCCTCGTCGCGACCGTGATCGCGTTCGCCATCGGCTACGCGTCGATCGCATGGCTGCTGCGTTTCGTCGTCGACCACTCGATGTACTGGTTCGTCGGCTACCGCATCATCCTCGGCGTGGTCGTCCTGTCGCTTCTCGCGACCGGCGTCGTGTCGGCCACCTGAGATCGGGCGGCCGGGGAGTGCACGACACTAGGCTGGGCCAATGACAGTTGTGCTGCTGCGCCACGGGCGGTCGACCTCGAACACTGCACACACGCTTGCCGGCCGGTCACCGGGAGTCGAACTCGACGACCGCGGCCGCGAGCAGGCGCAGGCCATCGTGTCCCGGCTCGCGGACGTGGTGATCGAGGAGATCGTGCATTCGCCGCTCGTGCGGTGCGAGCAGACCGTGGAACCGCTCGCCCGCGCACGGGGCCTGACCCCGGTGGTGGAACATCGGCTGGTCGAGGTCGACTACGGCGAGTGGACGGGTCGTGAGCTGAAGGTCCTGCTCGAGGAACCGCTGTGGAAGGTCGTGCAGCAGCACGCGTCCGCCGCGGTGTTCCCGGGAGGGGAAGGTCTGGCGCAGGTCCAGGCCCGAGCCGTCGCCGCGGTCCGGGAGCACGACGCGCGACTCGCGGAACTGCACGGCCGGGACGTCGTGTGGGTGGCGTGCTCGCACGGTGACGTCATCAAGTCGGTCCTCGCGGACGCCCTCGGCGCGCACCTCGACGGATTCCAGAGAATCGTCGCGGAGCCGGCCTCGATCAGTGTCGTCCGGTACACCTCCACCCGTCCGTACGTGCTGAAGATGAACGACACCGGAGCCGACCTATCGGGAGTGAACACGCCACCGGTGTCCGGTGACGGCGCCCGGGCCGAAGTATCCGGATCGGTGCCCGGCGGGGAGGTCCGCCTGTGACGATTAGGCGGACCCCGCCGGTGTCGATTAGGCGGACCCCGCCGGTGACGATTGACGGATAATGAACGCAACATGCTGCGAGGAACAGTCCGAGACGGAACAACGAGTGGGCAGCGCCGCAGTAGGGCCCGGCTCCAGCTGAAGGAGGTGCAATGTCACGCGCAATTCACGTATTCCGCACTCCTGACCGATTCATTGCCGGGACGGTGGGTGAGCCCGGCGACAGGTCGTTCTATCTCCAGGCAGTACACGAGGCGCGAGTGATCAGCGTCCTGCTGGAGAAACAGCAGGTTCAGGTTCTGGCCGACCGGATGGGACTCCTCCTCGAGGAAGTGCACCGCCGGTTCGGGACGGAGGTTCCCCCGGAGGGGGCCGAACTCGGCGACGCGAGCCCCCTCGTCACCCCGATCGACGCCGAGTTCCGGGTCGGCACGATGGGCCTGGGCTGGGACGCGGACGCCGGAGCCGTCGTGGTGGAACTGCTCGCCGTCAGCGAGACGGAGTTCGACGAGTCCGTCGTTCTCGACGACTCCGAGGACGGACCGGACGCCGTGCGCGTCTTCCTCACCCCGTTGCAGGCGCGGGACTTCTCGTTGCGGTCCGAACGGGTCATCGCCGCCGGTCGCGCGCCGTGCCCGCTGTGCGGTGAGCCGCTGGCCCCGGAGGGACACATCTGCATCCGGACCAACGGGTACCGCCGCGGCCAGAGCTTCGGCCTCACCCCGGAGATGGACGAGGAGGACTGACGGTTGTTGCCTGCCGAGGAGTCCGATCCTCTGGAGTCCGGCGAGCTGACCCTCATCGGCCAGATCACCCACGCCAGTAACGCCACCTTGGTGTGCGACGCGGTCGACGGTGAGAACACCGTCCGCTGCGTGTACAAGCCGGTCCGCGGGGAGCGTCCGTTGTGGGACTTCCCGGACGGCACACTCGCCGGGCGTGAATACGCGTCGTATCTCGTGTCCGAGCAGCTCGGGTGGGGTGTGATTCCCCGCACTCTCCTGCGGGACGGTCCGTTCGGCCCGGGGATGGTGCAGCGGTGGGTCGACACCCCCGACCGGCACGCCGACGACACCGGCGGTCTCGACCTGGTCGACCTCTGCGCCCCCGACGCCGTCCCCGAGGGGTGGTTCGAGATTTTGCGCGCCACCGACATGGACGGCGAACCGGTCGCGCTCATCCATGCAGACGACCCGCGGCTGCAGCGGATGGCGGTCCTCGACGTGCTGATCAACAACGCCGACCGCAAGGGTGGCCACGCGCTCGAGGGGCTCGACGGTTCCGTCTACGGCGTCGACCACGGCATTTGCCTGCACACGGAGAACAAGCTGCGGACCGTGTTGTGGGGGTGGGCCGGTACGGAGGTGCCGGGCGCCCTCGTCGTCGACATCGCCGAACTGATCTCCTCGCTCGAGGGTGACTTCGGTGCGCGGCTCGGTGAGCACATCACGTCCGGCGAGGTCGCCGCGCTGTACGAGCGTGCCGTGGATCTCCTCGCGGCGCCCGTGATGCCCCGGCCGAACGGTCACCGGCCCATCCCGTGGCCCGCGTTCTGACGGACCCGTTCGGGGCCCTGTGGGCGGCGGCTCCCTCCGAGGCGGAAACACGGGTCCACTAGGCTCGCTGTCATGCAGTCTTGGTCCGAAACCGCTGTCCCGTCCGTTCCAGGCCAGGGGCCTCCGCTGCGGTTGTTCGACACCGCTGACCGGCAGGTTCGCCCCGTCACTCCCGGGCGCACGGCCACGATGTACGTGTGCGGTATCACCCCCTATGACGCCACCCACCTCGGTCACGCGGCCACATACCTGACGTTCGATCTGGTGAACCGGATCTGGCGTGACGCCGGGCACGACGTGCACTACGTCCAGAACGTCACCGACGTCGACGACCCGCTGTTCGAGCGCGCCAACCGCGACGGTGAGGACTGGGTCGTCCTCGGCATGCGCGAGACGGCGCTGTTCCGCGAAGACATGGAAGCCCTCCGGGTGCTGCCCCCGCGCGACTACATCGGCGCGGTGGAGTCGATCGGCGAGGTGATCGAGATGGTCGAGAAGTTCGTCGCGTCCGGCGCCGCATACGTCGTCGACGACCCCGAATTCCCCGACGTGTACTTCCGTGCCAAAGCGACGGAGCAGTTCGGGTACGAGTCCGGCTACGACCGCGAGACCATGGACAAGTTCTTCGCCGAGCGCGGCGGCGACCCCGACCGCCCCGGCAAGGAGGATCCCCTCGACGCCCTGGTGTGGCGTGCGGTCCGGCCGGGCGAGCCGTCCTGGCCGTCGCCGTTCGGCCCCGGGCGCCCCGGCTGGCACATCGAGTGTTCGGCCATCGCCCTCAACCGCATCGGATCGGGTTTCGACGTGCAGGGCGGCGGCAGCGACCTGATCTTCCCGCACCACGAGTACTCCGCAGCGCACGCCGAGTCGGCCACGGGCGACCGTCGCTTCGCCCGCCACTACGTGCACACCGGCATGATCGGTCTCGACGGCGAGAAGATGTCGAAGAGCCGCGGCAACCTCGTGTTCGTGTCGAAGCTGCGCGGCGAGGGTGTCGACCCGGCCGCCATCCGCCTCGGACTGCTGTCCGGGCACTATCGGCAGGACCGCCCGTGGACCGAGCAGGTTCTCGCCGACGCCCACACCCGGCTGAAGCTGTGGAAGGACGCCGCCGCACTCGAATCGGCACAGTCGGCCACCGACACGATCGCCCGGCTGCGCCAGCATCTCGCGGACGATCTCGACGCCCCGAAGGCACTCGACGCCCTCGACGGCTGGGCCCGTCGCGCCCTCGACAACGGTGGCTCGGACACGACCGCGCCGGGCGAATTCGCCGCCGCCGTGGACGCCCTCCTCGGTGTGCGCCTTCGGCGCCCGTGAGTACTTGTTAACCGCGGGCGGTTAACAAGTACTCACGGGTCAGGCGAACTCGAAGGCACCCTCCGCGGGCGTCGGGACGCGCCGGCGCAGGGGCGAACCGAGCGCCTGCGCCAGGTCGGTGCCGTCATGTTCGGCGAGCAGTTCGCCATCCGACCACACGAGGAGCGTGGCGCTGACGCTCTGCTCGGCTGTCGAGTGCGCCAGATCGTAGTGCGCACAGCCCGGCACGCCGCCGTACGTGATCCACAGGTCGAACCCGGTCATGAACAGGTCGAGGTCGAATTGCACGCTGAGGCCGAGCAGTTCGGCCCGGCCGTTGTCGTCGACGCCGGCGAACGCCTCGTCCAGCGCCAGCAGTCGCGGCGCATGGGGGTCGGCCGAATCGAGCATGACGTGCGCTGCGGCGAACAACGGCAGGTGCAGCGAGACGGACTGCTCACCCCCGGAGAGTGCGCTGTGCCGGGCGACTGTCAGCCGGTCCTCGTTGCCGTTGCCGCTGATCAGGGTGAACGAGAACACCCGCCACCGCCGGTAGTCGAGGGCGGACGCCAGGATCTCCGGGTACGAACGCTCCGGGTGGGCGGCGCGGGCGGTCCTGATCTGGTGGGCGAAGTGGGCGCGCATCGTGGCGAGCTCGTCCGGGCCCAGCGCCGAGGTGTCGCGCTCGAGCAGTTTGGAGATCGCCTTCGCGCTGTCGTCGAGGTTGTCAGCGAGCACCCAGTGGACGCCGATGGTGTTGCCGGACGACATCCGCCGCTCCCGCATCTCGGTGCCCATCCGGGCGATGAGTTCGCGGGCGTCGACGGTCCGTTCGTGGATCTGCTGTGCGAGACCCGTGAGCAGCGCGTCCTCCAGGATGCGACGCTCGGATTCGGTGAGCAGCAATTCCTGATCGGAGCGAGCGGACGCGATGCGGGCGGCGAACTCGCCGATCGACGAGTAGCCCTCGTCGTCCTGCACCTGCACCACGGTCACGCCGTCGGGGGCGTCCCACTGCAGGCGGTAGTCCTGGCCGGCGGCCGCCAGCTGTGCGTCGAAGTCCTGCAGCGCGGTGGTGAGCGCGGTGCGCGTCGCCTTGCGGGCCGAGTCGCTCACCCGCACCGATTCGGTGGCGCCGTCCAGCGCGCGGAACAGTGCGTCCACTTCGGGCGGCAGGATCGGCGTGTCGTCTTCGGCGTTCTGGATGCGATACACCAGCTGTTCGGCACTCATCCACGCCGCCGAGCTCGCCGGCCAGGTGTGGCCGCCGTCCACGCCGAGGAGTTCGAGCAGGTCCCGCCGGGCATACGGCGCGAGGCGGGCGGCGTCGGCGCGCGTTTCCGTCAGCGCCAGCCGGAGCGTCTGAACGGCGGTGTTGTACGCGCCCTCGGCCTTGCCGATGGCCTCACCCGCGTCCTTGTCCGTCTTGCGGGCGTCGCGCTGCTCCTTCTTGCACGCTTCGATCCGAGCGTGCGCCTCCTCGAGCTGCCGGTCCAACTGCTCGGCCCCCGCACCCAGCGTGTCGCGCAGTGTCTCGAGACGTTGGATCTGTTGCGCGAGAACCTCTTCGGCGATGGCACCTTCTTCCGTGAACTCCTCCGCGTTGCCGCGCGCCTCGTGCAGTCGGTCCTCGGACTCGCGAGTGTGCTCCACCTCTTTGGCGTGTTCGCGCCTGCACCGTTGCACCATCTCGCCCTGTTTCTCGAAATGCCGGACGGCCGCGGCGAGCGAGTCGATCTCGCGGGCGACGTGGGGAGTCCGATGCGTGGACGCGGTGGCCCGGAGCTGTTTCTCCTTCGCGGACAGGTCGGCGATGGCCTGGTCGAGTTCGCGACCGACTGCTGTCGCCGTGTCGGAGCGGCTGCGGAGCGCGCCGGCGGATTCGGTGACCTTCTTCAGCGCCGTGAGGATCGATCCGGTGCGGGGCAGGGCCTGCGCCGCCGCGGTCGTCCGCGTCAGCAGCGCCTCCGCCGCATCCGCGGACGCCCGGGTTTTGTCGAGGGTCGCCCGGGTTTCCTCGAGAGTGCTGTCGAGTTCGGTGATCCGGGCGGCGCGCCTGCGGGCCCGTGCGGTGGTTCCGATGTACTCCGCGTCCGATTTCGTGCGGCGTCCCCGCTGGATTCCCTGCCGGTACGCACCGTCTTCGGCGACACCCACCGGACCTTCGGACAGGTCGAGGGATTCGAGGGCGATGGATTCGAGGATCCCGCGCACGCGATCGTCGGGAACACCCGTGTCCTGCTCGACCTCGAGAATGTCCGCGACGGACTTGCCGGTGGGCCGATCCTCGGCCGGAAGGGCCACGAGGAACTGTTCGGATTGGACGTCGGGGAGCGCGTCGTCGACGGTCACCCAGCCGTCGAGGAGATTCGCGGCCTCCAGTGCGGCCTCGATTCCCGCCGCCGCGGTGGCGTCGACACTGTCGGCGAAGCGGACGAGCCGCCACAGCGGTGCACCGGTCAGCCGGGAACGGGCATCCTGCCGGGCGGCCGAGAGCGGCGGGGCGTCGTCGTGCTCGGATTCGATGGCCGCGCGGGCCGATTCGTGTTCGGCGATCGCCTCCTCGGCGGCGGCGACGTCGCGGTCGTACTGCTGACGACGCAGCCGGAGCGCGTCGACGGCGTCCGTGGTCTGTTCGGTCAACGTCTCCGACAGGGTGGCGGCGTCGTCGTCGCCGATCCGGCCGAGGGCGGTGTCCAGGGCGTCGAACAGTGAAGCGGGCGCGTCGATCTCGGCGTAGAGGGGCGATTGTTCCGTCCACCAGGATCGGAGTTCGGTGGCGCAGCGGCTGCGGGCCGATTCGACCGCGGTCTCGGCTTCGAGAACGGCCACCTTCGCGGTGTCGAGTTGCTCCTGGCCGCGGCGTGCCGCCTCGTCGGCGCGGGTCCGTTCGGTGACCGCCTTCTCGACGGTGGCGAGTGCGGCGCGGACCGCGCGGATGTCACCGTCGCGCTCCTCGGCGTGTCCGCGCAGCGCAGCGGTCAGCTGGTCGGTGCGCGCATTCTCGGGGAGTGCGGTCCAGGTGATTCCCGCGTCCTCGGCGGCGAGGTGAAGTTCGTCTTCGGCGTGGGTGAGTGCCTCGACGGCGCGGGCAACGGCGTCGCCGGCCTTGTCGTGTTCCTCGGCTCGCTGTTCGAGGGTCGCCTTGGCCTTGCGTGCCTTCTCGGCTTGCAGTTCGGTCGATTTCTCGAGCGTCGAGACGGCTTGCGCGAGGTCGTCGAGTTGCGTCCGTCCCTCGTATGCCGTCGACCGCTTCAGCGCGTCCAGGGTGGCGTTGGCCTGGTCGAGTGCGCGTTCGGCGGCGGTGAAGCGTTCCTCGGCGGCCGCTCGGCTCTCCTGGCTGCGCGCCCGGTCGCCGGCCGCGGCGTGGAGAGTGGCGATGCCGGATCGGACGGCCTCGAGCCGGGTCGCGAGGTGATCGACGTCCGTACGCGCCTGCTGGCGAAGGTATTTCGCGTACACGCCGACGAAGCTCTGCGCTGCCTGGTCCGCCGCGGCCAGCCCCTCGAGCGCCCGGCCGACTTCCTCCATGTCGCTGAACGAGCGGGCGGCCTCGAGGACCAGTTGCTCGTCGAGCGGTCGCAGACCGTCGGTGAGTGCCTGCGACAGTCCCTTGGGGTCGAGGTTCTTCGCGAGCTGGGGCCGCCGGAGCGTGAGGATGAGGTTGATCAGCTGGTCGTAGCGCTGGACGCCGAGCCCGAACATCCGGGCGTCGATGGCGGCGCGGTAGTCGAGCGGCCTGTCGGTGATGGAGTCGGTGCCGATCTGTTCGCCCAGTTGCTTCTTCGTGAGCGGACGGTCGTCGCTGCCGAGCAGGGAGAAGTCGACGCCGACGCGACCGTCGGCCACGAAGTACCAGCGTGTGACCTTGTCGTTGGTGCGGGAGGCGCGCATGCCGATGCCCACGGTGACGGCCTCGGGGTCGTCCTTCGCGCCGCGGCAGAACTCCATCCAGACGTACGAGTACGCGCTCTCCTGCCCGCGGTACAGGAGGTTCGACTTCATGGTGCGTTCCTCGCCGGCGAACGGATTGAGCCGCCGGGGTTCGATCCTGCCGTCGAAGACGAACGGGAACAGCACTTCGAGGGCCTTGGTCTTACCGGAACCGTTGGGACCGCGGAGAACGAGGCGACCGTCGGCGAAGGAGAACTCCTGATCGCGGTAGTCCCAGAGGTTGATGATCCCGGCGCGGGTGGGCCGGAAACGCGCACTCGTCATGCTGTGATTTCCTCGCTGTCGTTCGCTGAGCTCTGGAACAGGTCGATCTCGGGTGTGCGGTCGCGGATCGTGACCACTACACCCCGATAGCGGGCGAGCGCCGGGAGTGCGAGCACGCCGCCCGGTACTGCCGCGGTGAGGCGTAGCCGCTCGAGTAGCGTCAGCGCCGCGCGTCCCAGACCGTCCGGGTCGGCCTGCCACCCGGCGGCGAACGTGCGCCCGAATCGTTCGGTCAGTGTCCGGACGGTGCCGGCGATCCACTCGTCCTCGACGACCGGGAACAGCCGGTCCGCGGGGGCGGGGTCCGCGGGTTCGAATCCGTCGTGGCCGGCGAGGCTGTCGAAGATCCCGGACTGCGGAATGGCGCTGTCGACCTGTTCGATCAGGTCGTCGAACCGGCCACGCGGCAGCGGCATCCGGGCCGTCTCCGGGGCATCCGGATCCAGTACGCGATCGGCGATCTCCCCGGCGAGCAGGAGCGCGACCTGCGCGACCGTTCCCGTCCCGGGGAACCGGATGTCGGAGAGACGTCCGGAGGAGTCGATCATCGCGACGCCCTCCTCACGCCGCTCCGCGACCAGTCCGGTGAGCAACTCGACATCGGTTGCGGTGCGGGGGAGTGCGAGTTGCACGAGCTCGTCATCGTCCAGGTCGGCGGCGTAGACGACGGGCCGTTCGACGAGAGCGCGGCGGACCCGTCGCGCCGTCTCCTTCACGTCGATTGGCCGGGCCGTCCCGAACTCCGAGGTGTAGTCCTCGGTCACCGAGTCCGTGCCGGCGAGCAGTCCGCGGATGGACCGGAGGTGCTGCAGTGCGCGCGGCGGCCGGAAGAGGGCGATGACGACGGACCTGTCGATGTCGTAGAGCGCCTCTCCCGCATCGGGATTGGCGGCCCAGCCTCCTGCGTCACCGTCCGCGAGGGCGATCGCGCCGCGGGCGGCGAGCCAGCCGACGGCGTCGACGAACGCATCCCGGTCGGACGCGCGTTCCGTGGACAGGTCCACACCGTCGACCTGTGCGGCGTCGGCGGCCACGTGATCGGCGAGCTCGGAAAGGGTGATCTGGTTTCCGGCGCGGCCGAGCGCTGCCAGCGCCAACGCGAGGTAGGCGTAGCGGTACCGGTCGAACGTGCGGTCGGTGGCCGTCTTGGCCGGCGTGCCGGCGTCGAGTCGGTCGCTCACCGTGAACAGCCGGGCGGTCGTCTCCGTGACTTCGAGTCGGTACCCGAAGAGCGTCATCAGGTCGTCGCGTAGTTCGGTTGCCCACCGGCGGAGCAGGGGGAGTGCGATGCGATCCGGATAGGTCTGTGTCACCAGGTGATTCGACAGGATGACGCGGGCGGCTCGCTGATACGAATCGAGAGCGAGCGGCGAGATCTCCCGCGCCTTCACCGAACGCTCACCTGCAGTCCGTCGAGGTGCAGACGTCCTCGGGCGGTGCGCACCACCGTCGATTCACTGTGCGGGCTGAGGGTCAGCTTCACGCCGTTCTCCGATCCTGTGCTGCTCTTCACGCGGCCGCTGACCGGTACCCGCGCCGTCAGTGCCGCGTTGAGCAGACTCAGCAGCACGTCGGTTTCGGCCTCGTCGAGGACCCGCTCGTAGACCCCGCCCCGGGCCAGCGACTGGGCGGCGGCGGCGCGAAGTCGTTGTGCGGTCAGTTGTTCCTCCCGCAGGCGGCGCACGCTGCCCTCGTTGCGCTGCACCCGCGCCGGCAGACCGGGGGACGGGGGACGTCCGGTCTCGGCCAGCGTGCGGGAGATCTCCACGGGCTGGGCCTCCCACCACGACCGCGTGTCGGGAATTATGTCGGCGTCCGGATGCACCATCGACAGGTGGCGCGGACGACCGAGGTCGAACACGGCTTGGAACAGCGCATGTGCGGCGTCCTCCGTCGGAGTTGCGGCGAACCAGCCTGCGAGGTGGCGCAATTGGCTCTCCCTGCTGACGCCACCCTTGCGGGTTTCGGTGACGCGGCGCAGCAGCGACAGGACGGCGGCGATGGCGCTCATCGTGCCCTCGCGCAGGCGTTCCGACTCGCTGAGACCGGCCTCGCTCCCGACGAACCAATGCGTCAATCCCGCCCACCGTGCGCGCCAATCGGCTTCGCGCTCTTCGACGCCGAGGAACACCCGCTCGTCGCTGGTGGCGGCCCGCGCCACCATCGTCTCGACGCCGGTGTCCTCCACGAGCGCGATCGCCGCCGCGAGTTTCGGCGCGTAGCGCGAGAGGTCGGAGCTGAACTCGCGCATGTGTGTGAGGAGAGCGTCCTTGTGGGACATGAACGTCTCCGGCGTGATCTCCGTGGTGCGGACGAGATCGCCCAGGGTCAGATAGAACTGGGCGGCGCGGCCGGCCATGTCCGACAGCGTCGCATCGAGACGATTGAGTTTCCGGTACACCAGGTCGTCGTCGGCCGCGCGGTTGGCCGCGGCGAGGTCGTTCATGTCGGCGAGGAGGTCGGGCAGCGCCAGCCGGGACAGCGACGCGTCGTCGAGCCGGGCCGCGAGTGCGTCCTCGACGGCTCGGAACACCTGGTAGCCGGCCTGGCTGAATTGGTAGACGAAGTGCCGGTTCCGGTATTCGGCCAGCGTCGCGGCGCGTGTTCCGTCGTAGCTGCGTTCGAGCACTTCCCAGACGTGCAGTTGTTCGAGCAGGGGAGTGATGTCTCCGGCGCCGAGTTGTCCGGCCGGATCGTCTCCGGCGAGGCCGTCCAGAATGCGGGCGACGTCGCCGGCGTGGAGCAGGACGACGTAGTTGGCGCGGGCGTGGTCGAAGGCCCGCAGCACCCACAGGTACTCCGCGCGCTTCTCCGCCGTGGTGAAGGCGAACAGTTTCAACCGGTCGTCCCGGAGTGGGGGAGCGACCGCCGGGCGCGCTGCACGCAGCCCCGACGGGGACCGGCCTGGATCGCTGCCTGATTCACTCACCGTGACAGGTTATGCGGTCGTGCAGCCGTCGAGCGAACGCCGTGCCGACCTGCGCCATCAACGTCGATTATGAATCGGGCCCTGACGGAACACCGTAATTGTCCGAATCGGGGGAGCGGGCTCACCTCGAACCACCCTGCGACACCGATGTTTCACAGTCCCGATTCGCCCGCCTCACCCCACCGCTGCACCGATGAAGGGAGGCAGGCATTCAGAGGACGAACAGCACGAAGACGATCGCCACCAGCACGAGAGCCAGCCCGACGGCCGCGGCGACGAGCCAGGACGCCCGGGATGTCGAGTCGGCGGTGGATTCGTCCCCGGTCTGCGCGACTGCGCGAGGTTCCGGCGGCGTCGCGACGGCTGTTCCGCCCAGCCGCGCGGGGGAGGCACCCACCGCCGCGGCCGACGCGGGGTTGCGCGTGCGCGTGGCCGGCCGGCTCGGGGTTGTCGAGGGCACCGGCTCGCCGACGACGGCGTCGATCACTTCGGTGACGTCGTACGACGGCGGTAGGCCGATCGGGGTGACCCTGTGGGTGGTCGGGTTGAATCCGGCGGCGCGGATGGCGGCACCGAGCGCTGCGGTCTGCTCGGGACCCGGGCCGACGACACATCGCACACCGAACTTCTCACCGATCGTGGTCGCGAATCCGTGGATGGCCGCGGAGTCCCTCGCGATCAGGCCGTCGCCCGTGACGACCACGGCATCGAGATTGCTGGGCAGCCAGCCGAACGCACCGAGCGCGGTGGCGATCTGAGCGGTGGGGGAGCCCCCCGCGGAGAAGCGGAACGCCTTGCCTGCCTCGACACCCGAGCGAATCAGCGCGACGGTCGCGCCGGTGTCGTCGACGTGATAGATGCCGACCAACTGCCCCGGACGCTCCGCGATCTCGGATTCGAACCAGGCTGCGGCGGCTTCGGCGTCCGAGACGAGGGACAGGTAGGACATGTCGGCGTAGTCCAGGGCGTCACGCAGCGCCGCGACGGCGGCCGAATCCCAGCGGGTGGGGTAGGCGGCCATGATGTCGGGGGCGCCGCCCGTCCGGCCGCCGTGGTCGGGGAGAGGTTCGCACTCCCGGAGCAGGCATCGCATCGCGCCCGCGACCAGGTCTTCGGCGCGGTAACGCGATCCGTCGCCTACCGCGACACCGGCCGGATCGCCGACGCGGGGAAGGAACCCCGACACGGTGTGGGTGTCGCCGATCGTGTGCGGCGCCGATCCGCCGAGAATTGCCGTGCCGTCCGGGCACATGTGCAGGACGGTGTCCCGGACGATGACCACCGGATCCGGGGATCCTGGATCGTTCGACGCCACCACCGCGGTGGACACGACACTGCCGATCCTGAGCCCGACTCCCATGGACATGCAAGTACCCCTATTCGTTTTGCGAACGGATTGCGACTTCCGTCAGGCCTGTTCCGACTCCTCGGTGAGGCCGCAAGATGTACATCCTGCTACCCGAGTGCCGTTGTGCGCGCCATCACGCGCGGCGTGGCGTGGTCGTGTTGCGCACATTCGGGCATTTCCGCCCGCGGCGAGCGGTCGGTCAGGTAACCGTCGGTGCGCCGAGGGCTGTTCTCCACTCGGGCACGTTCGCGGTCATCCAGTCGAGGAGGTGCTCTGCCTCCTGCGGATGACGACCGGTGCCGGCGAGAAGGTCCGCGAAGGCCTGCGCGGGGGCGACCAGGCGGACGTTGTCGCGGAAGAGGGTGCGCTCGAAGACCGCAGCCGATCGGGGCGTGGCGACGAGGACGTTGGCGCCCTGATCGACTGGGCGTAGCTCGAGTGCGCCGGCCAGCGCCTCGCCGTGGTCGGCGTAGATCTGGACCTGATGCGCCGGCGCGTATTCGGCGAACGCCGCTGCGGCAACCGACCCGGTCACCGCATAGAGGTGACCGGAGACCTTCCCGAGTTTCGCGACGAACGACTGCACACCCTCGTGTGCGAAATAGCCGACGGTGGGGCAGTCCTTGAAACTGAAGTCGCTGCTCCAGGCGCGCAGCATCTGCTGCCATCGGACGCTGGTGATGGGACCGCGGGGGAGTCGTTCGAGCAGATCGCGTTCCTCCAGGGTTTCGACCACCCGATAGGTCGCGCCGGTGGACGCGCCGGACAGCCGGACGAGTTCGGGGACCGTCAGCTGGCCCGAATGATCGGCGAGGGCACGCACGACCCGGGCGGCGGGATCGCCGGTCAGCTGGGCGGCCGGACGGCCGGGGCCCCGCCACGGGTCGGCATCCGCGCCTCGGTCGCGCACCCAGATCGCAGGTCGGTCCGCGGCGAGGGAGGTGTTGCCCGTCGCATCGGCGTAGGAGAAACCCCTGGCGTCGAGTTGACGACGAACCGGCTCGGAAAGGTAACGGGCGCAGACGAATCCGTGATCTGATCCGGACAGTCCGTCGGCGAACCGGGCGGCGTCGCCCGCGAGCACCCCTCGGGCGGGGATGACGGAGAAGGACGCCACCTCGCCGTTGGGTGCGCCGACCAGCAATCGTTCCGGTGCGTCGGCGAGGGAGCGGGACTTTCCGGACGTCAAAGTCCAGCCGTGGGGGAGTGCGGCCTGGAGAGTGGCGATCGCCCGGCGGTAGAGATCGATGTCGCGTTCCGGCTTGGGAAACGGCACCTTCGGCTCGCTACCTGCGAATTCGGCGTTCTCCTGATTCGGCACTTCACCAGTCTAACTAATCGGTCCGAGACGGAACCGCAGAATAGACCGAATAGTCTTGGTTCGTCCCGAATCCCACCGAGTAGTCGGATCCCGCCACAACTCGCCACCTCCACGTGAACCAGTTCCCAAAGGCGAGGACGGCGTCGGGGAGTTCGACTCCATCCGGCGGATTCAGGGACGCCGGGCAATCCAGACGGTCCGGCTGCCACGGACCGTCAGGTCCCCGCGGTGCAGGACATTGTCGGGGTTGCCTTCCGAGAGAAGTCGATCGAGGGTGTCGCGGTCGTCGGCGGCAAGTTGCCCGTCGAGCGCGGAGCGAATGCGGCGCAGGTAGGTCTGTGCGTAGCGTCCGGTGCTCGGCGGTGCCGGGGTTGCCTCGCTGGTGAAACTGCGCTCCTCGACATCCGCGAAACCGGCACGCTCCACGTGTGCCCGCCAGTTCGGATGCGAGTTCCAGTCCAACCGCGCCAAGGCCTCGTGGCAGCGCGACTCCAGGCCCGGGCGGCCCAGGCCGAGGTCGTCCGGCAGGAGGCGCGGCAGCGCGTCCATCTCGACCACCACCAGCACGCCGTCGGTGTTCAGCGCGCCGTACATATCGCGGAGCACCCGGTCGGGATCGGCGACCTCGTGCAACGAGGAGGCCGCCCACACGACGTCCGCCGCGTCGACTGCGGGCCAGGCGACATCCAGATCGGCGTGCACGACCCTCAATCGGCCGGCCAGGCCCTGCCGGTGCGCGGCCGTGTGGACGCGCTCGAGCATCGCCTCCGACCTGTCGATCGCGATCACCTGGGCCGAGAGGAATCGTCGAGCCATCGTCAGGCTGCCTACGCCCGTTCCCGCCCCCACGTCGACGACCCGGCGCGGGGTCTCCCGGGTGCGTTGGCCGGCCCACTCCGCCACCGGGTCCAGGTAGGAGCCGAAGACCTCGGCGTCCAGGTCCAGTAGATCTGCCAGCGCTGCCCCGTGGTCCTCGGTGTGCCCGCCGTGGTGGCGTGCGTGGTGATGAGAATGCTGTGTCATGGCTCCAGGCTAAGTGCATCCTGCGCTTTGCGCATATACTCTTGCCTATGACGCAAGAACTCGGGTTGGACAGCGTGATCCGTCAACGCATCCGGGGCCTTCGGGTGGCCCGCGGCTGGTCCCTGGATGTGCTCGCTGCGCGCTGCTTTCTCAGTCCTTCCACCCTGAGCCGCATCGAAACCGGCCACCGCAGGATCGCCCTGGACCAACTGGTCCCGATCGCGCGCGCCCTCGGCACCACGCTCGATCAGCTCGTCGAGTCCGTCGAGGACGAGGATGTGGTGATCCGCCCGCAGCCCGAACACACGCGAGGCCTGACGATCTGGCTCCTGTCCCGCGAACGCGCACTCCATGGCGCGACCGTGGCGAAGATGCGCATCACCACCGATCGGCCCGCGGGCCCGGAGCACGTGAGTGTGCACCCCGGCCACGAGTGGTTCACGGTGCTGTCGGGGACAGCCCGCCTGCAACTCGGTGAGCGAACCATACTTGTCGAAGCGGGTGCCGCAGCGGAGTTCTCGACCATGGTTCCGCACTCGATCGGCGCCCACGACGGTCCCGTGGAGATCCTCACGATCTTCGACCACGACGGGGAGCGTGCCCACCTGCACGCCGATCACAACGGGTAGGAAAGGACGGACATGTCGTCTTCCGACACCACAGGCCCGACGGAGTTTCCGGCGAGCATGGGGAAGGTCTCCCGCCGTGAGCTCGCATCCCACGGCTATACGCGTTTCGACCAACTGACGACGGTCACCGCCAAGGAGCTGTCGAAGATCCACGGCGTCGGACCGAAGGCGATCCGAATCCTCGAGGAGGAACTCGCGAAGCGGGGGCTCGGCTTCGGGAATTGAACGGCCGCGCTACAGCAGGCCATGCGTGCGCTGATAGGTAGCCGGTGGTGTCCCGACCACGTGAGTGAAGACGCGGGTCAGGTGAGCCTGGTCGCTGAACCCCAGTTCGTAGGCGAGCGCAGACCAGTCGATCCTCTCGCCCGAGTGGGCGGCGCCGGCGGCGTCGAGGATGCGGAATCGCTGGATCACCCACTTCGGGCCGATGCCGACGTACTCGGTGAACAGCCGTTGCAGGGTGCGCAGGCTACAGCCGGCATGTGCGGCGAGCTCGTCCGCCCGGACGATGTCGCGGTTGCACTGGGCGTCGCCCACCAGGGCTGTGATCTCCCGTCCCGTGGGATCTGGAACGGGGTCGGTGCGGAGAAGGTATCGCTCGAAGGCGTCGATCATCTCCGCGCTGTCCGTGCCGGCGAGGATCCGCTCCGCGACCGGGCGATCGTCACCGGCGAGCAGATGACGTCCAGGCAGGACGGTTCCCGAAATCGCGCCGACGCTACCCTTCAGCAGGGGCCGGAACCCTCCAGCGTGGAAGGCGGCTCCCAGTACGTGGCCGTTCCCGGTCAGCGTTCGGTAGAACGGCGACCGGGAGATCCCGTGCACCAGCAACTGTCCGTCCTCGGCCGCGATATGAACGCGGGGCTGGGGCACCACCTGCTGTCGATGGGGCTTCGGTACCGACCACCTCACGAGCCAGTGGTAGTCGACGAACTCGGCCAAAGCCTCTCGGGGAGCTACCCGTTCGACCTCGAACCCGCGCGCGTCGGCGGTCGGGCGGACGATCGCCTCGGGATGTCCTGGCACACTCGGCACGGCCTCATCCTAGTGTCGTGAATGTTCAAGAACCTCACGCTGTCGCGTACCTAGAGTCTCGTGTCATGAGCTACTCACACAGTGCACGAGGCAAGTTCTCCATCGCGTCGTGGTCGGAATCGGTGATCGTCGACATCGACGGCGAAGGCACGACTGCCGGTGACACCTACTACCCCGCACGCGGTGCCACCCGAGCGACCGTCGCGTACTCGTACTCCGGGGACATCGAGGGAACGAGCACAGTGGTCTATTTGATCGCATACAAGACCGATGCCGCGCCGGTGCTCGGCCTCGAGCGCTTCGAGGGCTCGATCGGCGGGCACGACGGGACGTGCGTGTTCCAGCACATCGGCAGCCAGGACCAGGGTTCCGTGTCGGCACGGATAGAGGTGGTGCCGGGTATGGGGACCGGTGGTCTGATCGACCTATGCGGCAGCGCGGACCTGTCCATCGCCGGACCCGGCGACAACGGCTACGACTTCGTTCTGTCGTACGACGTCGGCTGACCCTTCGATGTCGATCGGGTCTCAGGCCCGGCGGCCGTCATGTCGTCGTGGGTAGGGCGAGTGGCTTCAGGCCACACGACGCCGCGAAGCCCTGCGATTCGATGCCGAACGCGGTATTGGTGCGGGTCATGAGGTTCGCCACCGCGATGAACGCGGTCAGTTCCACCAGCGCGGCTGGGCCGAGCGCCTCGAGCAGCCCGGCCGACAGTTCGTCGGTGACGGTCGGTGGAGTCTGGGTCATCGCTTCGGCGTACTCGAGCACGCCCCGCTCCTGCGGCGTGAACACGTCCGACTGCCGCCAGCGGGGCACCTCGCGTGCCTTGGTCAGATCGAGCCCCTCGTTGTGGGCTCGGAAGTAGCCGAAGTCCAGGCAGAAGCTGCAGCCGACCAGGCCGGCCACCGCCATGTGGGCGAACGACTTCAGGTTCTCGTCACACTGATCCCACTTCTGGGCCTGGCGGCCGACGCTGAAGCTGAAGTTCAGCACCTTCCGGTTGTGTGCTCTCGGCATGAGACACCGGCCACCGGCCGAATGTGACACCGGACCGGATGTGATTTGCAGGAACCGCCGCTACCGCTCAGCCCGGTGCGAGTGCGCGCTCGGCCAGAGCGGCGACGACGGGTGAGAGTGCCTGAGCGTGTTCGAGGGTCAGGTGGTTGTCGTCGCGGTACACGAGGTCGTTGCCGACGATGACGGGGCAGCGCTCGGTGGTGCAGAACAGGGAGGTGAGGTCGGCGTATCGCCCGCCGCCTGCGGCGGTGGCCATCGCCTCGGCTGCGACGCCGGCGTCGTTCACCGCGACCGGCCGTGGCGGCGAGCAGGCGGTCGCGTCGTCCAGGTGGGCGGACAGGCACGTAGGCACGGTCGAGTGCGGATCCGGGATCGGTCCGAGGACGAGGACGGCCGCGCCCGTGGCGCGGAGTTCCGTAACCAGCCGGGTCAGGCTGTCGAGCCACTCTTGGCCGTACACGGTGAAACCGAAGTCGGCGCCATACCGACGGGACATGCTCAGCACGACCAACCGGGGCCGCTCGGCCCGCAGTCGGTCGACGATCTCGCCGCGCCACTGCTCGCACTCGGTGTATTCCCGACCGAGGTAGGGGCTGGTGAGCGGGAGGTCGAGAAGCGGGCACGTGACCTTGCCCATCGTCTCGAGCCGCCAATGATTCTGCTCGGCGGCCGATTCGAATGCCGGGGCCCACATCGCGGCGTGCGAATCGCCGACCAGCGCCATCGTTGTCGGAGACGCCACGTCCCCCGACGCGCACTCGTCCTGCCCCACCTCGAGCCACGACCGCACACAGCCGTTGACGAACACCTCCGGCTTGTCGGCAGGCGCGTCGGCGAGCGGTGGGGACAGATTCGACGGGACTGCTTGCAGCCCTGCCGATTTCGCGACCACCGTCTGTACCTGCGCGGTCATGTCGTGCACCGCCGCGTCGCGCGGATCGACTGCGGTAGGCGCCGATTCGGCTGGCGCAGAGACGGTGAGGGCCGCGGCCGCGGCTCCGTGTCCGACCGGAACCGGCCGCGCCACCAGCAACACCTGTGCCGCACAGACAGCGATGGCGGTGACGGCGCCGCCGAGCACGAGGCTGCGCGAGGACGAGTGGCGTAACGGAGCAGCGAAGCGGACAGGGTTCTCGACCAGGACCAGTGTCAGTCCGGCCAGACCCGCGGACACCATGACCATCGCCAGACGATCGGTCAGGTCGAGCGAGCGGCCGAGCACGATCGGCGCGAGCAGCAGCACCGGCCAGTGCCACAGGTACCAGGAATAGGACACTCGCCCGACCGCCCGCATCGGCGGCAGCGACAGGCTCCGCCCGACCCCCAGCCGGGGTGCGGCACACCCCGCCCCGATCACCAGCACCGTGCCGGCGACCGGCAGCAGCGCCGCGGTACCGGGGTAGGGCGTCGTCTCACCGAGTCGAAAACAGGCGACGACGATCAGTGCGAAACCCAACCATCCGGCCGAGGCGGCGACCACCGACGGCAACCGCTGCCAGTGCTGAACGGACAGGGCGACCAACCCGCCTGCGGCCAGTTCCCAGGCGCGTGCGGGCAACGAGAAGAACGCCCACGGCGGCAGTGTGCGGGTCCAGTCGAGCGAGACCGCGAACGACACTGCCGCGACCACGGCGAGCACGATCAAATACGGGGTCGTCGACGGTGCTTCGTCCGCGTCGTCGCGCCGTGTCCTGCGCCGGACGAGCCAGGCGACCCCGATGATCAGCGCCGGCCACAGCAGGTAGAACTGCTCTTCCACGCCGAGCGACCAGTAGTGCTGGAACGGTGACGGGGGCGTGTCGGCGGCCAGATAGTCGGTGCCGTGCAGGGCGAACCGGTAGTTGCCGACGTAGAGCGCACTGGCGATCCCGTCACCCAGGACCGCGCGGGCCTGCAGAGGGGGCAGGAGCAGGGCCGCGCCGATCGCAGTGGCCACCAGCACGATGCACCCGGCGGGCAGCAGCCGGCGTGCCCGCGCACCGTAGAACTCGGCCAGCCGGACGCGGCCGGTGGTCGCGACGCTTCGCCACAGCAGCCCGGTGATGAGAAACCCCGAGACGACGAAGAAGATGTCGACGCCGGCGAACCCTCCGCCGATTCCGGGGACGCCCGCGTGAAAGAGGACCACGGCCAGCACCGCGACGGCCCGTAGACCCTCGATGTCCGCGCGGAACACGGTCTCGGCGGGCGGGCCACCGACCGGAGGACGGCTACCGGATCGGCGCCGTCGTTCCGGACTCGTGACGGTATTCACTCGACCAGCGATCTGTCCATGCGACGTGCCCCTTCAGCTGCAGCATTGACCTCATGATGACAGCGGTGCCGAGACTTTCCCGAAAGGCACGCCGTATCAGGGCCGAGCGCTGGTGAGTGGCCACTCACACGTGCACGACGACCGACCCTTCGCGAACCGATGCGGCGTAGGTGCGGACCGAGCCCACACCCTCGGATGCGCAGGCGCCCGTGTCGAAGGCGAACGCGTACTGGTGGAGCGGGCACATCACGCCGGTGGCGTCGATCTGTCCGTCGGCGAGGGGACCACCCTTGTGCGGGCACACCGCATCCATCGCCCGAACGGTGCCGTCCGACAACAGGAATACGGCCACCTGACGGTTCTGCACGACGTACGTCCGGCCTTCGCCCGGCGTCAGGTCGCTGACCGGACCCACCGCGATCTCGGAGGGTCCTTCGATCAGGGCGGTCATCGGACCGGCACCTGGGGAAGCGGCAGCAGCGGGAGCGACGGAGCGAACTGGGCGGGCGATTTCGGCGCGCTTCGCTCCTTCCAGGGATCCCGGTAGCCGTCCACCGCCGTCTGGATCCGCTCGTCCAATCCGGTCACGATGTCCTCCTCGTCTCGGACCAGTAGCGCCTGAAGATGTTCGAGTCCTACCCGCGGCACGAAGTCGTACGTGCGTTCGAGCCATTTCGCGTTCTCGCGGTAATACTGAATGAACCGTCCGCCGAGTTCCACTACGGCGTCCGGCGATTCGACCGTGGCGAGCAGATCACCCTTGCGGATGTGCGCTCCGGCGGCGCCGCCGACGTAGATTTCCCATCGGCCGTCGCCGACCGCGACCACACCGAAGTCCTTGCACAGGGCCTCCGAACAGTTGCGTGGGCATCCGGCGACCGCGAGTTTCAGCTTCGCGGGCGTCTCCAGGCCCTGGAACCGTTCCTCGAGCGCGATGCCGAGGCTCGTCGAATCGCCGAGACCGTAGCGGCAGAAATCGGTTCCGACGCACGTCTTCACCGTGCGCATGCTCTTGCCGTAGGCGAACCCGGACGGCATGTCGAGGTCACCCCACACCTTGGGGAGATCCTCCTTCTTGATGCCGAGCAGGTCGATGCGCTGCCCGCCGGTGACCTTCACGAGCGGCACGCCGTATTTGTCGGCCACGTCGGCGATCTTGCGGAGTTGCTCCGGCGTGGTGACGCCGCCCTTCATCTGCGGGACCACCGAGAACGTGCCGTCGCGCTGGATGTTGGCGTGCACGCGGTCGTTGATGAACAGCGCGCCGCGCTCGTCCACCCAGTCGGGACCCCAGATGGTGCGAAGCAAGGAGGCCAGGGGCATCTTCGCGGACGCGTCCTCCTTCGCGTCCGTCGCGAGTGCGGCGAACACCTGGGACACGGCGCGGAGATCGCGTTCCCGGATGGTCGCGACGAGTTCGGGCTTCGTCATCGGGATGCAGGGCACGTACCAGTCGGCGGAGGGGTCGGCCTCGAGTTCGCCGCCCGCGGCGCAGGCCACGATGTCGGCGACGAGTCCCTTGCACGAGCCGCAGCCCTTGCCTGCCCGCGTCTGGGCGCAGACGTCGGTGAGCGTCTTGGCGCCGGTATGGACGCAGGCGACCAGATCGCCCTTGCTCACGCCGTTGCAGTTGCACACCTGCAGGTCGTCGGGGAGGTCGGCGACACTCGTCGCGGCGCTCGGGGCTCCGACGTCGAAGAGCATGCTGATCCGCTCCTCGGGCAACGGCACCTTGCCGTCGAACGCCTGCGTGAGGAAACCCGCCTTGCTGATGTCGCCCATCAGGGTGGCGCCGATCAGCTTGCCGTCGCGGACGACGAGGCTCTTGTACGTGCCGCTGCGCGGTTCGTAGTACTGGACGAACTCGTCGTCCGCCGTCTCTGGTCCCTTGACGCCCATCGCGGCCACGTCGACACCGGCGACCTTCAGTTGGGTGGTGGTGCGTGAACCGACGTACGCCGCTTCGGGATTGGAGCCGGTGAGGACTTCGGCCAGGATGACCGACTGCTCCCACACCGGGGCGACGAGGCCGTAGGTCTCCCCACGGTGCTGTGCGCACTCGCCGACGGCGTACACGGAACCCTCGTCCTCGCAGCGCATCTGGTCGTCCACCACGACGCCGCGTTCGACTACCAGCCCGGCGGCTCGCGCGAGTTCGGTGTTGGGCCGGATTCCGGCGGTGACGACGACCATGTCGGCGTCCAGGGTGGAGCCGTCGACGAACGACACGCCGGTCACCAGGCCCGCGTCGTCGCGCAGCACGGCGGTGGTCCGCATCGAGGTGTGGACGCCGACGCCGAGTTTCTCGATCTCGGCGCGCAGGACGCTGCCGCCGCGTTCGTCGAGCTGCTGGTTCATCAGGTGCCCGGGGGAGTGCACGACGTTGACGGTGAGGCCCTGTGTGCGCAGCCCGTACGCGGCCTCCAGGCCGAGCAGACCGCCCCCGATCACCACGGCGGACACGTCGTCGCGGGCCTGCGCCATCTGCAGCATGCCGTTGGTGTCGGCGATGTTCCGGAATCCGAACACCCCGCGGGCCAGGCGCCCGTCGTGCTCCCGCAATCCGTCCATGTTGGGGAAGAACGTGTTGCTTCCCGTGGCGACGATGAGCACGTCGTAGTCGACGACGCGGCCGCTCTCGCACGTCACGGTCTTCGCGAACCGGTCGAGCGCGACCGCGCGGTCGCCGGCGTGGAGTTTGACGCCGTTGGCGGTGTACCAGCCCATCGGGTTGAGGATCAGGTCCTCGTCGTCGACGGCCGCCTCCCCGGACAGTACGTGCGAGAGCATGATCCGGTTGTAGTTGCCGTAGGGCTCGTCGCCGATCATGGTGATCTCGAAACGCTCGCCGCCGCCACGGTTCAGGATCTCCTCGACGGTGCGTGCGCCGGCCATACCGTTGCCGACGACCAGCAGCTTGCTCGAACTCGGTGTGTTGGCCATGCGTCGAGGCTCCGCCCCGGGAGTGTCGTAACGGCTGCGCGCACGTTACGTGGGAATCAGGAACACCTCACAGCCCGCCCGGAAGGCATGTCAGGCGGGTGCGCGGTCGCGGGGCATGAGCAGCGGGGCCAGCACGGCGAGCAGCAGGGCGGGCAGCACGAAGCCGGCCGCGGGCGACACCGAATACACCGGAGTGAGGGTGATCGGCGCGAGCGCGTTGCCCATGAACCGCAGCGCCTGCACGACGGACACGGCGCCGCCCCGATTCGGGCCCGGCGAACCGAGCACGGCGGCGTTCACACCGACCAGGATGAACTGACCGGCGATTCCGGCCGCGAACCACGCCACGGCCACGACTGCGAGGAGAGACACGGTCCCGGCGGCCGCGACGAGAATCGCCCCGCCGACTGCGCCGATCAGCACGGCCGCCCGCGCCCCGATCTTGTCGATGACACCGCCGACGAGGCGTGCGGTGAGGATGCCGGCCACGCCGAACCCGGTGAGCAGAAGCCCGCGCTGGGTCGGGCTCAGCCCGAAGACGTCCTCGGCGCGGAACGCGACCAGGAAGCTCAGCCCACCGAGCGCGCCCCAGCCGAGGAGTGCGACCACCCCGATTCTCAGCACCGACGGGGTGAGGGCGTCGCGCAGTCGCGGGCGCGGCGCCCCCGGCTCGGCGGGAGCACTGTCGGGAACGCCGACCAGACCCAGCACCGCGGCCACGAGGGCGATCACGAGGAACGCGAGCCGCCAGTCGACCTCCGCCGCGAGCCCGCCGACGAGCGGCGCGCTCGACTGTCCCGCGGCCTGGAAGGCGCCGAAGATCCCCAGTGCCCGGCCGAGATGCTTCTTCGGGGTCGAGGCGGCGAGCGCCGCCAGCAGCAGCGGCGTCGTGAACGAGTTCGAACACCCCTGGAGCACGCGGGCGCCGAGGAAGAGCGGCAGCGTCGGCGCCACGAAACAGGCCAGCGACGACAGCAGGTAGACGCCGTATGCGATCCGCACGGTCCGCATCTGTCCCCACCGGGCGCCCAGCGTGCCCGACACCAGCATCAGTAATGCGAACGGCAACAGGTACGCCGTCAGCGAGCCCGCCGCGGCGGATGCACTCACTCCGAGGTCGTCACCGATCTCGGGAAGGATCGAGGCGACGACGCCGCCGCCGAACGGGCCGAGGAAACCGCCGGCGTAGAGCGCCGTGCGCTGGAGCGAGGAACGAAGCGACTCGGATGAGTTCTTCGTCACAGCCCGAAGCTGCCGGGCCCACGCCTGCGGAGATACCGCTCGAACTCGGCCGCGAGCGCGTCACCGTCGATCTTCGAGATGGCCTCGGAGATGTCGGTCTCGGCGTCGCCGCGCTCCTCGAGGGAACGGACGTAGTCGCCGATCTCCTCGTCGTCCGCGGTCATCTCGGTGACAGCTTCCTGCCAGTCGTCGGCCTGGGCCGGGAGTTCCCCGAGGGGCACCTCGATGTCCAGGACATCCTCGACGCGTTGCAGCAGCGCCACCGTGGCCTTGGGATTCGGCGGCTGGGACACGTAGTGGGGCACAGCCGCCCAGAACGACACGGCAGGCACACCGGCCCGGACGCACGCGTCCTGCAGCACTCCGGTGATCCCGGTCGGCCCCTCGTAGCGGGTCTGCTCGAGCTTGAACCGCTCGGCAGCTTCGCTGCTGTATGCGCTGCCCGTCACCGGGACCGGCCGCGTGTGCGGGGTGTCCGCGAGCAGTGCCCCGAGGATCACCACGGTGTTGATCTGCAGCTGATCGATCAGCTCGAGGAGGTCCTCGCAGAAGCTGCGCCAGCGCATGTTCGGTTCGATCCCGCGCAGCAGAACTACGTCGCGGTCGCTGCCGGGAGGCGAGCACACCGACAGCCGGGTGGCGGGCCACACGATCTCCCGGGTTACACCGTCGACCTGCCGCACCGTGGGTCGATTGACCTGGTAGTCGTAGTATTCCTCGGAGTCCAGCTCGGCGAGCGGCTGGGCGTCCCAGGTCAACTCGAGGTGCTCGACGGCTCCGCTCGCGGCGTCGCCGGCGTCGTTCCAGCCCTCGAAGGCGGCGACGAGGACAGGGTCACGAAGTACGGGCACGCCACTGTCAATCGCACCGGCGTCCTCGGTGTCGGGGGTGTCGTCGTCGCGGCCCGCGGGCGTGACGGGGAACTCACTGGAACTCACCCACCCAGCCTACGGCCAGCATTGGTTCGCGCGCCCACTAGTCTGGACGGCATGTCTGCGCCATTTCACTCTGCCCTGCTCGATGCGTTGAACCAGCGCGTTGTCATCGGCGACGGAGCCATGGGCACCATGTTGCAGGCCGCGGACCTCACGCTCGACGACTTCCTCGGGCTCGAAGGCTGCAACGAAATCCTCAACGACACCCGCCCTGACGTGCTGAAAGACATCCACCGCGCGTACTTCGAGGCCGGGGCCGACGCCGTCGAGACCAACACGTTCGGGTGCAACCTACCCAACCTCGCCGATTACGACATTTCGGACCGTATCCGGGAACTGGCCGAGAAGGGCACCCGGCTGGCGCGTGACGTGGCCGACGAGATGGGGCCCGGACGCGACGGCATGGGCCGCTTCGTCCTGGGTTCGATGGGACCCGGAACCAAGCTGCCGACGCTGGGCCACGCGCCGTTCGCGATCCTCCGCGACGCCTACGCGGAAGCCGCGATGGGCATGATCGACGGGGGAGCCGACGCGATCCTCGTCGAGACCTGCCAGGACCTGCTGCAGGTGAAGGCCGCCATCCTCGGCAGTCAGCGGGCGATGGAGGCGCTGGGGGCGCGGCTGCCGATCATCACCCACGTCACGGTCGAGACCACCGGCACGATGCTCCTCGGCAGCGAGATCGGTGCCGCGCTGACCGCGCTCGAGCCGCTCGGTATCGACATGATCGGCCTCAACTGCGCGACCGGACCCGCCGAGATGAGCGAACATCTCCGCCACCTGTCCAAGTACAGCTCCCTCCCGGTGTCGGTGATGCCCAACGCCGGACTGCCGCAGCTCGGCCCGAACGGTGCCGAGTACCCGCTCACCGCGGAGGAGCTCGCCGAGGCGCTCAGCGGCTTCGTCACCGAGTTCGGTCTCGGTCTGGTCGGCGGCTGCTGCGGCACCACCCCGGAGCACATCCGGCAGGTGGCCGAAGCGGTCCGCCTGGTGGAGAAGGCCGAGCGGAACCCGGTGCACGAGTCGGGGACGTCCTCGCTGTACACGGCGGTGCCGTTCCAGCAGGACGCCAGCATCCTGATGATCGGTGAACGCACGAACACCAACGGCTCCAAGGCATTTCGTGAGGCGATGATCGCCGAGGACTACCAGAAGTGCCTCGACATCGCGAAGGACCAGACCCGCGACGGCGCCCACATGCTCGACCTCAACGTCGACTACGTCGGACGCGACGGTGCCGTCGACATGGCCGCCCTCGCAAGCCGGTTCGCGACGTCGTCGACGCTGCCGATCATGCTCGACTCCACCGAGCCTGCGGTCCTGCAGGCCGGCCTCGAGCACCTCGGCGGACGCTGCGCCGTGAACTCCGTCAACTACGAGGACGGCGACGGACCGGACTCGCGGTTCCAGAAGATCATGCGGCTCGTCACGGAGCACGGCGCCGCCGTCGTCGCGCTGACCATCGACGAGGAGGGCCAGGCGCGCACCGCGGAGCACAAGGTCCGCATCGCCGAGCGCCTGCTCGAAGACATCACCGCGAACTGGGGCCTCGACGAGTCCGACATCATCATCGACGCGTTGACGTTCCCGATCTCCACCGGTCAGGAAGAGGTTCGCCGCGACGGCATCGAAACGATCGAGGCGATCCGTGAGCTCAAGAAGCGGCATCCGCGGGTGCACTTCACACTCGGCGTGTCCAACATCTCGTTCGGTCTCAACCCGGCGGCCCGGCAGGTCCTGAACTCGGTGTTTCTGCACGAGTGCACCGAGGCCGGCCTGGACACGGCCATCGTGCACGCGTCGAAGATCCTGCCGATGGCGCGGATCCCCGACGAACAGCGGGAAACGGCCCTCGACCTGGTGTACGACCGCCGCCGCGAGGGCTACGACCCGCTGCAGAAACTGATGGAACTGTTCGAGGGCGTCTCCGCGGCGTCGGCGCGCGAATCCCGCGCCCAGGAACTGGCGGCGCTTCCGCTGTTCGAGCGGCTGGAACGTCGCATCGTCGACGGTGAACGCAACGGCCTCGACGACGACCTCACCGCGGCGATGGAGGAGAAGCCGCCGCTCGCGATCATCAACGAGACGCTGCTGTCCGGCATGAAGACCGTCGGCGAACTCTTCGGGTCCGGGCAGATGCAGTTGCCGTTCGTGCTGCAGTCGGCCGAGGTGATGAAGGCGGCCGTGGCGCACCTCGAACCGCACATGGAGGCCACCGACGAGGACGGCAAGGGCCGCATCGTCATCGCCACCGTGAAGGGCGACGTCCACGACATCGGCAAGAACCTCGTCGACATCATCCTGAGCAACAACGGGTACGACGTGGTGAACCTTGGCATCAAGCAGCCGATCGCGACGATCCTCGACGCGGCGATCGAACAGAGGGCCGACGTCATCGGGATGTCCGGTCTGCTCGTGAAGTCGACCGTGGTGATGAAGGACAATCTGAAGGAACTCAACGCCAAGGGTGTCGCGGAGAAGTTCCCCGTCCTCCTCGGCGGTGCCGCGCTGACCCGTTCGTACGTGGAGAACGATCTGGCCGAGGTGTACGAGGGCGACGTCAGCTACGCGCGCGACGCGTTCGAGGGCCTGCACCGGATGGACGAGATCATGGCCGTCAAGCGTGGCGGCGGACCCGACCCGGACAGCCCGGAAGCGATCGCGGCCCGCGAGAAGGCGGCCGAACGCAAGGCACGGCACGAGCGGTCCAAGCGGATCGCGGAGAAGCGCAAGGCCGCCGAGACCCCGATCGAGGTGCCCGAGCGATCCGACGTGGCCACCGACATCGTGGTCCCGAGCCCGCCGTTCTGGGGCAACCGGATCGTCAAGGGCGTCTCGCTGTCGGATTACTCGGGGCTGCTGGACGAGCGTGCCCTGTTCCTCGGGCAGTGGGGTCTGCGCGGGCAGCGTTCCGGTGACGGTCCCACCTACGAGGAACTGGTGGAGACGGAAGGCCGCCCCCGCCTGCGGTACTGGCTCGACCGGCTGAGCACCGAGGGAATCCTCGCGCACGCCGCTGTCGTGTATGGCTACTTCCCCGCGGTGTCCGAGGGCGACGACGTGGTCGTGCTCACCGACCCGACACCCGACGCGGAGGAGCGCTTCCGGTTCACGTTCCCGCGCCAGCACCGCGACCGCTTCCTGTGCGTCGCCGACTTCGTCCGGTCCCGCACCGAGGCGAAGGAGACCGGTCAGGTCGACGTGTTCCCGATGCAGCTCGTCACCATGGGGCAGCCGATCGCGGATTTCGCGAACGAGTTGTTCGCCGCCAACGCGTACCGCGACTACCTCGAGGTGCACGGCATCGGCGTGCAACTGACGGAATCGCTGGCCGAGTACTGGCATCAACGGGTCCGCGAGGAACTCGTGCTGCCCGGCGGTCACAACGTGGCCGAGCAGGACCCGTCCGAGGTGTCCGGATTCTTCGACCTCGCCTACCGCGGCGCCCGATACTCCTTCGGGTATGGCGCCTGCCCCAACCTGGAGGACCGCGCGAAGATGGTTGCCCTCCTCGAACCCGAACGGATCGGTGTGAAGTTGTCGGAGGAACTGCAGTTGCATCCCGAGCAGTCCACGGATGCGTTCGTGCTGCACCACCCCGAAGCGAAGTACTTCAATGTCTGATGCATTCGACGGTCTCGCAGGAGTTCTGTGGGACATGGACGGAACGCTGCTCGATTCCGAGAAGATGTGGGACGTCGCGGTCCGCGAGTTGTCGCTGCACCTCGGTGGTCCGATGACCGAGGAGACGCGGCTGAAGACGATCGGTGCGTCCAGCGCCAACGCTCTCGGCGTCATCTTCGATGCCCTCGGGCTCGACCGGGCTCCGGCGGCGCTCGCCGAGGCCAAGGAATGGATGTTCACCCGCGTCGAGGAATTGTTCGGCGACGGGATCCCGTGGCGGCCGGGCGCCCACGACGCACTGCAGACCGTCCGGGCGCACGGCCTGAGGTCGGCGCTGGTGACCAACACCGAGCGCCGGCTCACCGAGCGGGCACTCGAGACGCTCGGCAGGCACCACTTCGACCACTCGGTGTGCGGCGACGAGGTGCCGGCAGGCAAACCGCATCCCGACCCGTACCTGCGGGGCGCGGAACTGCTGGGACTGGATCCGTCCCAGTGCCTCGCCATCGAGGACTCGCCCACCGGTGCGGCGTCCGCGCAGGCCGCAGGGTGCGTCGTCCTGATCGTCCCGTGCGAGATCGCGGTGGCCGACGGCCCGGGGCGGGTGTTCCGGGACAGTCTTGAGGGCCTCACCGGTTCCGACCTGGCCGATGTGTGGGCGCAGCGGAGTGGTGTCCGTCTCTAGGTAGTCTGGTTTCCCGTGGCTGTTCCGAAAATCGTGCTGTTCTACGTGTTCGCTCCGCTCGCCGACCCGGAGGCGATACGGCTGTGGCAGTACACACTCGCCGAGGCGAACAACCTCACCGGCCGGATCCTCGTCTCCGAGCACGGCATCAACGCGACGGTCGGCGGCGACATCCGCGATGTCAAGCGGTACGTGAAGGGGACGCGCAGCTACGCGCCCTTCAAGGACGCCGACATGAAGTGGTCCGACGGGCTCGGTGACGACTTCCCGCGGCTGAGCGTCAAGGTGCGGTCGGAGATCGTGACGTTCGGTGCGCCGGGCGAGCTGACGGTGGACGCGGACGGCGTCGTCGGTGGCGGAACCCACCTGGCGCCCGAACAGGTGCACCGACTGGTCGAGGGTCGCGGTGACGACGTCGTCTTCTTCGACGGGCGCAACAGCTTCGAGGCGGAGATCGGCCGCTTCCGGGACGCCGTCGTCCCCGACGTGTCGACCACGCGTGAGTTCGTGCACGAACTCGACAGCGGCAGGTACGACCATCTGAAGGACAAGGCCGTCGTCACCTACTGCACCGGGGGAGTGCGGTGTGAGGTCCTGTCCTCGCTGATGCGCTCGCGCGGGTTCGGTGAGGTCTACCAACTGGACGGCGGCATCGTCCGCTACGGCGAGGCGTTCGGCGACACGGGCCTGTGGGAGGGGTCGCTGTACGTCTTCGACAAGCGGATGAACATCGAGTTCAGCGATCAGGCCAAGACTCTGGGGCGCTGCAGCAAGTGCGGTGGTCCGACGTCGCGGTACGAGAATCTGCCGGACGACCGGGGTCGCGACCTCGTGCTCGTCTGCGCCGGCTGCACCGAGAATCGGGCGGGCTGAGGTGGTGGGGGCGCCCCTGCCGGTCCGCAACGGCCTCGGTCCCGATCGCATCCGGATGCCGGCAGGCGACGGTGCGAAGACGGTCGCCGAGTTCCTGGTCGAGACCTTCCCGGACGAGCGCGCGCACTGGCTGTCCCTGATCGACGGCGGGGAAGTCGTCGACGAACACGGCAGGGTGGTCGACCGCGGGACCCGTTATGCCCCGACCCGTTTCGTCTACTTCTACCGCGACCCCGCACCCGAGATCCCGGTTCCGTTCGAGATCGACATCCTGCACCGCGACGACCACCTCGTGGTGATCGACAAACCCCATTTCCTCGCAACCATTCCGCGGGGCGCGCACATCACCGAGACGGCGGTCGTGCGGTTGCGGCGGGCGCTCGACCTGCCCGACCTCACGCCGGCCCACCGGCTCGACCGGATGACGGCCGGCGTCCTGGTGTTCCTGATCAGGCGGGAAGACCGCCGGCCGTATCAGGAACTGTTCGTCTCCCAGCAGGTCACCAAGGAATACGAGGCCGTCGCCGGGCACGATCCCGCGCTCGCGTTTCCGCGCACCATCCGCAGCCGCATCGTCAAGGAACACGGGATCATGACGGCGACGGAGGAACCGGGCGAACCTAACAGTGAGACCGTCGTCGACCTGATCGAGACCCGGGAGGAACGCGCGCGGTACCGGCTGCTGCCGAAGACCGGCCGGACACACCAACTGCGGTTGCACATGTCGTCGCTGGGGCTGCCGATCGAGGGCGACAACTACTACCCGGACTTCCACCGATCCGAGCCCGGCGACTTCTCGACCCCGCTGCGGTTGCTGGCGCGGGCCATCGAGTTCACCGATCCCCGTTCGGGCGAGGTCCGCCGGTTCGAGAGTCGCCGCACACTCGGGTGGTGACCGGTTCGGAGACGTCCGCGGCGGCGTGAAACAATGGGTCCTCGTGAAGACCTTCGAATCCCTGTTCGCCGAGCTGACCGAGCGTGCCGCTACCCGCCCCGAGGGGTCCGGCACCGTTGCCGCCTTGGACGCCGGCGTACATGCACAGGGAAAGAAGATCCTCGAAGAGGCGGGTGAGGTGTGGATCGCCGCCGAACACGAGAGCGACGAGGCGCTCGCCGAGGAGATCTCTCAGCTGCTGTACTGGACGCAGGTGCTGATGGTGGGTAAGGGCCTGAAGCTCGAGGACGTCTACCGACATCTGTGATCGGTGATCGAGACTCCTCCACCCGCTCCCGAAAGGAACCCTCAGCCATGCTGCGCGTCGCAGTCCCCAACAAGGGCTCGCTGTCCGAGTCCGCCGCCGAAATCCTCAGCGAGGCCGGCTACCGCCGTCGCACCGACTCCCGCGACCTGACCGTCCTCGACCCGTCCAACCAGGTCGAGTTCTTCTTCCTGCGCCCCAAGGACATCGCGATCTACGTCGGATCCGGTGAACTCGATCTCGGCATCACCGGCCGCGACCTCGCCCGCGACTCGGGTGCCCCGGTCTCCGAACGGCTGTCGCTCGGCTTCGGCCGCTCCTCGTTCCGGTACGCCGCCCCCGCGGGCAAGGACTGGTCGGTCGAGGACCTCGCCGGGCTCCGGATCGCCACGTCCTACCCAAACCTGGTGCGCGACGACCTGTCCGCGCGCGGGATCGAGGCCTCGGTCATTCGCCTCGACGGCGCCGTGGAGATCTCGATCCAGCTCGGCGTCGCCGACGCCATCGCCGACGTCGTCGGCTCCGGCCGCACGCTGCGCCAGCACAACCTGGTCGCGTTCGGCGACACCCTGTGCGACTCCGAGGGTGTGCTCATCGAGCGCGCCGGTTCGCCCGCCGACGATTCCGCGCGCAACCAGCTGGTGGAGCGGGTGCGCGGCATCGTGTTCGCGCAGCAGAACCTGATGCTCGACTACGACTGCCCCAAGACGATCCTCGACGACGCGTTGAAGATCACCCCGGGTCTGGAGTCGCCGACGCTGTCGCCGCTCGCCGACGAGAACTGGGTCGCGGTCCGGGCGATGGTGCCGATCAAGGGCCACAACGGGGTCATGGACGAACTCGCGGACCTCGGTGCCAAGGCCATCCTCGCGTCCAACATCCGGTCCTGCCGGGCACTCTGATCTCGTTCCACCGCAACATGTTCCGCGCTCGCTCCGCTCAGGGGCGGGCGCGGACCTGCACGGTCTGGGCGATCCGGCCGACGGCGCCGGTCTCGTCGTAGAGCACGCCCGCGCACATTCCCACTCCATCGGGTCCGATGGAGGTTTCGGAGCCGACCCCCACCCAGTCGCCCTCGGGGATCCGGAAGATGTGCACGGTGAGGTCCGTGTTGAGGAACGTCCAGTGTGCCGGGTCGAGTTTCGATCCCACACCGTTGGCGATGTCCGCGATGGAAAACAGCCGCTCGAGCGGCGTCATGGTCTCGCCGAGGACCAGTGCGGGCCGCGGCCGCGCCCACAGCTTGCCCGGGCCCTCGCCTCCCATTTCGGCGATCCACCGCCAGTCGAGGGTCGTCAGGTAGCCCGAATCCCAGGCCTCGCTGAACTTGCCCTCCCGGCCGGTGGACCGCGGTTCGAGCGGCGGGTCGACGATGTGGACGGCGTCGCTGGTGTCGACGGTCTCCATCCGCCAGGCAGAGCCCCGCGCCACGGCACGGGGCCGGTCGCCGACGGTCCACAATTCGGCGACCACCAGCTCCACCCGGCGTCCCGGTCGCTGCACCCACGACCGGACCTCGAGTTCGGCGATCGGGATGGGACCGAGGATCTCGACCACGACCCGGGTGAGACGCACGTCGTCGCGTGGGGCGCAGCGCTCGAGCGCCCGCACGAGCAACGCGGACGGCGGAGCTCCGTGCTGCATCGTCTCGGCCCACACGCTGATCGTCAGATCCGTGCTGTCGAACCGCTCGACGGTGACCTTCTGGTCCGAGTCCACTTCCGGCGCACTCAGTGCCTCCGAACCGAGTGGTACGTAATAGGACTCGGAACTCATTCGACAATCTCCTCGAAACCCGGTGCGTCTTCGGCGGCCCCCTCCGGCCATCCCGGGTAGGGAGGCGACGTTCCACCGAACGAGGGGCACCGGGACTTATGATCACACCAGTCGCAGAGCCGGCTCGGCTTGGGTCGGAAATCGCCGGTGACACCGGCCGCCAGGATGGCCTTCCAGATCGCCGACAGCGTTCGCTCGAACCGCAGCAGTTCATCCTCGTCGGGGGCATAGGTGAGGACCGTGCCGGACGCCAGGTACAGCAGCCGCAACTGCGCGGGGACGATGCCGCGGGTGCGCAGCAGGACCAGCGCGTAGAACTTCATCTGGAACAGCGCCTTGGACTCGGACATCTCGCGTGGTGCACGGCCGGTCTTGTAGTCGACCACCCGCACCTCCCCGGTGGGGGCGACGTCGATGCGGTCGACGAACCCCCGGAGCAGCACCCCGTCGGCGAGTTCGGTCTCGACGCGCTGTTCGCACGATTCGGCCTCGAACCGGGTGGGGTCTTCCAGCGCGTAATAGGCGGTGACGAGGGAACGCGCCTCGTCGAGGAATGGTTCACGCTGATCCTCGGGGACCAGGTCGACCAGGTCGGGGGCCTCGGCGAGAATGCGCTCCCAGGACGGGAGGACCAGATCGACCGCCTTCTGCGGAACGCGATCGGCCGCGGGCAGCCCGAACAGGGTCTCCAGCGCGGCGTGCACGACCGTGCCCTTCACCTGCGCGCGCGACGGCGCCTCCGGGAGCCGATCGACCGCGCGGAAGCGGTAGAGGAGCGGGCACTGCTTGAAGTCGCCGGCGCGGGACGGCGACAGGGCGGGCCGCCTCCGGGTGGCCGAAGTGTCGCCGGGCTGTGACGGGGAACCCTTTGTGACGGGGGCTGGCGACTCTGAGATGCTCACACCTGGCAGGGTAGGCCCCCGGTCCGACAGTCGAGTCGGGGCGCGGTGTGGGCGTCGGACGGCGCCGGACGAACAGGCTGAGGAGTCGGTGACGATGGTGGGACGCGAAACGCGACCGAGCGGACCGTTTCGGGTGGGCGATCGCGTCCAGTTGACGGACGCCAAAGGCCGGCACTACACGGTCAACCTGGAGGCCGGCAAGGAGTTCCACACCCACCGCGGCGGCATCCTGCACGACGACCTGATCGGCACCGACGAGGGCAGTGTGGTCAAGTCGACCAACGGCACCCCGTACCTCGCGCTGCGACCGCTGCTCGTCGACTACATCCTGTCGATGCCCCGCGGGGCGCAGGTCATCTACCCGAAGGACGCCGCGCAGATCGTCCACGAGGGCGACGTCTTCCCCGGCGCCCGCGTGCTCGAGGCCGGCGCCGGCTCGGGCGCGCTGACGTGCTCACTGCTGCGGGCGGTCGGACCGGAAGGCCGGGTCATCTCGTACGAGGTGCGCGACGACCACGCCGAACACGCGGTCCGGAACGTCGAGACGTTCTTCGGGGAGCGTCCCGAGAACTGGGACCTGACCATCGCCGACGTCGCCGAGTTCGATGCCGACGCGGCGGGCGGTCGGGTCGACCGGGTGGTCCTCGACATGCTCGCCCCCTGGGACGCGCTGCCCGCGGTGTCCAAGGCGCTGGTTCCCGGCGGTGTGCTCATCGTCTACGTCGCCACTGTGACGCAGCTCTCGAAGGTGGTCGAGGCGATGCGCGAGCAGGAGTGCTGGACGGAGCCGCGGTCCTGGGAATCGATCGTCCGCGGGTGGCACGTCGTCGGGCTCGCCGTGCGCCCGGAACACCGGATGCAGGGCCACACCGCTTTCCTGGTGAGCGCCCGGCGTCTCGCCGAGGGAACCGTCACTCCCAAGCCGCAGCGCCGGTCGGGCAAGGGCTGAGACATGCCTTCGGTGGCGCCCGGAGAGGGCGCCGCCGAAGGAGGGAAAGCTAGCTGCAGCCGGCGCGTGCCATGCCCAGCAGGGTGCACGTGCTCTCGTCCGACACCTTCCAGGTGCCGTCGACGTTCTCCCACGTCCACGCGGTCGGAGCGGCCGTGCCGTGCGGGCTGACGATCGCGACGTTCGCCGTCGCGGTATCGCCCTCTACCTGTACATCCGTGACCGTGAAGGACACCGGGTAGTTGGCCATGGCCGCTGTCATGGCCTCGAGATTCGAGCGGCGTTCCTCACCGTCGACGACCACGGCGGTCTTCTCGTCGACCGGTCGCGCGGGGTCCACGAGCAGCTGGAGCGTGCCGAGCAGTTCCTCCGACGTGGGGGCGGCAACCGCCTCGGCTGCCGCGGACGACGTGGCCGCGGACGTCGCTTCCGCGGCGTCGGAAGCGTCGTCGGACGAGCAGGCCGACATCCCGAGCGCGAGAACCACCGCGCCCACGGCAACCACGGACCGCCCGATGAAGGATGTGCCGTTCAGGGGCTTGCGGATTATCACGACGAACCCTTTCGTTACACAGAATAGAGAGGAAACTGCTCGACAGGTAGGTAAGGCTAACATGAGAGGTTCGGTGGCCCGGGGTGTCACGTATGCCGATTCGCAATCGGCAGAATCCGTGTCACGGCGCAGAATTCGGGCAGTGCCGGTAGCGTTGATAGATCTCATTGGGAGGAGACGCACATGAGCTCGACAGAGAACCCCGATTCGGTTGCGGCCGCACGAGAGCTCGAGGCGTTGCGCGCAGAGGCGTCGGCACTGCGCAGGCAGCTCGCGGAGTCGCCGGAACAGCTTCGTGAGATGGAATCGCGAGTGGACTCGCTGTCCATCCGGAACACGAAGCTGATGGACACCCTCAAGGAGGCCCGTCAGCAGCTCATTGCCCTTCGAGAAGAAGTCGACCGCCTCGGCCAGCCGCCGAGCGGGTACGGCGTGCTGCTCGGAGTGCACGACGATCAGACCGTGGACGTGTTCACCTCCGGTCGCAAGATGCGGTTGACCTGCTCCCCGAACGTCGACGCCGAGACCCTCAAGCTCGGCCAGACCGTGCGCCTCAACGAGGCACTCACGATCGTGGAAGCGGGCCACTTCGAGCGTGTGGGTGAGATCAGCACGTTGCGCGAGGTCCTCGACGACGGTCAGCGCGCCCTCGTGGTCGGCCACGCCGACGAGGAACGGATCGTCTGGTTGGCCGAACCCCTCGCGACCGTCTACGCGGACAGCGAGCGGGAGTCGATCGCGTACGACGCGGAATCGCCCACTCGCAAACTCCGGCCGGGCGACTCCCTCCTCGTCGACACCAAGGCCGGGTACGCGTTCGAGCGGATCCCCAAGGCCGAGGTCGAGGATCTGGTCCTCGAAGAGGTTCCCGACGTGCACTACGACGACATCGGCGGCCTCGGACGGCAGATCGAGCAGATCCGCGACGCCGTCGAGTTGCCGTTCCTCCACAAGGACCTGTTCCACGAATACGAGCTCCGGCCACCGAAGGGTGTGCTCCTCTACGGTCCGCCCGGGTGCGGTAAAACGCTCATCGCCAAGGCGGTCGCCAACTCGCTCGCGAAGAAGATCGCGGAGGCCCGGGGGCAGGACAGCAAGGAAGCCAAGTCCTACTTCCTCAACATCAAGGGCCCCGAGCTGCTGAACAAGTTCGTCGGCGAGACCGAGCGGCACATCCGGCTGATCTTCCAGCGGGCCCGGGAGAAGGCGTCCGAGGGCACCCCGGTGATCGTGTTCTTCGACGAGATGGATTCGATCTTCCGCACCCGCGGATCGGGTGTCTCCTCCGACGTCGAGACCACCGTCGTGCCTCAGCTGCTCAGTGAGATCGACGGTGTCGAGGGACTCGAGAACGTCATCGTGATCGGCGCGTCCAACCGCGAGGACATGATCGACCCCGCGATCCTGCGTCCCGGCCGCCTCGACGTGAAGATCAAGATCGAACGCCCCGACGCGGAGTCGGCACAGGACATCTTCTCGAAGTACCTCGTCGAGACGCTGCCCGTGCACAGCGACGACATCGCGGAGTTCGGCGGCGACCGTACGGCCTGCATCCGGGTGATGATCGAACGGGTCGTCGACCGCATGTACGCCGAGAGCGAGGAGAACCGCTTCCTCGAGGTCACGTACGCCAACGGCGACAAGGAGGTCCTGTACTTCAAGGACTTCAACTCGGGCGCGATGATCCAGAACATCGTCGACCGCGCCAAGAAGTACGCGATCAAGTCGGTGCTCGACACCGGTGCCCCGGGTCTGCGGGTCCAGCACCTGTTCGACTCCATCGTCGACGAGTTCTCGGAGAACGAGGACCTGCCGAACACCACCAACCCCGACGACTGGGCCCGGATCTCGGGCAAGAAGGGTGAGCGGATCGTCTACATCCGCACACTGGTCACCGGTAAGAACGCGAGCGCGAGCCGCGCCATCGACACCGAATCCAACACGGGCCAGTACCTGTAAGCCGTTCGGCATCACCTGCGCGGCGGGAACTCGAACACGGTTCCCGCCGCGCAGGCGGCTGTGGGGTCAGCGGTCCCGTGTGACGAGGTAGTCCGCGAGGAGTGCCCGGGTGTCCGGTACGAACGGCCACTGCGGGTCGCGCAGATGCGTCACCAGTTCGTGGGGCGTCCACCACCAGCCCGACGCGATCTCGCTGGCCTGGTGGACGATCGGCCCGTCCCAGTGCGTCTCGTAGGCGTACAGGTGGCAGCGCAGCCGCAAACCCTGCCAGTGCCCGTCCCACGCCACCCTCGCGATGGGGGTGAGGCCCACTCCGGTGATGCCCAGTTCCTCCGCCAGTTCCCGGCTCGCGGCCTCCTCCGGGGTTTCCCCGGGATCGACCACTCCGCCCGCCAGGCAATCGTGATGTCCGGCGAACACCGTCTTCGTGTCCGAGCGTCGGTGCACGTAGAGGCGCTTCCCGTCGCCGGATCGGACGAGGACGCCGGCACTCGCGTGCCACAACCCCTCGGCGTAGACGCGGGAACGCGCAGCGGTCCCCACCGGTCGTCCCGCACTGTCGAACACCGCCACCACTTCGTCCGTGCCGGGTGGGATGTTCGGTGCGGAATCCATGTGTCGATCCTGCCAGCACCCCGGCGAGCGTCGGTACTGTCGAGGTCGGATGCACGTTCCGGTGCCGAAGGGGTGAGAGGTCATGGCGTTGCCGCGTTCGATCGCCCGGTTCAACCGGGTCGTCACCAATCAGGTGAGCCGTCACGTCGCGACGATCCTGCCCGGTTTCGCCATGGTCGAGCACCGGGGCCGCACGTCGGGCAAGGCGTATCGCACACCTGTCAACGTGTTCGTCGTGGACGGCCGCTACCGGTTCGCGCTGACGTACGGTGCGCAGAGCGACTGGGTGCGAAACGTGGTGGCGGCGGGGGGATGCACCATCGTGACGCGCCGCCGGACGGTGCACCTGACGGACCCGAGAATCGTCACCGACAGCACCCACTCCTGGGCTCCCGCCGGGGTCCGCACGGTGCTGCGGGCGATCTCGGCGGACCAGTACCTGGAGTGCTCGCCGGAGTAGTCGCCGGGCGGTGGACGGCTCGCGCGGCAGGAGTGTGCCGCCGGGTGGTGTGGGTGATCGCATAGGCTCGGCAGCATGCAGCGGATCATCGGTGTCGAAGTCGAGTACGGAATCTCCTCACCCAGCGAGCCTTCGGCCAATCCGATCTTGACATCCACCCAGGCGGTGCTGGCCTATGCGGCGGCAGCGGGAGTGCCGCGCGCCAAGCGCACCCGATGGGATTACGAGGTGGAATCCCCGCTGCGCGATGCCCGCGGATTCGACCTGGGCCGGCTGAGCGGCCCGGCGCCGGTGATCGACGCCGACGAGGTCGGCGCAGCCAACATGATCCTCACCAACGGCGCCCGGCTGTACGTCGATCATGCGCACCCCGAGTATTCGGCCCCGGAGGTCACCGACCCCCTGGACGCCGTCATCTGGGACAAGGCCGGCGAACGGGTGATGGAGGCGGCCGCCCGGCACGCGTCGAGTGTTCCCGGTGCCCCCCGACTGCAGCTGTACAAGAACAACGTGGACGGCAAGGGCGCGTCGTACGGCACCCACGAGAACTACCTGATGTCCCGGGCCACGCCGTTCTCCGCAGTGATCAACGGGCTGACGCCGTTCTTCGCGTCCCGTCAGGTGATCTGTGGGTCGGGCCGGGTGGGCATCGGCCAGTCCGGTGACGAGGCCGGCTTCCAGCTGTCCCAGCGGGCCGACTACATCGAGGTGGAGGTCGGGCTCGAGACGACACTCAAGCGCGGCATCATCAACACCCGCGACGAACCCCACGCGGACGCGGACAAGTACCGGCGTCTGCACGTCATCATCGGCGACGCGAACCTCGCCGAGATGTCGACGTACCTGAAGGTCGGGACGACGGCGCTGGTCCTCGATCTCATCGAGGCCGGTGTCGACCTCACCGACCTGCAGCTGGCCCGCCCGGTGACCGCCGTGCACCACATCAGCCACGACCTGACGCTGCGCGCCACGGTCGCGCTGGCCGACGGCCGGGAACTGACCGGGCTTGCGTTGCAGCGGATCTACCTGGACCGAGTCGACAAGTTCATGTCCGCCGAGGGCAACGACGACCCCCGCGTGGCCGATCTGCTGGAGAAGTGGGCGATGGTGCTCGACCTCCTCGAGCGGGACCCGATGGAGTGCGCTCACCTGCTGGACTGGCCGGCCAAGCTGCGTCTGCTCGAGGGGTTCCGGAACCGGGAGGGCCTCAACTGGTCCGCGCCGCGACTGCATCTCGTCGATCTGCAGTACTCGGACGTCCGCCTGGACAAGGGGCTCTACAACCGGCTGGTCGCCCGGGGGTCGATGGAACGCCTCGTCTCGGAGCAGGCGGTGCTCGACGCCGTCGACACCCCGCCCACCGATACCCGCGCCTACTTCCGGGGTGAGTGCCTGCGCAAGTTCGGCGCCGACATCGCGGCCGCGAGCTGGGATTCGGTGATCTTCGATCTCGGTGGCGACTCCCTGGTCCGTATCCCCACGCTCGAGCCGTTGCGGGGCAGCAAGGCGCACGTGGGGGCGTTGCTGGAGTCGGTGGAGACCGCGAAAGAACTCGTCGACGAGCTCACGAACTGACCTGCCGACCGGTCGCGGACGGATCTGCGCCAGAACTCGCCGTCGCGTCGGCACACGTGGGGCGGCGACGCTCGGTAGGGTGAAGGTCCGAGCGGATGATGTAGTCAGACTGCTTGGCAGGACAGGACGCTCGGAAGAAGAGCTCCCTTCACACAAGGAGGTCGGCTGCGATGGCACAAGAGCAGACCAAACGTACTGGTGGCGGCGACGAGGACGACACCCCGGGCGGTGACGGTGCCGCGGGTCAGGAACGTCGCGAAAAGCTGGCCGAAGACACCGACGACCTGCTCGACGAGATCGACGACGTCCTCGAGGAGAACGCCGAGGACTTCGTCCGGGCCTATGTCCAGAAGGGCGGCCAGTGACGGCGGATCGACCGGCATTGCGGACAGGCGACGGTGACACGAGGCTCAGTTTCGGTTCGAATCTGAGCTCGTTCACCGAGTATCTGCGTGGGCACGCACCAGAATTGCTGCCGGAGAATCGGATCGGCCATCGTTCGCATTCGACACGGGGTGGTGAGGGGATGGAGAGCGGCGATCTCGCACCGCACGGAACGACGATCGTGGCGCTCACCTACAAGGGTGGCGTCCTGCTCGCCGGGGACCGGCGCGCGACCCAGGGCAACCTGATCGCCAGCCGGGACGTCGAGAAGGTGTACGTCACCGACGAATACTCGGCGGCCGGTATCGCCGGTACCGCGGGGATCGCCATCGAACTGGTCCGCCTGTTCGCCGTCGAACTCGAGCACTACGAGAAGATCGAGGGCGTTCAGCTGACGTTCGACGGCAAGGCCAACCGCCTGGCGTCGATGGTGCGGGGCAACCTCGGGGCGGCGATGCAGGGTCTCGCGGTCGTCCCGCTGCTCGTCGGCTACGACCTCGACGCGGACGACGATGCCCGCGCGGGCCGCATCGTGTCGTACGACGTCGTCGGCGGCCGGTACGAGGAACGCGCCGGATACCACGCGGTCGGTTCGGGATCGTTGTTCGCGAAGTCGGCACTGAAGAAGATCTACTCGCCGGACAGCGACGAGGAGACCGCCCTGCGGGCGGCCATCGAATCGCTGTACGACGCGGCCGACGACGACTCGGCCACCGGTGGGCCCGACCTGACCCGCGGCATCTACCCGACCGCGGTCACGATCACCCAGGCCGGTGCCGTGCACGTGTCCGAGGAGACGACGTCCGAGTTGGCTCGGCGTATCGTCGCCGAGCGCACCGAAGAAGGGGGGTCTGCGCGATGACCATGCCGTATTACGCCTCCGCCGAGCAGATCATGCGGGACCGCTCGGAATTGGCGCGCAAGGGAATTGCCCGCGGACGCAGCGTCGTGGTGCTCACGTTCCGCGACGGCGTGCTGTTCGTCGCCGAGAATCCCTCCACCGCGCTGCACAAGGTCAGCGAACTGTACGACCGGCTCGGCTTCGCGGCCGTCGGCAAGTACAACGAGTTCGAGAACCTGCGACGCGCCGGGATCGTCCACGCCGACATGCGCGGCTACTCCTACGACCGTCGTGACGTGACGGGCCGATCGCTGGCCAACGCGTACGCGCAGACCCTGGGCACGATCTTCACCGAACAGCCCAAGCCGTACGAGGTGGAGATCTGTGTCGCGGAGGTCGGGCGCGTGGGCAGCCCGAAGGCTCCCCAGCTGTACCGGATCACCTACGACGGATCCATTGTCGACGAACAGCATTTCGTCGTGATGGGTGGCACGACCGAGCCGATCGCGACCGCCATGCGCGAGTCGTACCGTGCCGACCTCGATCTCGAGGCGGCGGTAGGTATCGCGGTCAACGCTCTGCGTCAGGGCGGTGCCGGGGAAGGCGAGAAGCGGAACGTCGACGTGGCCAGCCTCGAGGTGGCCGTGCTCGATCAGTCCCGGCCTCGCCGCGCGTTCCGGCGGATCGCCGGACCCGCGCTCGAACAGCTGATCCCCGCAGCGCCTGCGGCCGTCGCGGAGCCCGCTTCGGAGTCGAAGCCGGACACCGAGACGAAGCCGGCCGACCCTCAGGACTGAGGCCGGTACACCGCGATCGCTTCGGGCACCGACCGGAAGTCGAACCTCAGGGCGTCGGCGACCACTTCACCGTCGGTGGCCAGCGCCACCGGCGAGCCGTCGACACGGACGGTGAGCCGGGGCACGAGGGATCGCACGTACACCCGGCTGCTTCCGAGTGTCCCGGTGGCGGCAGCGAACAGTAGCCGCGGCCGGGACGCTCGCCGGTCGGCCCGCACGTACCGGACGTCGAGCAGTCCGCCGGTGATGGCGGGACGCGACATCGGTACCTGATCGGCAGGGGAATACCGACCGTTCCCCACGAACAACATCCACACCTTCACGGGTCTGCCGTCGATGGTGACGGCGAGCGGCGTTGCCGCGGAGAGAATCCGGATCATCGCCACGCATGCCGCGGGCCACTTCCCGTACCGCGGCTGCCACTTCTCCCGCAGTCGCACCGCATCGGGATAGCCACCGAGACTGGCGGTGTTGAGGAACGGCGCCGGCTCCGCGACATCGGTGTGGACGACGGCCTGATCGACGAGAACCGCATGTCCGGTCTCGACGGCGTTCGCCGTGTCCGAGATGTCGGCGACGCCGGCGTCCCGCGCGAAGTGATTGAGCGTTCCGCCCGGGAACACCGCCAGCGGCAACGCGTGACGCGCTGCCGCGGACGCGACGGCGACCACGGTCCCGTCTCCACCGCACACTCCGAGGGCGCGGGGCTTCGTGTCGGCCACCCAGGCATCGAGTTGTTCGGCGAAATCGTGGTCGGTGTCGAGGGCGCGTATCTGGGTCTTGGGGAGAGCGGTCGCGATTTCCTCGCTGGGATCGACACTGTCCGGTCCGGACTCCGGGTTGACCACCACGAGCAGGTCCTCACCGCCCGGTAGCGCCGGTGCGTCGACGGTGGGGCCCAGCTCTGCCGGATCCTCCGTGCGCACCGCCCACCAGCGGCGGGTGCCCGAAGCGACGGCCCCGCCCAGTATCAGCCCGGCGGCAACGTCCGTCGGCCAGTGCACGCCGTTGTGCACGCGGGAGTACGCGACCGCGGCGGCAAGGGGGGCCACGACGGCACCGGTCGCGGGCGATTCCAGGGCGACGCCCGTGGTGAATGCCGCCGCCGACGCCGCATGACCCGACGGGAACGATGAGGACCGGGGGATCGCCACCCCGCGCAGCACGTTCGTCCATACGCGGGCCGGCGGGCGCCGCCGAGGGAACAGGGGTTTGAGGATGCCGTTGGCCAGACCGCTCGCCATCGCGAGGGACAGTAGGCCCCGCACACCACCGCGACGGGCGCGCCCGCCGACCAGTCCCAGCACCGCCGCCACGAACCACCACAGGAGCCCCTTGTCGGCCGCGCGGCTGAGGGAGCGCATGGCCAGGTCGAGCCCGGAGGGGCTCAGATCGGCGCTGCGGTCGAAGATGATCTCGTCGGCCCGGTGGATTCGGCGTAAGTGTCGGTTCACCATCTCAGCGTATGCGCGGGGTGTCGCCGGAGGGCTTTTCCGCTCCGCCGGGTGATCGGCGTTGTACTCTCGAGGTGTGCAGCGACGAATCATGGGAATTGAGACAGAGTTCGGTGTGACCTGCACCTTCCATGGTCACAGGCGACTGAGCCCGGACGAGGTTGCGCGCTACCTGTTCCGGCGGGTGGTGTCGTGGGGCCGGAGCTCCAACGTGTTTCTCCGGAACGGTGCCCGCCTGTATCTGGACGTCGGCTCACACCCCGAATACGCGACAGCCGAGTGCGACAACCTCATCCAGTTGGTCAACCACGACCGGGCGGGGGAGCGCGTTCTCGAGGAGCTGTTGATCGACGCCGAACAGCGGCTCGCCGAGGAAGGCATCGGCGGCGACATCTACCTGTTCAAGAACAACACGGACTCGGCGGGCAATTCGTACGGCTGTCACGAGAACTTCCTCGTGGCCCGGGCCGGCGAATTCTCGCGGATCTCGGACGTGCTGCTCCCGTTCCTGGTGACGCGGCAGTTGATCTGTGGCGCGGGGAAGGTCCTGCAGACGCCGAAGGCGGCCACGTTCTGCCTGTCGCAGCGCGCCGAGCACATCTGGGAGGGTGTGTCCTCGGCGACCACGCGGTCGCGGCCCATCATCAACACCCGTGACGAGCCGCACGCCGACGCGGAGAAGTACCGCCGCCTGCACGTGATCGTCGGCGACTCGAACATGTCCGAGTCCACCACCATGCTGAAGGTGGGCACCGCGGCGCTCGTGCTCGAGATGATCGAGGCCGGCGTGTCGTTCCGCGACTTCGCGCTCGACAACCCGATCCGCGCCATCCGCGAGGTCAGCCACGACGTCACCGGACGCCGTCCGGTGCGGCTCGCCGGCGGCCGGCAGGCCAGCGCCCTCGACATTCAGCGGGAGTACCACGCGCGCGCGGTGGAACACCTGCAGAATCGGGATCCCGATCCGCAGGTCACGCAGGTGGTCGAACTGTGGGGTCGCATGCTCGACGCCGTCGAGACGCAGGACTTCGCGAAGGTCGACACGGAGATCGACTGGGTGATCAAGCGCAAGCTGTTCCAGCGCTACCAGGACCGGCACGGCTTCGAGCTGGCCGATCCGAAGATCGCGCAGCTGGATCTGGCGTATCACGACATCAAGCGCGGTCGCGGCGTGTTCGACGTGCTGCAGCGCAAGGGGCTGGTGAAGAGGATCACCGAGGACGAGACGATCGAGGCGGCGGTGGACACTCCGCCGCAGACCACCCGGGCGAAGCTGCGCGGCGAGTTCATCACCGCGGCGCAGGAGGCCGGACGCGACTTCACGGTCGACTGGGTGCACCTCAAGCTCAACGACCAGGCTCAGCGGACCGTGCTGTGCAAGGACCCGTTCCGGTCGGTCGACGAGCGGGTGGAGCGCCTGATTGCCTCGATGTAGCGGCGCTGTGGGGGTCCGTAACGGGCTCACCCACTAGGCTTCCGGGCGTGCCGACTTCCAAGATCGAGCGGTTGATGAACCTGGTGATCTGTTTGTTGTCCACCAGACAGTTCCTCACCGCCGAGAAGATTCGCGAGAGCGTTGCCGGGTACGCCGACTCCGCCAGCGACGAGGCGTTCAGCCGCATGTTCGAGCGCGACAAGAACGAGCTCCGGGATCTCGGTGTTCCGCTCGAGACCGGGCAGGCGTCGCGCTTCTCGACTGTCGAGGGCTACCGCATCAACCGCAATGCGTACGAGCTTCCCGACATCGACCTCAGCCAGGAGGAGTCCGCGGCGGTCGCAGTGGCGGTCCAGCTGTGGGAGTCGCCGGAGTTGACGTCTGCGGCCCAGGGGGCACTGCTCAAGCTGCGTGCGGCGGGTGTGCAGGTGGATCCGGATTCGGCGGCCACCCCGATCACGGCGGTGCCCGCCCGCACCCGCGGCTCCGAGCCGGCGCTCGGCAAGCTGCTGGCGGCAGTTGATGCCGGCCGCGCCGTGCACTTCCCGCACCGCGGTGCTCTCAACGAGCCGTACACCGAGCGCACCGTCGAACCCTGGGGTGTCGTCACCGCGCACGGCCGGTGGTACCTCGTCGGTCACGACGTCGACCGGGGTGCCGTCCGGACGTTCCGGTTGTCGCGGATCGGCGACGACGTGACGGAGTTCGGACCGTCCGGGGTCGTCCACAAACCGGTGGGTGTCGACCTCCGGGAGATCGTCGACCGGGTCACCGGTTCGGGTGAGGTCACCGGGACCGCCACAGTGTGGGTGGCCGAGGGCCGAGCCCAGGAACTGCGCCGACTGGCGACCACGGCGGAGGAGAAGCGGGTGAACGAGCGCAGCGGCACCGTGCTCGGGATCCCGGTCCGCTCCCGGGACTGGATCGCGCGGCTGGTTGCGGGCCACGGGGCGGACGCCCTGGTCCTCGATCCGCCAGAACTACGCCACGATGTGCTGACCAAGCTGAAGGACGCCGCAGGGGAAGGGGGACGTCGTGAGTAACAGGCTGTCGTCGAGACTGTCCCGGCTCCTCAATCTGGTGCCGTACTTCATCGCGAACCCCGGAATGAGTGCGGCCGAGGCTGCCGCCGAACTGGGCGTCACCACCACACAGCTGATGTCCGACCTCAACCAGTTGTGGGTGTGCGGCCTGCCCGGCTACGGTCCGGGCGACCTCATCGACCTCTCCTTCTCCGAGGAGAGCATCGAGGTGACGTTCTCGGCGGGCATCGACCGCCCGCTGCGGTTGACGTCCACCGAGGCGACCGCCCTGCTGATTGCCCTGCGTTCGCTGGTGGAGATGCCGGGCATGGTCGATCCGTCCGCGGCGCACAGCGCGATCGCGAAGATCGAGGACGCCGCGGGGACTGCGGCGGCCCGCGCGGCGGTGACGCCGGCGTCGGAGCGGGATGCGGTGGAGGACGTGGCGGAAGATCCCATCGCCGCCGCGGTGCGGTCCGCGCTCCATCGTCGGCGTGCACTGCACCTGACGTACTATTCGGCGTCCCGGGACCGGGTCACCGAGCGCACCGTGGATCCGGTGCGGGTCGTGCTGGTCGACAACCAGAGTTATCTGCAGGCGTGGTGCCGGCAGGCCGAGGGGGTCCGGCTGTTCCGGCTCGACCGGATCGACGCCGCCACCGAGCTCGACGAGCCGTCCACACCGCCGGCCCAGGCTCTCGTGCGGGATTCCAACCTGGAATTGTTCAGCGGCGACGCGTCCCTTCCTCAGGCCCGGTTGCACATCGGCGCCGACTGCGTGTGGGTGCTCGACTATTACCCGATGGATGTGCGGACAGTCGCCGCCGACGGTTCGGTCGAGGCGAGCATGAGTTACGGGGCGCTCGAGTGGATGGCCCGGCTCGTGCTCGGGTTCGGTTCCGGAATCACGGTGCTCGAACCGGCCGAACTGGTCGACGAGGTGCGCCGCCGGGCGGTGGAGGCGCTGTCCGCCTACGACGCCGTCGAGGCATGAGCGTCGGCGGACGTCCGCTGCGGATCAGCGTCTTCGGTGCGGGCAGCATCGGATGCTATGTCGGGGCCGGCTCGCCGCGGCCGGCGCCGAGGTGACCCTGATCGGCCGGGAGCGGGTCGGGGTTGAAATCCGCGAACACGGGTTGCGGCTGACGGACCTGCACGGAGCGGACATCCGGGTCGACGCCTCCGGCATCGCGTTCGCCACCGGCCCGGAGTCGGCGGCCACGGCAGATCTCGTCGTCGTCTCGGTGAAGTCGGCGGGGACACCGGAGGCCGGTGCCACGCTGGCGTCGGCGATCGGTCCCGACACGGTCGTGATCAGTGCGCAGAACGGTTTGGGCAACGCGGACACCCTGCGTGCAGCACTGCCGGAGCAGGTCGTCCTCGCGGCGATGGTGCCGTTCAACGTGGTGCACCGCGGCGACGGGCATTTCCACCAGGGCTCCGACGGCGACCTCGAGATCGAGCAGCATCCGGCGGTGCGCGCATTCGAGCCGGTCTTCGACGACGCCGGGTTGCCGCTGCATGCACGTGAGGACTTCCGCTCGGTGCAGTGGGCGAAGCTGCTGCTCAACCTGAACAACGCGGTGAACGCCCTGTCCGGCCTGCCGCTCCGCGAGGAGTTGTCGCAGCGGTCGTTCCGGCGTGCTGTTGCCCTGGCACAGCGGGAAGCGCTGACTCTCTTGACCGCCCGCGGCATCGCTGTCGCCAAGCTCACACCGCTGCCGCCGCAGTGGATTCCCCGGTTGCTGACCGTCCCGGACGGGGTGTTCCGGGTGGCGGGCAGCCGGATGCTGGCCATCGACCCGCACGCGCGATCCTCGATGTGGGACGACCTCGAAGCGGGCCGGCGCACCGAAGTGGACTGGATCAGCGGGGAGATCGTCCGCCTGGCCGCGGCGTCGGGCACGGCCGCGCCGGTGAACGCGAGGCTGGTCGAACTGATCCGCGAGGCCGAGGCGGGCGGGAACCGGCACTGGTCCGGAGATGCCCTGCTCGCCGATTTGCGCTCACAGCGAGCACCCCGGAAACCGACAGGTAAACGGCAGCGCAACTAGCCGGTTTCGACCGAACCGGTGCCGTGTATGTCCGGTAGCATCGGTGTCACCTGATCTTTTGGAGGTTTCATCATGGGAGCCATGAGCCCCTGGCACTGGGCCATCGTCGCGCTGGTCGTCATCATCCTGTTCGGTTCCAAGAAGCTGCCCGACGCGGCTCGTGGACTCGGCCGTTCGCTCCGCATCTTCAAGAGCGAAGTCAAGGAGATGCAGAACGACAACAGCACGCCGGCGCCCACCGCGCAGCAGAGCGCGCCCGCCGAGCTGCCCGTGGCGGACACCACCACAGCGCCGGTCACCCCTCCGACGCCGGTGCAGCCGCAGCACACCGAGCCCAAGTCGGCGTAGCCCGAGCCGCCTGACAACCGGGGTGACTCTTCACCCCGGTTGCCTGCTGACCAAGACTAGGGCGAACAACAGTGCGAATTCCGTTCGATCCGCGCCACAGCAAGCGGAGGACCAATCCCGACGGCACCATGTCGTTGGTCGATCACCTCTACGAGCTGCGCACGCGATTGCTTCTGTCGGTGCTGGCCATCGTGGTCACCACGGCGGTGGGCTTCTTCTGGTACTCCCACCAGATTCTCGGGATCGAGAGTCTCGGTGAGCTCCTGCGCGGGCCGTACTGTTCGCTGCCGGCGTCGAGTCGCGCCGACCTGAGCCACGACGGGTCGTGCCGCCTCCTCGCGACCGGACCGTTCGAGCAGTTCATGCTCCGCTTCAAGGTCGCGCTGACGGCGGGCATCGTCCTCGCCTGCCCCATCTGGCTGTACCAGCTGTGGGCGTTCATCACGCCCGGCCTCTACTCGAAGGAGCGCCGCTACGCGATCGGCTTCGTGGTGTCCGGCGCCGCGCTGTTCATCGCCGGCGCCGTCCTCGCCTATGTGGTCGTCGCGAAGGCACTGCACTTTCTGCTGACGATCGGCGACAACGTCCAGATCACCGCACTCGGCGGCGCGGAATACTTCGGGTTCATCATCAACCTGCTGATCATCTTCGGTGTCAGCTTCGAGATCCCGCTCATCATCGTCGCGCTGAACTTCGTCGGCATCCTGCCCTACGTGAAGCTCAAGGCGTGGCGACGCGGCCTGATCTTCGCTCTGTTCGTGTTCGCCGCGATCGCCACCCCCGGGCAGGACCCCTTCTCGATGCTCGCGCTCGCGTTCGCGTTGACCCTCCTGTTCGAGGTCGCCGTGCAGATCGCCCGCATCAACGACCGCCGCAAGGCCCGTCGCACGGAGCAGGAGTGGGGTGCCCTCGACGACGACGAGGCGTCGACGATCGCCGCGCCGTCGGACCTGAACGAGGCGTTCGACGTCGCCGGCACACCGGTCCCCGAGCCGGCGGGTCGGTTCCGGCGGTCACGCAAGTCCGGGAAGTCCGGTGGTGCGAACAAGAACGACGAGGCGAGCACGACCGGCAGCAACACACCGGGTCAGGACTTCTCCGACACCCTGTGACAATCTGACGGGGTGGCAGTGACAACAGGTGACACGACCGGCGGTACCGAACTCGATGTGTTCTCGGCGCAGCTCGGCTTCGTGCTCGACCCCTTCCAGATCAACGCCTGCCGCGCGCTCGAGGGCGGCCACGGCGTCCTCGTCTGCGCCCCGACCGGTGCGGGAAAGACCGTGGTCGGCGAATTCGCCGTGCATCTGGCGCTCACGTCCGGGCGCAAGTGCTTCTACACGACACCCATCAAGGCGCTGAGCAATCAGAAGTACGCGGAACTGGTGCGGCGGTACGGCAAGGACACCGTCGGGCTGCTGACCGGCGATTCGAGCATCAACTCGGCCGCCCCGGTGGTCGTCATGACCACCGAGGTGCTGCGGAACATGCTGTACGCCGACTCCCCGGCGCTACGCGGGTTGTCCCACGTCGTCATGGACGAGGTGCACTTCCTGGCGGACCGGTTCCGGGGGGCCGTGTGGGAAGAGGTGATTCTGCACCTTTCCGAGGACGTCCGCCTCGTCAGCCTGTCGGCGACCGTCAGCAACGCCGAGGAGTTCGGCGCGTGGATGGAAACGGTGCGCGGCGACACCACCGTGGTCGTCGACGAGAACCGCCCGATCCCGCTGTGGCAGCACATCATGGTCGGGAAGCGGCTGTTCGACCTCTTCGACACGAGGGCACGCAGCGGGGATGCCCGCCAGGATCTGGTGGTCGACCAGGATCTGGTCCGGCACGTCAAACAGCGGCAGGCCCTCGATCGCGCCGACTCGTGGGAGTCGCGGGGTAGGGGACGCCGCGGCGGCGGCCGCGGGTTCTCCAGCGACTTCCGGCCGCTGCCCCGACCGGAAGTGATCTCCCGCCTCGACGGCGAGGGACTCCTCCCGGCGATCACGTTCATCTTCAGCCGCGCCGGCTGCGACGCCGCGCTGGCACAGTGCCTGCGGTCCCGCCTCGATCTGACGACTCCTGAGCAGGTCGCCGAGATCCGGACCATCATCGACGCCCACACCGCCGAATTGCCGAAGGCCGATCTGGAGGTCCTCGGGTACTGGGAATGGCGCAAAGCGCTCGAGCGGGGCCTCGCCGCGCACCACGCGGGGATGCTGCCCGCGTTCCGGCAGACGGTCGAGGAGTTGTTCGTCAAGGGACTGGTCCGGGCCGTGTTCGCCACCGAGACGCTGGCGCTCGGCATCAACATGCCCGCCCGCACGGTCGTCCTCGAACGCCTCGTCAAATACAACGGCGAGGCCCACGCCGAACTCACCCCGGGGGAGTACACGCAGCTCACGGGCCGGGCCGGACGTCGCGGCATCGACATCGAGGGTCACGCGGTGGTCCTGTGGCAGCCCGGGGTGGAACCCGTGGACGTCGCCGGGCTGGCCTCCACCCGCACGTTCCCGCTCCGCAGCTCCTTCCGTCCCGGCTACAACATGACCATCAACCTGGTCGATCGCATGGGCGCGGCGGAATCACGGGCCCTGCTCGAGCGGTCGTTCGCCCAGTTCCAGGCCGACCGGTCGGTGGTCGGCCTGACGCGCGGCATCGAACGCAACGAGGCCGCGCTCACCCCGCTCCGCGAACGGCTGGGCGGCGAGGACGGCGAGTACTTCGAGTACGCGCGCCTGCGGGAGGAACTGAACAGCCGGGAACGGTCACTCGAACGGGAAGGCCGGACCGAACGCCGGGACGCCGCCGTCGCGTCGCTCGTCGCACTGCGGCGCGGCGACGTAATCGCGATCCCCGTGGGACGGCACTCCGGTCTGGCCGTGGTGCTGGAACCGGACCGGGACCCCACGGATCCGAAGCCGTTGATCCTCACCGAGGCGAAATGGGCGGGCCGGGTGTCGGCCGGCGACTTCCCGGAGCCCGCACGGTCTTTGGGATCGATGCGGTTGCCGCGGCGCTTCGATCACCACACCGCCAGGGTGCGCCGCGATCTGGCATCGGCGTTGCGCAGCACCGGAATCGTTGCGCCGGGACGCCGGAAGCACAAGAAGTCGGGTGCCGCCGCCGATGACGCCGAGATCGCGCGGCTGCGGCGCGCCATCCGGCAGCACCCGTGCCACAGCTGGCCTGACCGGGAACAGCTGAGCCGGATCGGTGAGCGCTACAACCGGCTGGCCCGCGAGACCGAGACGATGCGGCAGAAGGTCGCTGCCACGACGAACTCGTTGGCGCGCACGTTCGATCGCATCCTGTCGCTGCTCGCCGAGCGCGACTACATCTCGGCGGGCGAACACCCCGACGCCACCGAACACGGCACACGGTTGAGCCGAATCTATTGCGAGAGCGACCTCTTGGTGGCCGAGTGCCTCCGACAGGGTGTGTGGAAGGGTCTCGGGCCCGCGGAGCTCGCCGCCGTCGTGTCCGCCGTGATCTTCGAATCGCGCCGCGAAGGGGACACCGGCGAAAGCGGCGGTCCGGGAGCGCTGCGGCACGCCCTCGACGAGACCGTGCGGGTGTGGCGGGAGCTGCGGGCGGACGAGATTCGGCACAAATTGCCGCCCACCCGTGAGCCGGACCTCGGCTTCGCTGCCGCGATCTTCCACTGGGCGAGCGACAATTCGCTCGTCGAGGCGCTGATCGCGGCGGGAGATCAGGGGCGTGCACTGTCTGCCGGCGACTTCGTGCGGTGGTGCAGGCAGGTGATAGACCTGCTCGAACAGGTGCGGTCGACGTCCCCCGATCCGCAGGTCGGCAAGGCCGCAGGTCGTGCGGTCGCGGCGATCCGCCGCGGCGTCGTCGCCGTGGATGCTGCGTGACCCGACGCCGTGTGGTTGGATTCGCACGCCGTCCGAGGGCCCGAATCCGATGGTGGGGCGTTACGGTAGGTACAAAACTTGACACGTGAGCGGGAGGCGACGATGAGCGGCCCTTACGGACCGAACGACCCGAACGGGCAATGGGCCCAGGGACAGCAACCGGGCCAGGGCAACCCTGACCAGACCGGCGGCCAGTACGGGGCGCCGCAGTACGGTCAGCAGCCGCCCGCCCAGCCGTGGGGACAGCCGGCACCGGGTCAGCCTCTGCAGCCCGGTCAGCCGCAGTGGGGTCAGCACCCCCAGCAGCCCGGACAGCCGCAGTGGGGTCAGCAGCCGCAACCCGGTCAGCTCGGACAGCCGGGTCCGGGACAGTGGGGTCAGCAGCCCGGGCAGCCGCAGTGGGGTCAGCAACCGGGTCAGCCGCAGCAGTGGGGCCCGACCCCCGGCCAGCAGCAGTGGGGTCAGCCGCCGTCGTCGGGGAAGTCGAAGCTGCCGTTGATCATCGGCGGTGTCGTGGCACTGCTGGTGATCGTGGGTATCGCCCTGGTGCTCGCGTTCACGGTGTTCGGCACGGACACACTCGACCAGAAGGCGGCCGAGGACGGTGTCGAGCGCATCGTCACCGATTCGTACGGCGCCGAGAACGTGTCCGGTGTCACGTGCCCCGCGGATCAGGAAGTGAAGAAGGGCAACAGCTTCACGTGCAGTCTCACCGTGGACGGTGAGAAGAAGCAGGTCACTCTCACCTTCACCGACGACAAGGGCACGTACGAGGTGAGCCGCCCGAGTTAGTAGGGCATGTCTCCCAATCCCCGTTTCGGCGCTCCTGGCGCCCAATCGCCAGGTGCATCCGAGAGGGATTGGGAGACACGCCCTCGGCCGTCACGGAACCCGTGCGGCGGCCACCTTTTTCATCGCCGCCGTGAGGCGGCCGACGGAGTTCTCGATTCCGAGTTCCTCCGCCAGCCTGCCGAGCCGGTCCGCATCGACCGGTTCGGCAGGCAGCGTGTCTTCGCGGGACAGTTCGACATCCGCGTCGCGCACCACCCGCACCACCGGCAGTGCCGCGTCGAGATAGTCGGCTGCGGCGGCGAACTTCGCGCGCGCACCCTTCGCCATGTCGGATTCGGGATCGACTGCGGCGGCCCGCAGAGCGGCGAGCGATCCGTACTGCATGATCAGACTCGACGCGGTCTTCTCACCGATTCCCTTCACTCCGGGCAGCCCGTCGGACGAGTCGCCGCGCAGCAGGGCGAGTTCGGCGTAGGCCTCACCGGCCCGGTCGGCGGGCACCCCGTACTTGGCTGCGACCTCTTCCGGCCCGAGCAGTTCGGCCTTCGCGAGGCCGCGCACCACGTACAGCACCCGCACCGGCACCGGCTCGTCCGTGACGACCTGCAGGAGGTCGCGGTCGCCGGTGACGACGATAGTGGTGTCGCGGGTCTCGGTGGCGGCCAGGGTGCCGAGAACGTCGTCGGCTTCGAGGCCTTCCGCACCGGCGGTCGCGATTCCGGTGGCGGCCAGGACATCCAGGATCATCGGGACCTGCGGCGACAGGGTGTCGGGGACCTCTTCCTCCGCTCCGCCGGTGTCCTCGGCGACCCGGTGCGCCTTGTAGGTGGGCACCGCCTCGACGCGGAACGCGGGCCGCCAGTCCAGGTCGAGGCACACCGCGAGCCGGGACGGCTGGTGCTTGGTGATCAGTGCGGCCACCATGTCGGTGAACCCGCGTACCGCGTTGACGGATCGACCGTCGGGTGAGGTGATCGAGTCGGGTAGCGCGTAGTACGCGCGAAACCACAGGCTGGCACCGTCGAGGAGAAGCAGAGGCCCTGTCATGACCCTCATCCTGCCAAACCGGTTTAGCCTGAAGCCATGAGTTCCCTCGGCGCATCGACTTCACGCTTCCCGACCACCATCTATGCCGACCGGATCGCTCGCGCAGGCGCACTGGCCCGCGACGCCGGACTCGACGGCCTCCTCATCACCCCCGGACCCGACCTGCGGTATCTGCTGGGTTCGCGCGCGGAGTCGTTCGAACGGCTCACCTGCCTGGTGATCCCCGCGAACGGCGACACCGCGTCCGTGGTGGTGCCGCGGCTCGAACTGGCGTCGCTCACCGAATCGGCCGCGTCCGAACTCGGGTTGACGATCCGTGACTGGGTCGACGGGGTCGACCCGTACGCGTTGGTGTCTGGACTGCTGCCGTCGCCCGCCCGGACCGCCGTCACCGATGCGATGCCTGCGTTGCACCTGATTCCGCTGTCGGAGGCGCTCGGTGCGCTGCCGGTCCTGGCCACCGGGGTGCTGCGGGAGCTGCGGATGGTCAAGGACGATGCAGAGATCGACGCGTTGCGCCGGGCCGGTCAGGCCATCGACCGGGTCCACGCCCGCATGGGGGAGTTCCTGAAGGTCGGCCGCACCGAGGCCGAGGTGGCGGCGGACATCACCGCCGCGATCCTGGCGGAGGGACACACCGAGGCGGCGTTCGTCATCGTCGGTTCGGGTCCGCACGGCGCCGACCCGCACCACGAGGTGTCCGAGCGGGTCGTCGAATCGGGTGACGTCGTGGTCATCGACATCGGCGGACCCGTCGAACCCGGCTACAACTCGGACTCCACCCGCACGTACAGCATGGGTGAGCCCGATCCGGGTGTGGCCGCCAAGTTCGCGGTACTGGAGGAGGCGCAGGCGGCGGCCGTCGACCTGGTGCGTCCCGGCGTCACCGCCGAAGCGGTCGACGCGGCCGCCCGCGACCTGCTGGCCGCGCAGGGGCTGGCCGAGGTGTTCGTGCACCGGACCGGGCACGGAATCGGGTTGTCGGTGCACGAGGAGCCGTACATCGTGTCGGGTAACGCGATCGAACTGGCCGAGGGGATGGCGTTCAGCGTGGAGCCCGGCATCTACTTCCGCGGGGAGTGGGGTGCACGGATCGAGGACATCGTCATCGTGACCGCCGACGGCTGTGAGCCGGTCAACACCCGGCCCCACGGGCTGACGGTTCTTCCCGGCTGAGCACCGGGAGCGTGCGGGGGCGGTGCGGCGCGGGTAGTAACATCTCCCATTTGTTCACGACCGCACTCGCCGCTGCACGTCTGCGGAGAGTCGGGATCACAGATCATGCGAAGGTGTCATGGAAAGCGTCGCCCCGAAGGTAACCGTCGTCGTACCGACCTACAACGAACGCGACAACCTGCCCAAGATCGTCGAGCTTCTCGCGGCGTCGGATATTCCGAACCTGCATGTGCTGGTCGTCGACGACAACTCGCCGGACGGCACCGGTGAGGTCGCCGACACGCTCGCGCAGAGCGGTCCGATCCCGGTCGGAGTCCTGCACCGGACCGTGAAGGACGGCCTCGGGCGGGCCTACGTTGCCGGGATGACCCGGGCGCTGGACGAGGGCGCGGACATCGTGATCCAGATGGACGCCGACCTGTCGCACCCCACCGAGGCGATTCCGCGGATGGTGGAGACGCTGGCGACGACGGACGCGGCCGTCGTGCTCGGTTCCCGCTACGTGGCCGGTGGCGCGGTCGCCAGCGACTGGCCCTGGCATCGCAAGGCGCTGTCGGCGTGGGCGAACTTCTACGTCAACGCGATCCTGCGGCTGCGCGTCAAGGACGCCACCGCCGGGTTCAAGGCGTGGCACGCGGACACCCTGCGGGCCATCGACGTCGACGGTGTGCAGAGCAACGGGTACGCGTTCCAGGTGGAGATGAACTACCGCACGGTGCAGCGCGGCCTGACCATCGCCGAGGTCCCGATCCGGTTCGTGGAGCGCACCGACGGCGTGTCCAAGATGAGCCTCGCCGTGCAGATCGAGTCCGCGCTGGTCCCGTGGAAGCTGCGGTTCAGTGGTCACGCAGCGCAGCCGAGCCGAGTACGCGGCTGACGGCGATCTCCACGACCACCCGGGTCGGGTTCACCCGGGGCTGGCGGTACCTGGCGGCGTAGCGGGCCACGGCGTCGGCGACGGACTCGGGGTCGGTCAGGACCCGGGCTGGGCCCTCGAGAGTCATCCAGCGCGCTCCGTCCACCTGGCTCACCGCGCCGTATCCTCCGTGTTCGGCGTTGAGGGCCTTCTGCGAGGAGCCGTTGGTGATGACCCGCGCCAGCCCGTGCTCCTGATCCCAGGTGAAGCCGACGGCGACGACGTGCGGGGTGCCGTTCTTGCGGAGCGTGGTGAGCGTTCCCAGGTGGTATTCGCCGAGGAAGGTGAGTGCCGCGTCGGTCAGGCGGATCGGGGTGGAGGGGGTGCGGTCCATGCCCCGACGGTAATCCAGGACACTGGAGGGGTGAGCCTGGGATCGAAGAAGAACAGCGGCAAGCCCGGCGACGACGGGGTGGTACTCCTCCTCGGTGGTCGCAGCGAGATCGGCCTCGAGATCGCCTCCCGGCTCGCGCCCGGCCGCACGATCGTCCTCGCGGCCCGCCGTAGCACCGAACTCGCCGCCGAACGGCAGGCGCTGCTCGACGCGGGCGCGTCCGCGGTGGACTGCGTGGAATTCGACGCCGACGACCTCGACAGCCACGAGAAGCTGCTGCGGTCGGTGGTGGAGGCGCACGGCCCGCTGTCGGTGGCGGTGCTGGCGTTCGGCATTCTCGGCGATCAGGCGCGCGCTGAGCGGGACGCACGGCACGCCGTCGCCGTGGTCCACACCGACTACGTCGCGCAGGTCGGGGTGCTCACCCATCTCGCCACCCTGCTCCGGGAACAGCGGTCGGGGCGCATCGTGGTGTTCTCGTCCGTGGCGGGTGTGCGCGTGCGCCGCGCCAACTACGTGTACGGGTCGGCGAAAGCGGGCCTGGACGGGTTCGCCTCCGGTCTCGGTGACGCCCTCCACGGCAGCGGTGTCTCCCTCCTGCTCGTCCGGTCCGGTTTCGTGATCGGCCGGATGACCGAGGGGATGTCGCCGGCGCCGATGTCGAGCACACCGGCACAGGTCGCGGACGCGGTTGTGCGGGGTCTGCACCGCGGTGCCAGCCGAGTGTGGGTGCCGGGACGGTTGCGCCCGGTGTTCTTCGTCATGAGGTTGCTGCCGCAGGCGGTCTGGCGCCGGATGCCGCGATGACCGACCCGATCGTCGTCGTCGGTATCGGTGCCGACGGGTGGGACGGTCTGTCGCCGTCCGCGCGACGCGCGATCGAGGGCGCCGACGTCGTGATGGGTTCCGGGCGTCAGCTCGCCCTGATTCCCGAGTCGCCGGCACTGCGGGTGGCCTGGCCGTCGCCGCTTGTCCCCGCGCTGCCGGGTCTGTTCGAACAGCACCACGGCCGGCGGGTGTGCGTCCTGGCCAGCGGAGACCCGATGTTCCACGGTATCGGCGTCACCGTCGTAGACCTGCTCGGCGCGGAGCGGGTGCAGGTGATCTCGCATCCGTCCTCGGCCACCCTGGCCTGCGCCCGGCTGGGCTGGGCGGCGCACGAGACGCCCGTGGTCACTCTCGTGAACCGGCCCGTGGACACGCTCTTGCCTGCACTCGGCGCCCACGCGCGACTGCTCGTGCTGAGCCGCGACGAGTACACCCCTGCCGCCGTGGCCGAACTCCTGACGACACACGGGTTCGGACTGTCGACGCTCAGCGTGCTCGGCGAACTGGGCGGACCCGACGAGTCGAGGCTCGACGGAACGGCGTCGGCATGGTCGCACGAGCCGGGGGCCCGGCTGAACGTGATCGCGGTCGACTGCCGGGAAGACTCCGGCACCCTCCGGCTGACCCGGATGCCCGGACTGCCCGACGCCGCGTTCACGGGCGACGGGCAGATGACCAAACACGAGATCCGCGCCCTGACGCTGTGCGCCCTCGCCCCCGCGGCGGGGGAGTTGCTGTGGGACGTGGGAGGCGGGTCCGGCACGATCGCGATCGAGTGGATGCGTACCCACCCCCTCTGCCGGGCAGTGACTTTCGAGCGCAGCGCAGCACGCGTCGACCAGATCGAGTCGAACGCGGCCGGGCTCGGGGTGCCGTCCCTCGCCGTGTTCGGTGACGCACCCGCAGCGTTCGAGGACGTACCACCCCAACTGTCCGCACCGGATGCGATCTTCGTCGGCGGTGGCGTCACGCAGGACGGTCTGCTCGACGAGTGCTGGTCCCGGCTCCGGGTCGGTGGCCGGATGGTGGCCAACGCGGTGACGGTGGAATCGGAAGTACTTCTGCTGCAGTGGTTCTCGAAATGCGGCGGGCAGCTCCGCAAGTTTCAGGTGTATCGCGGTGAGCCGCTCGGCGGGTTCACCGCGTGGCGGCCGCAACTGCCGGTGGCGCAGTGGTCGGTGACGAAGCAGTCGAAAGGTGATGCGGCATGACGGTGTACTTCATCGGGGCAGGTCCCGGCGCGGCCGACCTGGTCACGGTCCGCGCGCAGCGGATCATCGCGGCGAGTCCCGTCTGCCTGTATGCGGGCAGCCTCGTTCCGCAGGAACTCCTGGCCGAATGCCCCGAGGGTGCGCGGGTGATCGACACGGCACTACTGAGTCTCGACGAGATCGTCGCCCTGCTGATCGAGGCGGACGCGGCCGGTCAGGACGTCGCCCGCCTGCATTCGGGTGACCCGTCGATCTTCAGTGCCGTCGCCGAACAGGTGCGCCGGCTCGAGGCCGCCGGCGTCGCGTACACCGTGGTGCCCGGGGTGCCCGCGTTCACCGCCGCGGCGGCGTCGCTGGGGCGGGAACTGACCGTTCCCGGTGTCTCGCAGTCGATCGTGCTGACCCGGGTGTCCACGCTGTCCACCGCGATGCCGGAGGGTGAGGACCTGCGTTCCCTCGGCCGCAGTGGTGCCACGATGGTGGTGCACCTGGGTGCGCACCGGATCGATCAGATCGCCCTGGAACTCACCGAGAACTACGGCCGAGACTGTCCCGCCGCCGTTGTCGCGTTCGCGTCGCGTCCCGACGAGATCGTGCTCCGCGGCACCCTGGCGACGATCGCCGATCAGGTGAAGGCGGCGGGCGTCACGAAGACCGCTGTGGTGATCGTCGGGAAAGTGCTTGCTGCCGAGGGATTTCCGGACAGTTACCTGTATTCCGCCACCCGCGAGCGCACCACCCACTGAACGTGGCACGGATCCTGATCCTCGGCGGCACCGGGGAGGCCCGAGCCCTCGCCGCCGCACTCGCGGACGTTCCGGGTGTCGACACCGTGTCCTCCCTCGCCGGCCGGGTCCGCGATCCGCGCCTGCCCGTCGGTGACGTGCGGATCGGCGGGTTCGGGGGAGCGGACGGACTCGACGGGTGGCTGCGCGCACATCCCGTCGACGCGATCGTGGACGCGACACACCCGTTCGCGGCGCAGATCACGAGCAACGCCGCCGACGCCGCCCACCGTCGCGGGATACCGCTCGTCGTGCTGCGGCGCCCCGAATGGTCTCCGCGTCCCGGCGATCGGTGGCACCGCGCCGCCGACCTCGCCGACGCGGCCGCACTGCTGCCCGACCTGGGAACGAGAGTCTTCCTCACCATCGGCAGGCAGGGTGTCGACGCGTTCGCCGGCCTGCACGCACAGTGGTTTCTCATCCGCGCGATCGATCCACCCGACGTGGCAATGCCGCCGCAGTCGACACTGCTCCTCGCCCGCGGGCCGTTCGCGGCAACCGACGAGATCGCGCTGATGCGTCAGCACCGCATCGATGTCCTGGTCACCAAGAACAGCGGCGGCGCGCAGACCGACGCGAAACTCGACGCCGCACGCGCACTGGGTGTGCCGGTGCTGATGGTCCGCAGGCCAGCGTTGCCGTCGGCGACGGCAACGCTGGACGACGTTGCGGGAGCAGTCGAGTGGATCGACTCGGTCACGCGATGAGGAAGGGGGGCGTGGTGACGTGTCAGCAGGCCGGCGCCGCCGCGTCCTCGGACAGGGGCTTGCCCTCCGGTTCGGTATAGAACGCGAGCAGCACCAGTGGTTCGGTGCCCAGATTCGAGCCCTCGTGGACGTGATCGCTTCCGTGGTCCTCGGTGATCGCCTGACCGGCTGTCGTCACCGCTTTCGTGCAGTCCTGCAGAGTGCGGGACAGCACACCGGACTCGACGAACGCATACACCGGACCGTCGTGGTAATGCCATCCCGTCGTGCCGCCGGGGGCGATCTCGATGCGCCGCAGCGTGAGATCCGTGCCCGCCGAGCTACCGGCGACCGCCGGAACCGTCGTCTCGAACAGAACCTGCGCGGTGACACCCGAAGACGGCGTGGCCTGGGCGGGTGAAGCGGACAGTACCGCAGCTACGGCACCGGACAAGACGACCACACTCGATCTGAGGAGCATCGTGACGACCTCTCGGCGCGCTGGTCCTGCGCACTGTGCGCAGGCATCCAGGGGGAGTGCATTTCGGCGTGTCCAGGGTAGGGCTCCGGAGGGAGCGGCCGCGGGGATATCCGCGAAACCCGATCTCGTGTGGACTACCTCGGCCTCGGCGACACTGTAATGGTGTGCCCGAGGTGCGAGCGGTGACGTCGCAGTGTGGCCGTGTGGTTGCCGGAGCGGAGTGACGGGAAGAATATGACGATCGAGCAGTTGCTGACCACGCACTTCCCGGACGATCCCGTGTTGGACGCGGCGCTCGCCACGGCACTTCTGCGTCGCACCGCGCGAGAGCCGGATGCCCCTGCGCTGGTCCGCATCTACAGTCCCGCGCGGACGCTGTCGTTCGGGCGGCTGGACGCTGTTCGACCGCAGTTCCCGGCCGCCGCCGCGGCGGCGCGGCGACACGGGTTCACTCCCGTCGTCCGAGGAGCCGGCGGTCGGGCGGCGGCCTACCACGAGCAGACCCTCGTCGTGGAGATGTTCTCCCGGGACACCGAGGGCATGGTCGGGGCCCGCCCCCGCTTCCAGCGCATCACCCCGAGGCTCGTCAACGTGCTGAGGAAGCTCGGGATCGACGCTCGCATCGGACCGGTGCCCGGTGAGTATTGCCCCGGTGATTGGACGGTGAACGGCGCAGGCCGCGTCAAGCTCGCAGGAACCGCGCAGCGAATAGTCTCCGGGGCGTGGCTCTTCGGCTTCGAACTGGTGGTTTCCGATTCTGCCCCGGTGCGGGCGGTGCTCACCGATGTGAATGCCGCCCTCGAGCTGGAGTTCGACCCCGGCACGGCTGCGTCCCTGACTGACATGAACCCGAACGTCACCCTCGAACAGGTCCGGGCCGCCGTCCTCGCCGAACTCGGCCCAGTCCACGAACGGACCGCGGACCCCGACGTGCTCGAGGAAGCCGCGAACCTACGCGACGCACATGTGGCGTGAGGCGTCACCGCCGGGCGTAATCCCATTGGGCTAGTGCACTGCAGGACAGTGGATTTCACAAGTTCGGCTCGTCGCGCGAGCGTTCTGTTCTGGAGAACGCAGGTATCGATACAAACTGTTGGACCCCTGTTCGGCCGGGTTCTAGCGTTGTCGCAAAGCCATCCGGTGTGACGTGCAGCACGTGGCACACACGTGCGACACGTCGGAAATTTGTGGAGGAGCCCAGCATGCGCTTGCAGAACCGATTGACCGAGAAATTCGGAATCGAACACCCCATCGTCCTTGCACCGATGGATTACGTCTCCGATTGGAGATTGGCTTCTGCCGTGGCCGAGGCAGGCGGACTGGGATTGATCGGCGGAGGATACGGCGACGAGTCCTGGCTCCGCGATCAGTTCGACCGCGTGACGACCGACGCGGTCGGCTGTGGCTTCATCACCTGGTCGATGGCACAGCAACCGCAACTCCTCGAGAAGACGATCGGCTACCGGCCGGCGGCCATCTTCCTCTCGTTCAGCGACCCGGCACCGCATGCGCCTGCGATTCGTGCCGCGGGAATCCCGCTGATCTGCCAGGTGCACAATCTCGAACAAGCGCGCCGCGCGGTGGAGGTAGGTGCGAGCGTCATCGCTGCTCAAGGAGGTGAGGCGGGTGGCCATGGAACAGGAACCCGATCGACGTTCACTCTGGTGCCGGAGATCGCCGACTTTCTCCGGCGGGAGGCGCCGGATGTGATGCTGCTGGCGGCCGGTGGAATCGGCGACGGCCGTGGCCTGGCGGCCGTGCTCGCGCTCGGAGCGGACGGTGCCCTCGTCGGGACCAGGTTCTGGGCGGCGGAGGAGGCGGCGATTCCCCGTGCGGCCCAGCACCGCGCCCTGCGGGCGAGTGGGGACGACACGATCAGGCAAAGCGCCTTCGACATCGTGCGTGAGAAGCCCTGGCCGACTCGATACACGGGCCGAGTCCTGCACAACGACTTCATCCGCCGTTGGCACGGCGACGAGTCCGGCCTCCGGGGCGTGCTTCCGGAGAAGCAGGAGCAGTTCCGGGCAGCAGTGAAGGCCGAGGACTACGCCGTCGCGAATCTGATCGTCGGTGAGGTCGTCGGACAGATCGATCGTGTCGACACCGTCGCGTCGATCATCGATGACATGGTCGACACCGCCGCCGCCATTCTGGGCCGCACTTCCCACGACCTGGCAGCGATCGGCTCCTAGCGTCCATCGGTGCGACCTCGCCAACCCTCACCCGCGCGTCCCGGAGAAGGATTCCCCATGACCACCAGCCAGTCCGTTTCACCACCCGCTCTCGCGAGCGGTGTAGCGAAGAGCAGTCTTCGCAAGATCATCACCGCGTCGAGCGTCGGAACGTTGATCGAATGGTACGACTTCTACATCTACGGCAGTCTCGCAGTCGTGTTCTCCGGGATGTTCTTTCCCGAGGGAAACGGAACCGCAGCACTTCTCGTCACGATTGCCGCCTTCGGAACGGGCTTTGTCGTACGCCCGATCGGCGCCATGGTGTTCGGCAGAATGGGGGATCGGGTCGGACGGAAGAAGACGTTCATGACGACCTTGCTCATCATGGGCGGCGCCACCACGATGCTCGGACTGATGCCCACCTACGACCACATCGGGATTCTGGCGCCGATACTGCTGGTGACGTTGCGGCTGCTGCAGGGTCTCGCGATCGGCGGAGAGTACGGGGGTGCCGTCGTCTACATCGCGGAGAATTCACCGGCGAAGAAACGCGGAGCCCTCACCAGTGTTCTCCAGACCACCGCGACCGGTGGCCTCCTCCTGTCGATCGGCGTCATCGTGCTCTGCCGGGTCGGGTTGGGCGAGGACGCATTCGATTCGTGGGGCTGGCGGATTCCGTTCCTTCTGTCCGCGGTCCTGGTGCTGTTCTCGCTCAAGATCCGCATGAGGATGCACGAATCGCCGGTGTTCGAGGAGATGCGACGGAGCGGTCACCTCTCGCGTTCACCGATCAAGGATGCGGTGGCGCACAAGCCGGCCTTCGCGTTGCTGCTCGTCGTGCTCTTCGGAGTCACGGCCGGGCTGGGAGTCGCCTGGTACACCAGCCAGTTCTACACGCTCTACTTCCTGCAGACGATCTTGAAGATCGACTTCCTCACCGCGAATGTCTCCGTCGGAATCGCCCTGGTCATCGCGACACCGTTCTTCGTCCTCTTCGGCAAGATGTCCGATAAATATGGACGGACTCGGATCATCCTGTGCGGCTTGGTTCTTTCGGCGGTCGGCTACCTCCCGCTGTTCCTCTGGATCCGCGATGCCGCGGTCCACGGCCACCACATCCAGATGGTCGTGCCACTGACGATTCAGGTCATCTTCGTCACCATGGTCTACGGGCCCACAGCGGCATTCCTGTCCGAGCTGTTCCCGCCACAGATCCGCTACACGGGACTGTCGCTGGCGTACCACATCGGAACCGGCGTATTCGGTGGTTTCACTCCTCTGGTGGCGCTGTCGCTCAACTCCGCCACCGGGAACGTCTTCGCCGGGCTGATCTATCCCATCGCGGTAACCACGGTCACAGCAGTGGTGTTCGTGCTGACGTTGCGGCGGGGAGTCGACAGCCCGGTAGTCCGGCGGGCGTGGAAGCAAATCGATTCCGAGTACTCGTCATGAGACACCCGACCCGGTACGGCGCGATCGCGTTCACTGCTCCAGTGGCCGAGCGGCAGAAGGCGACGGGGAGCATCAACTGGTATGGGCGCACGCGGGCGCAGGAGGACGACCCAGGCCTGCCCGACGAACTGGACACCCCCGTCACTGCACTGATCCGAGCCACCGATTCGTTCTTCATCGCGACCGTGACGCCCTCCGGATGGCCCTATATCCAACACCGTGGCGGCCCGCCCGGCTTCGTGCACGTGCCGAACCCGACGACGATTGCGCTGGCGGACTACTCGGGAAATCAGCAGTTCGTCACGGTCGGCAACCTCGACGAGAACGACCGAGTGGCCCTCTTCTTCATCGACTACCCGACCCGCACCAGAGTCAAGGTCTACGGACGAGCCGAGGTCGTCGAGCGCGCCGACGATCCGGATCTCATCGCACGTCTCCTCACCGCACCGGAGGGGGTCGGAAAGCCCGGATGCGATCGCGCGTTCGTCATCCACGTCGAGGCCCTCGACCGGAACTGCACGAAGAACATTCCCCCGAAGTACGGCGAGGCACGGATGCGGGAGTCGCTCACGTTGGCCCGCAAGGGTCTACAAGAAGAAATCGAACTCCTGCGATCCCGCACTGCAGAACTGGAGCGCGAAATCGCCCGGCTTCGCCTGCGCACCGAGGATGACAATCAGCCGTGGTGACCGACGTCGGCGCCGCCGGGTGGCGGAGAGTGCCGGATCGCGGCGTCCCGCAGCACCCGCAGCAGCGGCGTCACCCGGTTGCGGCGGTACACGAACCTCACGACAGCGGGCGGCGCACCGACCAGCGGGATGAACTGGACGTTCCGATGGGTTACCCGCCTGCGGGCAACTTCGGGAACCGTGCCGACACCCCGATCGGCGGCGATCAACTCGAGCCAGTCGTCGAAGTTCGAGCACGTCACCACCGGACCGTCGTGGTTCGGCCACAGATCTTCGGATGTGGTGCCGCTGAGGGTATTGATCACCAGGGGAAGTGTTCCGAACTCGGCCCAGTCGATCGATTCTCGGGTCGCCAGAGGCGACGCGGTCGAGACCGCCGCAATCCGCTGCTCCTCGAACAGCGGGTGCTGCACGAACTCGTCGCCGGGAACATCCCGGCGGACGACGGCGGCGTCCACGGTGGCGTTGTTCAGTGCGGCGACGGGGTCGTCGTAGCGACGCGGGACGACGGTGGCGCGGGAGTTCTTCTCGACGTCGTCGATCACCTGCTGCGCCCACGGATCAGGCAGGAGCCAACTGAAGCCGAGAACGAGGGATCGGTTGGTGTACAGCGCAACTGCGGAATCGAGATCGCCGAGAATGACGCGCACCTTCTCGACGAATCCGGCGCCGTCCTCGGTGAGGGCGAGTGCACGCGAGGTCCGGTCGAACAATCGAACGCCGAGCGAGGTCTCGAGCTGCTGCACCGTTCGCGTGAGCGCGGGCTGGGTGATGTGGAGCGCGTTTGCCGCGGCGGTGAACGAGCCTGCCTCGGCGATCGCAACGGCCGCCCGCAGATGCCGCAGTTCGATGGACATAACTCCCAAGCATAGATCCAGCCGAATAGGCATTTCCGCTCCGCAGTGCAGCGGTGCAGGATCAGGAAGGAAAGCGTGAGGCGGACGGGAATCTGGTCCGCCACGCATGCATCGAACGAAAGGATCCAGGTGTTCGACTTCGAGGACGGCCTCCGAATTCCCATCGTCGGGGCGCCGATGGCAGGAGGGCCGAGCACGCCCGAGCTCGTCGCCGCGGTCTCGTCCGCGGGTGGCCTCGGCTTCCTTGCGGCCGGGTACAAGACCGTCGACGCGGTTCGGCGTGAGGTCGAGGCGGTCCGCGCGCTGACGAGCGCGCCGTTCGGACTCAATATTTTCGTCCCCGGCCGCCCCCTGGCCGACCGTGCAGCGGTGGAGGCCTACCGGGAGCGGTTGCTGCCGCTCGCCGAACGCCGGCAGGTGTCGCTGCCGGAGGTCGTCGACTTCGACGACGACGCGTTCGACGCCAAGGTCGACCTCGCGGTCGAGCTTGCCGTTCCCGTGGTGTCGTTCACCTTCGGCCTGCCGCCCCGGGAGATGGTCGATCGGTTGCACGACGCCGGCAGCGTCGTGGTGGCCACGGTCTCGGATGTCGGCGAGGCGCTCTCGGCCGCTCGGGTGGGCGTCGACGCGATATGTCTACAAGGAGTCGACGCGGGCGGGCACCGAGCGACGCTCGACCCCGACGCCGAGCCGGACCCACGTTCGACGAGGGATTTGGTCGAGGCGGCCCGCTCGGCAGTCGACCTTCCCATCATTGCGGCGGGAGGGATAGCGACCGGAGCAGACGTCGTGGCGACACTCGCGGCCGGTGCTATAGCCGTCCAGATCGGTACCGCTCTCCTCGACGCCGACGAGGCAGGGACCAAACCCGCGCACCGGGCCGCGTTGCACGACGCCCGCTTCACCGACACCGTCGTAACTCGCGCGTTCTCCGGTCGTCCCGCGCGTGGCCTGGTCAACGACTTCATCACCGACTTCGATGCTGACGCGGTGGCGGCATATCCGCAGGTACACCTGCTGACCAGTGGGCTGCGAGCCGCAGCCGGCGCCGCCGGCGACCCGCACGGGCTCGCCCTCTGGGCCGGCATCGGCTATCGCAGTGCTCGCTCGGCCCCCGCAGGGGAGATCGTTCGGGACCTGTGGAGTGAAACACGATAATTGTCATGGACATCGGCGATCTGAACTTCTTCCTGGCCGTGGCCCGCGCCGGCGGAATTTCCCGGGCATCGAAGGAACTTCTGACGGTTCAGTCGAACATCAGCTCACGGATCCGCGCGCTCGAAGACGAACTCGGAGTCGAACTGTTCCGCCGCCATGCCCGTGGGGTGACCCTGACGAACTCCGGCGAACGTCTGCTGCCCTATGCCGAACAGATCACTCAGCTCGTACGGGAAGTGACGCAGGTCGTCAGCGACGATCGAGATCCGGGTGGACGACTGGCGATCGGCTCGATGGAGACCACCGCGGGATTGCGGCTCCCCGGGGTGCTGGCTGCCTTCAGCGAAGAGTGCCCACGAGTCGACTTCACCTTGGCGACCGACACCACCGACGCGCTGACCACCCAGGTGATCGAGCATCGACTCGACGGTGCCTTCGTCTGCGGCCCGGTGCGGCATCCGGACCTGATCTCCGAGCAGGTCTTCATCGAGCAACTTGTATTGGTGAGCGGCGTTCGCGTGGCAGATCTGGACTCATTACTGGCCGACGGCCGGCGGCACAAGGTTCTCGTCCTCCGGGCCGGCTGCGCCTATCGGGCCCGCCTCGAGAGGCTCTTCGAGCAGTACGGAGTGCCGAGCCCGGACGTCCTCGAGTTCGGAACTCTCGAGGGCATCCTCGGGTGTGCGGCCGCGGGGATGGGCGTGACCCTGCTGCCGCTGGGCGTGGTGACCACTTCGCCGTTGGCGGCGGCCTTGAAGGTGCACCACCTGGCGCCGACCGACTCGCGCGCGGAAACCCTGTTCATCCGCCGCAAGGACGCCACCATGACCCCTGCCATGTCGCGCTTCCTGTTCCACACCCACGAGTCCAGCCGCCCGGCCTCCCTGAAATCTGTGGCTCGCTAGAGCGGTCTGCGCGCCTGCCGACCGAATGTTTCCGAAAGAGAACGCATGAACGCAGTGGACAGCGCCGAAGACCTGGTCGCGTTCCGCACGCCGACTTCGCCGTGGGTCACGGTCGGCCAGGTCGGGGCCGCATTGGCGGCGAGTATGGGCATCGGACGGTTCGTCTACACACCCGTACTTCCGCTGATGGAGGCCCAGGCAGGATTGACACCGTCGGCGGGCGCCGCTCTGGCGACGGCAAACTATCTCGGATACCTCATCGGGGCGCTCGCCGGAATCGTCCTACCCGGATTGGTGCGCTCGACGGCAGCCATGCGTGTCTCGCTGCTGATCCTGACCGCCACGCTGGCGCTCATGCCGGTGACATCGAACGAAACTGTCTGGGCCGTAATGCGATGTGTTGCGGGTGTTACCAGTGCGTTGGTCTTCGTCATCGCTGTCAGCGCCATGCACTCCACTCTGAGTGGGCACGCGGCACACCTGTCGGGTTGGGCGTTCGGCGGAATCGGAGCAGGTATTGCCCTGTCCGGGCTCGTCGTCCTCATCTTGCGGTCGATGGGCACGTGGGGCTCCGTGTGGTGGGCGGCTGCATTGCTGACCCTGATCTGCACCCTCGCCGCGTGGACTCTCACACCGGAACGCGCTCCGACGGCGCCGGCGGCCCAGCGCAGAAGGTCACACAAAAGGGGGTACAGCTGGTTCAGTGTGCTCTTCATCAGCTATTCCCTCGAAGGCGTCGGATACATCATCGCCGGCACCTTTCTCGTCGCAGCGATCGACCACACCGCAGGCAGCGTCGCCGGCAGTGGCGCCTGGGTGCTCGTCGGGCTGGCGGCGCTACCGTCCGGTCCACTCTGGGCGTTGCTCAGCCGGCGATGGTCCCGCCCGATCCTGCTGGTGATCGCCCTCGTCGTTCAGGCTGCCGGCATCGCGCTGCCCGCGGTGGCAGACGCTATCTGGCCGGCCCTGATCTCCGCCTTCCTGTTCGGGGGAACATTCCTCGGGATCAGTCAGATGTCGCTGACGATCGGCGCTCACCTCCAGTTCCCACGCGCGGTCGCGATCTTGACGACCGGATACAGTCTCGGTCAGATCGCGGGCCCGCTCGTCGTCACGCTGTCCGATGGTTACCACCTGGCATTGCTCGTCGCTTCGAGCATCGTTCTCGCGGCAGCACTCGCCGCCGCGGTACTGGCCGTCCGGTTTCGTCAGCGGCCTACGGTCGAATGAGCCGTGGTGATCGAGAAGCAGGTATGCGCACGCGTACTTCGGCCGATGCGGTCACGATGAGTAGCGGCGATGCTGGCTTTCACGTCGCCGGCGTAGCGGCACGGGCAAGAGCACACGGAGATCGTCATGGTGAGTCAACGCAGAGGCCGAAGATTTCAACCACTTCACGCGATTCGCGCGAGCGTAGGCGGCGCGGCATGTCTCGCCGGCCTCGTCATCGGCGCCATGGCGCTGACGATTCTCGCGTTCCCTGCGCCCGGCGTGCAGGCCGCAACGATCACGTCCCAGAGTCTGTACAGCGCGGGGGGGTGGACCCACCCTGGATGCGTCCACTCACATGAGGTCTGTCGAAACGAGTCGGAGCCACAGCCATAGGCGCGTGGTCGGATTGTCGAAGTCGATATGGAACTCATCGGTGAGGCGGGTGATCCGGTACCGAATGGTATTGCCGTGGACATGCATTCGGTCCGCCGCTTTGGACACGTTCGCGTTCGAATCGAAGTACGCACGCAGCGTGATCAAAAAGTCGGTGTGATGGGTGGCGTCGTACGCCCGGATCGCATCGATGACGTCGAACTTGTCGAGACGCTTCTCGGCTATGTACTTACCGATCTCCAGCAGGTTGAGCTCGGTCCAATAGTCTTCGAACACGGCCGCTGCCGGGGGTTGTGGAGTCGGATTCTCTCTCGTGACCGACTGTTGGTGCATCAGGTATTGCAATGTGCGCATCGCCTCGGTCCGGGATCGGGGTAGCTCGCTGATCTGCTCGGCGATGCCGCCGACTGCGGCGACCACGGGATGCGCGCTGATCGTCGTCGCGTAGGAGCCGATGTCACGAATGACACGACGGTGGGCTGCACGGGGAGACTCGCCCGCGCAGGGCAACAGCGCATACACGACCGAGTCGATCAGGGCGCTGTACGCACTGCGGAACTGGACGTTGCACGTGACGGTCACGAGTTGAAGTAGTCGATGTTGCTCACGCATGGCGTCGAGGCTGCCGGCGTTCGGGTGGGCGAGGGCAAACGCCGCAATGGCGAATCCATCGGTGAACTCGAGTCCGAGTTGCGCGGCAGCGAACGAGGCTTGTGCCGGATCATCCATCAACGTCCGCATGAGGTCGGCGTTGCGGCGCTCGGTGAAGTCGGATGCGGACCGGGCGTGAAGCATGTGGAGGCCGGCCAGTGGCGCCAGCCTGTCGAGTGCGTCGAGAGCCGGTTGGCGGCGTTCACCTCCGGGATCGATGATCCAGATCGATCCGAGCAGTTCCCCGCCCGCCCGGACCGCAAGTGCCAGCCGGTGCGCGATCCCGCTGGGCGACTGCACGAACAGTGCGGCGGTAGAGGAGTGGACGACCTTGAAATCGGCGTCGAGGGCTGGGGGTGTCCGCTCCTGAAGGGTCAGAGTCGTCTCTCGCCGTAGGTCGTCGATCGGCTGGCCCGGCACTGTGGAGTATCCGAGGATGCGGCCCGAGGGGTCGACGATGCTGGCGGCTCCATTGGCTATCGAGGCCACGGCATTGGCGAAGGCGAACAGATCGCCCAAACGCACGCCCGATACCGAATCGACCGCAGCACCCGCGACCGCTGTTCGGGCCATCGCAATCAGCCGTGTCCAGTCCGCGCCGTCTCCGACGACGAGCACGGGAACGTCGTGACGACTGGACGCGGCCCGCAGATCCTCGATCGGCGTTCCTCGTGCTTTGACGATCACGGCGGCGGCCTCGCCGTCGGCGGCGTGAACGAGTACTCGCTCGAATCCGGCCGACCCGCAGGACACCCCCATCGCAAGGACGACTGTGTTCCGGACGTTCGCATGGTCGTCGAGTGCGTCGTAGAGCTGCACGTCGGCGACGGGGCGGCGGAGGTTCTCTGCCGTCGGATTCGCGTGCAGTAGATCTTCTTGCACGAGATCGGTCCAGGCCGACAGCGCGATAAGCACAGGCGTCGTGTCGCCGCGACGCGACAATTCCACCGATGGATTCATTTGGAAGATCTTACAACAGACATTTCTGAGCTTGGAAACTTCTCCATATCAACCAAGTGAGGTGTGGATCACTATTGGTTCACCCCACGCACCGGGTGGTGTTCAGAACCATTTCGAGGAGTCCCGATGAAGCTCAGAGATATCAGGTCGTTAGTGAACGTCGAGGGCCCCGCTCGGTCCGTGTCACAACGGCTTGCACGGCGATGCCACAGCATCGAAGACGTACGAAAGATGGCCGCCGCACGTCTCCCGCTGAGCATCTTCGACTACATCGAGGGCGGCGGGGAAGACGAAGCGTCAGTCCGCCGCAATCGTTCCTCGTTCGACGACTGGTCCTTCGTGCCACGGTGGGGCGCCGTGGAGAACCTCGACTTGGCGTCGACTCTCCTGGGCAAGCCGGTCGCGATGCCGTTGATGCTCTCTCCCACCGGGGGAACACGACTCTTTCACCCGGAGGGCGAACTCGGTGCGGCGCGTGCTGCTCTCGCCGCGGATGTCCCGTACGGTCTGGCGCACCTGAGTACCACTCCGATGGAACTGGTCAGCGCGCAGACCCCGGGCCTTCGTCGCTGGTTCAACATCGAACCGATGGCGGACAAGGGCACGCTCCAGGCGATGCTCGACCGGACAGCGAACGCGGGATACGAGGCCGTGCTGGTCAACGTCGATTGCCGAGCGATCGGTCATCGCGAACGCGACTACCGCAACGGCTTCACGGCACCCCCGTCCCTGAAACCGCGGACGGTCATCGAAGGGGCCCTACATCCCGTGTGGGCGTGGGGGTTTCTGCGCAACGACGCGATCGCCTTCCCCAATCTCGATGGGACCATCGCGGAAGGGCCGATGGCGAGCACACCGGATATGTGGCGAACCCTGCTGTCGGGCTCCTACGAGCCCACCGACTGGGACACCCTCTGCGACCTACGCTCGCGATGGAGCGGTCCGATCGTCCTCAAGGGGTGCGTCAGCGCCGACGACGCGGCGATCGCCGCTGACATCGGGATCGACGCCATCCAGGTCAGCAACCACGGCGGCCGGCAACTCGATCACATGGCCTCCCCGCTGGACGTCCTGCCGGAGATCGTCGAACGGGTGAACGGACGGGTCGAGATCATCGTCGACGGTGGCATCCGCCGCGGCTCCGACGCGATCAAGGCCCTGGCGCTGGGGGCGAATGCGTGTGCGATCGGCCGCCCGTACCTCTACGGTCTCGCGGCGGCGGGCCAGGAGGGTGTCTCGCACGTGCTGCGGATCTTCGCGGAGGAGATGACCCGGACGATGATGCTGCTGGGGGTCTCGAGCATCAAGGAACTGCAGGACAACGGGCCGTCCCTCGTTCGGAACCGGCACGCCGCCTTCGCCCGCTCGACGAACGCGTCCACCGGACCGCAGACGGTCACGCCGAAGCAGAAGTCCTCGTCATGACCGGACACCGCGGACGCAACTCTCACCGACTCGTGTGTGCCGGCGCACTCGCCGCCCTCCTCTTCTCCTCGGTCGGTTGCGGTCGGCTCGAAGAATTTTCGGACCCGCCGGCCTCGGCTCCTGTCGAGGGTGACGAGACGCCGTCACTCGCGGTGAACGAATCGGCCGTCGCACTGCTGCCCGACTCGGTGGCAGCACGGCACACACTGCGGGTGGCGATCCCGACGAATGAACCGCCCACCCAGTTCTATTCGGAGGGCACCCGGTACATGACGGGAACGAACCCCGACATCGCGAGACTCATCGGAAAGGCTCTGAACCTGGACGTCGACATCAAAGTCGTCAATTTCGACTCCATCATTCCGGGGATCGCGGCCGGACGCTACGACACGACGGTGTCCTCGATGACGCCCACCACCAAGCGGATGGCGGCAATGGATTTCGTCGACTACATGCAGGTGGGAAACGCCATCGTTGTCGCGAAGGGAGGGGAGCCAGTCACGAAGGACACTCTCTGCGGCAAGAAGGTCGGCGTCCTGACGGGCTCGTATCAGCTCACCGTCAACATTCCGGCCTATGAGCAAGAGTGCGCGACCGACGGTAAGCCGCCGATCCAGATCGGCCAGTTCCAGGACACGCGGCAAGCGATTTCTGCGCTGACCAGTGGCCGGCAAGACGCCGTCCTGGCAGATTCCCCGATCCTCGCGTACGCCACGGCGAATAATCCCGCCCTCGAGTTGTCGGACACATTCGACTACACCCCCGTCGCCGTCGGCGTGACCAAGGAACCCGCACTCGTCGACGCCGTGTCCGCTGCACTCGACTCTGTCATCGCCAGCGATGCGTACAGGGAAGTGCTCGGAAAATACGGTTCGGAGTCCGCGATGATCACCCATGCTCGCGTCAACGCGGCTCAATAAGGAGACCTACGATGCACCAATTGGCCTCGCGAGACGCCTTCCCTCCTCCGTCCGCGCTATCGGCGTCCCCGGACACTTCCATCCCTGTTGTGCCACTCAAACATCCTGTGCGACAGACATTCGGGCTGGCACTGCTCATCGTCGCCGTGGCGGTGACCTGGAACGTCGCAACGAACGACCGGTTCCATTGGAATGTCGTGTCGTCCTATCTCTTTGCCCCGGAGATACTTCGAGGCGTAGTTCTGACGATCATCTTGACAATCGTCTCGATGACCGCTGGTATCTCGCTCGGAACGCTCCTTGCCGTCATGCGGCTGTCGGAGAACCCGATCGTCAGTTCGATCAGCCGGGGGTATATATGGTTCTTCCGGGGAACTCCGCTCCTCGTCCAATTGATCTTCTGGTACAACATCGCTGCCCTGTATCCCACCATCTCGATCGGAATCCCTTTCGGGGGACCCGAATTCATGGCCGGTTCCGTCAACGCGCTGATCACACCACTCGGGGCCGCTCTCCTCGGGCTGTCTCTGAACGAAGCGGCCTACATGGCAGAGATCATCCGCGGCGGCATCGGATCGGTGGACAACGGCCAGTACGACGCGGCTCAGGCGCTGGGAATGAACAAGGCTCAGCTGATGCGCCGGGTCATTCTTCCCCAGGCCATGCGCGTGGTGCTCCCCCCGACGGGGAACCAGGTGATCTCGATGCTGAAAGGGACAACCCTCGTCAGCGTTCTGGCGATCTCCGATCTGCTGTACTCCGCGCAGATCATCTATTCGTTGAACTACCAGACGATTCCGCTGCTCATCGTCGCGAGCCTGTGGTATCTCCTGATGACCACCATCCTGAGCTTATTCCAGGACAAGCTCGAGAAACATTACGCGCGCGGTTTCACCGCGTCGGTAGCCCCCACACGCCGTCGATTTGCACTGGGAAGGGCGAAATGAACACCGTCATGGTGAAAGCAGAGGGAGTACGGAAGCGATTCGGTGCTACCGAGATCCTCAAGGGCATCGACCTCAGCGTCGAGCGCGGCTCGGTGACATGCCTCATCGGACCGTCCGGTTCCGGGAAGACAACCTTCCTGCGCTGCATCAATCACCTCGAGAAAGTTGATGCGGGCCGCCTCTACGTGGATCGACAATTGATCGGCTACTCGGAACGTAACGGCCGGCTTCACGAGATGAAGCCGCGGCAGACGGCGCGGTCTCGACTGAATGCCGGCATGGTGTTTCAGCGCTTCAACCTGTTTCCGCATATGACGGTGCTCGAGAACATCGCCGAAGCCCCGATTCACGTTCTCGGCAGACCCCGTGACGAGGTGACTGCGGAGGCGCATGTGCTGCTCGATCGTGTCGGACTGGGGAACCGAGGTCAGGCATACCCGCGGGAGCTCTCCGGGGGACAGCAACAGCGGATCGCGATTGCCCGCGCACTGGCGATGAAGCCCAAGTTGCTGCTCTTCGACGAACCGACCTCAGCGCTCGACCCGGAACTCGTCGGTGAGGTACTGGACGTGATGAAGTCCCTTGCGGAAGCCGGAATGACCATGGTCGTGGTCACCCACGAGCTGGGGTTTGCCCGCGAGGTCAGCGATCAGATCGTCTTCATGGACCAGGGTGTCGTCGTCGAGGCAGGCCCGCCGTCCGAGGTTCTGGGGAACCCGCACCAGGAACGAACCCGCGCGTTCCTCTCGAAGGTGCTCTGAACACCTCACCCGCCCGCCCGATATCGAGAACAACGAACACGCGAGACCGAGGAAACACATGAACAGGCAACAAGTCAGCACTGAACACGCACCCCGCCCTGCAGGGCACTACTCCCAAGCGATCATTGCCGATGGGGTCCTCTACACAGCAGGCCAGACGCCCCACCACCCGAACACGTGGGAACTCGTCGGCACCACCATCGAGGAACAAACGGAACAGGCGATGCGCAACCTCGCAGCCGTACTCGAATCGTGCGGCTCGGACTTCTCACACGTGGTCAAAGCCACCGTCCACCTGCAGAATCCAGCGCGAGACTTCACGGGTTTCAACGAGACGTATCAGAAGTTCGTCTCGCATCCGTACCCGGCGCGGACCACCGTCGGATCGCATCTCGGTGACTTCCTGGTCGAAATCGACGTCGTCGCCCTGTGCCGCCGCTGACTGGATCGATTGCGCACTCCGACTGGCGGAGTCGCTCGATTCGAAATCAAGACCGATAGGGCCCCGCACGGCAGAGGTCATGTGGCATTCTCACGAGGTGCGACGGTGCAGAGGTGAGAGTGGTGAGGCCGGTGCGCCGGCCGCGACCACGCCAGGGGCAACCCCTGGCTCGACAGTGTTCATCGGAGACACCGTCCGACGCGCGACCGTATGCTCCGCGTGCTTCGGCGCGCCGCAGACGACAGATGGTTGCGTCCACGATGATGGTGTACGAGCCGGATCTCGTACCAATGACCGGCGTGTCGTAACCGGACGAGAGACGGTCACCGCGTGATTCTTCGA
>NZ_JBHXWI010000027.1:0-136427 GCF_042671975.1 Rhodococcus sp. NPDC127593 | reverse complement strand
CGGTGTGTCTTTGGCGGACGCCCGACACCTACCACACGGCAGGTCTCGAGCGGGGGGACCGCCACCTAAACTTCTACGAGACCCGGGACAACCTCGTTTGCCCGAATCCGCATGCCGTTGCATCTGTTGTCACTTTGGGTGAGCGCCCGGACACTGGTGGACGCGACGGCCCGGGTGACCCGGCTTTGATCATTGTTTTGGAGAGTCAAGCCCCGGCCGCCACCATCATAGGTGTCTCCGTCTCGGCGCCCGTTCCTGTTCGGCCATTCGGCCGTGTTGTCCGTGCTCGAGTGGATGAATGTTCGGCACTCTTCGCGGGCGCACGGGTGAGACCGGCGCTCGGTCGTGCAGTAATTCCAGGTGGCCGAGCCATCACACCGAGTGCACGGTTGCATGCGTCGCTTCGCGTCGAGGATGGATCGGTGACTGACTCTCACTGAGTGGGTTGCCCGTTCGGCCTTCGCGCGCGGTGATGATCTCCGCGGCGATGGAGATTGCGGTCTCCGCGGGTGTTCGGCCCCCGATGTCGAGCCCGATCGGTGCGTGCAGTCTGTCGAGTTCGGTGTCACCGAGGCCGAGCAGTCGAAGTTCTCGTTCGCGGTTGAGACAGGTCCGGCGCGATCCCATTGCACCCACATACCCCACCTCGAGCCGGAGGGCGCGCTCGAGCAGGGGCACGTCGAACTTCTCATCGTGCGTCAGCACGCACAACGCTGATCTCCCATCAAGCTGCTGAGACTGCAGATACCGGTGGGGCCAGTCGACGATTATCTCGTCCGCCTCCGGGAACCGCGCCCGCGTGGCGAAAACCGGCCGCGCGTCACAGAGCGTGACGTGGTAACCCAGGAGCTTTCCCACCTGGGTGACCGCGCGAGCGAAGTCGATCGCTCCGAACACGATCATGCGCGGGGGCGGGGCGAAGGTGTTCACGAAGAGCCTGACCGGCGACTGACAGTGGTCCCCGGCGCGACATTCGGTGACAGCGCTGGAGCCGGCGTTCACCATGCCGGCCATCCGGATCTCGATGGCACGGTCGAGGTCGGCGTCGCCGGTGGATCCGTGTAGAACGTCGTCGAGGAACAGGTGTGTCACGTGGGGGCCGCCGAGCGTGGTGGCCAGTGCAACGGGTTCGTGTGTGGCCACGGCCTGGTGCACTTGGTCGAGCATCTGCGCGAGGGCGGGTGTGTGCGGGCTGATGTTGACCTCGATGGTGCCGCCGCAGGTCAGTCCGACGGTGAAGGCGTCGTCGTCGGACACGCCGAACCTCTGGTAGGACGACTGGCCGGTCGAGATGACGTCGTCGGCGATGTCCACGACGGCGGCTTCGATGCACCCACCGGAAATGCTGCCGACCACGGCGCCGTTTTCGGAGACGGCCATCGCGGTGCCCGGGCCGAGTGGTGCGCTCCCGAACGTCTGGACCACGGTGGCGACCGCGTACGTGATGTGCTCGCGGTTCCAGCTCACGAGTTGATCGAGGATCTCGCGCATGTGACACCTCCGTTGGTGGCCTGCTGAGGTAGGCTAATTAACATTCGTTCCAATGAGTGTTTGTCCCTGATGCGGGGCGCGTCCGGTTCGGCGGCTGAGAAGTTGGGGATCATGACTGACTACATCGACAAGCGTTCGGCGTCCGTTCCGTCCGTCACGCGTGCGGACGTGTTCGATGCCGCATTGACTCTGTTCGCTGAACGCGGGTACCACGGCACGTCGCTCAAGCAGGTGGCGGAGCGGCTCAGTATTCGGACGCCGAGTCTCTACAACCACATGGAGTCGAAGAGTTCGCTGTTGCGTGAGATCGTCCTGGGCACCCTTGACCGCGTCGTTGCGGACTTCGACCGGGTGATCGCCGAGGTCGACGATCCGGTCGAGCGGCTGCGGGCCGCCACCGAGGTGTATGCGTTGCACCACGCCACCCATCCCCGGGAAGCGTTGGTGGTCAATCAGGATTCCGCGAGTCTCGATGAGCCGGAGCGCACCTCGGCGCAGCAGATTCGCCGGGACCATGAGCGAGCTTTCCGGCAGATCATCACCGATGGCCAGGAGGCAGGCGTCTTCGTCGTCGAGACTCCAAAGCTCGCGTCGTTCGCGATTCGGGAGATGTGTGTCAGTATCGCCCGCTGGTTTCACGAGGGCGGTGAGCTGACAGCGGGAGAGGTGGCCCGGCAGTACAGCGAGTACGCCCTGAGCATGGTGGGCGCCAAACAGGCGTCGCGTACTCGCCGAAGCCGGGCACGGAAGCCGGCCGCCGCGCGCTGACCGTTCGGTCGCGGCAACCGGCTTCCGGTGTCGCAACTGGTCAGGCATAGGGGTCGGCGAGCCCGACGTACCGGATATCGAGGTACTCGTCGATTCCTTCGAAGCCGCCTTCGCGGCCGAGACCCGATTGCTTGACTCCGCCGAAGGGTGCGGCCGGGTTGGACACGACGCCGACGTTGATCCCCAGCATCCCGGTCTCGAGTTCCTCGCTCATGCGGAGGGTGCGCGCGGTATCGCGGGTGTAGACGTAGGCGACGAGTCCGTATTCGGTGCTGTTGGCGATGTCGACGGCGTGCTCTTCGTCCCTGAAGGTTGTGATCGGGGCCACGGGTCCGAAGATTTCCTCGCGGAGGATGCGCGCATCCGCGGTGACGCCGGTCAGCACCGTCGGGGAATAGAAGTAGCCATCGCCCGGCACGGGCTGACCGCCGGTGACGATCGCGGCGCCGTGTGCGACGGCGTCCTGGACCAGGGCGTGAACCTTGGTCCGGGACTCTTCGTCGATCAGCGGGCCGAGTTGGGAGTCCGCCTCGATACCGGGTCCGACGATGAGGCGCTCCATCTTGCCGGCAAGCTTGGTCGCGAACTCGTCAGCGACGGACTCGTGCACGATGAACCGATTCGCGGCGGTGCAGGCTTCGCCCATGTTCCGGAGTTTGGCGACCATGGCACCGTCGACTGCTGCATCGATGTCGGCATCGGCGAACACGAGAAAGGGCGCGTTGCCGCCGAGTTCCATGGAGGTGCGCAGCACCTGCTGCGCCGAGTCCGCGAGCAGTCGCCGGCCGACCTCGGTCGATCCGGTGAACGACAGCTTCCGCAACCGGGGGTCCGCGATGAGCGGGCCGGTCACGGCTCCGGCACGCGAGGTGGGGATGACATTGAGCACCCCGGCCGGCAGCCCGACCTCCTCGAACACCTGCGTCAGCAACAGCGTGGTCAGCGGCGTCAGTGTGGCGGGTTTGACCACCATGGTGCAGCCGGCAGCGATCGCGGGGGCGATCTTGCGGGTCGCCATAGCCAGCGGGAAGTTCCACGGAGTGATGAACAGGCAGGGGCCCACGGGACGCTTGTGGACCAGCAGCCGGGTCTTGCCGTCGGGTGCCGCCGAGTATCGGCCCGACACGCGGACGGCCTCCTCGGAGAACCACCGGAGGAACTCGGCGCCGTAGGTCACCTCGCCGCGCGCCTCCGCAAGTGGTTTGCCCATTTCCAGGGTCATCAGCAATGCGAGGTCGTCGGATCGGGCGATCACGGCGTCGAACGCCGCCCGCAGAAGCTCGGCGCGCTCGCGGGGAGCTGTTCGTGCCCACGCCTTCTGGGCCGCTGCCGCGGCGTCGAGGGCGGCGGCACCGTCGGCGACGGTGGCGTCGGCCACGACGGCGAGCTCCAGGCCAGTCGCCGGATCGTGCACCGGGAACGTGTTACCCGCGTCGGACGGGCGCCACCGCCCGCCGATGTACAGTCCGGCCGGGACCGCTTCGAGTAGCGCCTGCTGGGGTGTCTGGGTGCTGGTCAAGGCTTCCTCACTTCTCGTCGTCGAAGATGATGACTTGCCGGATGGTGTTGCCGTCGGCGAGTTGGTCCATGGCGGCGTTGATGTCCGACAGGGCGATCCGGGACGAGATCAGCTTCTCGACCGGGAGTTTCCCGTCGCGCCACAGCTGCGCGTACACCGGAATATCGCGGGCCGGTACCGCGGAGCCGAGGTAACTGCCGATGACGGTCCGTGCACCGGCCACCAACCCGAGTGGGGAGATCGAGGAGCGGGCGTCCGGGGCCGGGAGCCCCACGGTGACGGTGGTGCCGCCGGGAGCGGTGGCGGCGACGGCTGTCTCGAAGGCGCGCGGGTGGCCCGCTGCCTCGATGACTATCGGGGCCTGAATGTTCCGCTCCGCGACTTCTTGTGGAGTGTAGGTCACGGAGGCGCCCAACTTCGTTGCCTGTGTGAGCTTGTCAAGATTCGAGTCGACTCCGATCACCTCGCCTTGACCGAGGGACAGGGCGGTGATCAGCGCTGCCGTGCCGACACCACCGAGCCCGACGATCATGACGGCTTGCCCCGGCTCCGGGCGGCCGGCGTTGATGACCGCACCGCCCCCGGTCAGCACGGCGCATCCGAGTACGGCGGCGATGTCGGGGGGGACGTCGTCCCCGACGGGTACGACCGAATGCTGATCGACGACGGCGTGCGTGGCGAAACCGGAGACGCCGAGGTGATGTTTGACGTCGGTGCCGTCGCGGTGCAGGCGGATGTCTCCGCCGAGGAGGGTTCCCGCGGTGTTCGCCGCGCTTCCGGGAGTGCAGGGCAGTTTGCCGTCGGTTCGGCATTCGGCGCAGTCGTTGCAGCGAGGCAGGAACGCCATGACGACGCGCTGACCGACCGCCAGATCCGACACGCCGTCGCCGAGCTGTTCGATCCGGCCTGCAGCCTCGTGACCGAGCAACATCGGGAGCGGTCGCGACCGGTTGCCGTCGACGACCGACAGGTCGGAATGGCAAATTCCCGCCGCCTCGATACGGATGAGGACCTCACCGGGTCCCGGTGGATCGAGTTCGAGCTCGGTGATCGAAATAGGTGTCGATTCCGCGTACGGCCGTGGCCGGCCGCTCGACTCGAGGACTGCTCCGCGAATCTTCATACTATGGTTCCCTTCTTTGGCGTCGCACAGGAATGAGCCGCCGGCCGTTCAACGGATATGCCACGTGAGTGGGGTGTAAGCCAGCTCTATTTGGTGACGGATACTTCCGGCCTGTGCAGCCGGTGGCGTTGAATCTTTCCCGAGCCGGTACGTGGAATCTCAGGCACCGCAATGAACTCCGCCGGCACTTTGAAATAGGACAACGCCGCAGCGCAGCGACTTCGCAGATCGTCCTCATCGATGCCGTTGCCGTCTGCGGCGACGACGAACGCGATGGGAACCTCGCCGAGCGCGTCGTGTGGCGCTGCGACCACGGCGGCGTCGGTCACGCTCCCGCATGCAATGAGGATGTCCTCGATCTCTGCGGGATAGATGTTTTCGCCGCCGCGGATGATCAGCTCCTTGATGCGCCCGCTGATGCGAATGAACCCGTTCTCGTCCCGTTGTGCCAGATCCCCGGTGTGGTACCAACCCTGGGTCAGTACCTGGGTGGTTGCCTCAGGCAGGTTGTGGTAGCCCCGCATCACGTTGGGGCCCTGGACCCATAGCTCACCCTCCTCGCCGGGAGCGACGTCCGTTTCGGTCGCGGGGTCGATCAGGCGGACGGTCAGTCCGGGCAGCGGCAGACCGCACGAGCCGGGAACCCGGCCGCCGCTCGGCGAGTTCATCGTCACCATCGTGGAGGTTTCGGTGATGCCGTATCCGTCCAGCAACGGCACGGCGGCGAATTCTTCGAACGCTTCGTTGAGCGCCGTAGCCATCAGGGCACCGGCGGAGACACACAGGCGCAGCGCGGGGGCATCGAGGCGGGTGTCGGTCGTCGAGTCCATCAGGTACCGGAACATGGTTGGCACCCCGGGCAGGAACGTGATGCCGTCGTCGGCCAGAGCGTGCCGTACCTGGGTGGGGGAGAACTTCGGCAGGAGGTGCTCGGTGGCCCCGGTCGCGGCGACTCCCAGTACGCACAGCACCAGGGCATAGGAGTGGAAGAGGGGAAGGGCGGAGAGCACCACGTCGGAACTGTTCAGTCCGGCGATCGGCACCCAGCACGCGCCGACCACCCACAGGCAGCTGCGCTGGGTGAGGTGCACCCCTTTCGGTCGGCCGGTGGTGCCCGAGGTGTAGAGCATCCAGCACCAGGCATCGAGATCAGTGGAATCGGGTGCGCTGCCCGAGGGGGTCGCCGCGACCAGGTCGTCATAGAAGACCACCTTCACCCTGCCCGAATATCCGACATCGGTGGGTGCGCCGGTGACCACGACGAACTCCACGCGGGTGAGTTCCGTTCCGCCGTCCTCGATCAGCTCGACGACGGTCGGCAGATGAGCCATGTCGGTGAGAACGGCGGTGGCGCCGGAATCGGCGAGGATGTGTTCGAATTCGTGTCTCGTCCCGCCCGGATTGGCGCAGACGGTGACGATGTCGGCCCGAGGGGCGACGAGGTATCCCTCCGCCACTTCGACGCAGTTGTCCAGATACATCAGGAGTCGGTCGCCGGAGATCAGGCCGAGGTCGCGGAGATGACCGGCGAGGCGGGCAGTCCGGGACTCGAGCTCCGCGTACGTCACGGACTTGTTCGGGTCACGGAAAGCGATCTGGTCCGGACGTTCGTCTGCGTGTTTGGCCAGTAGTCGGGGGACGGGCACGATCACGTCGGTGTGCAGCACGATACCTCCATGAGAAGACTAATTAGTGTTAGTTAGTGTAGCCGTCGAAGCGTCAGGCCGGAAGGGGCAGCCGTGGAGAACTTCGATTGCGCGAGCGCCGGAACCCCTCCCCCGCGCCCCGACGCGAAGGGCCGGTGCAGGCCGGCCGATGTTGCCGGCCTGCTGCTGAACCTCTTGACGTGAGCACGATCACAACTACATACTAACGCATATTAGTTAGCCCGTATGGCAACGCCACCTCGGCGGTCAGCTCGAGAGGAAAATCATGGAAGTGGAGTACTCCACGTTTGGGCGCAATCTGATCGCGCCCGTCGACCCGGACGTCGAAAAAGTTGCGTCCTCATCGTATTTCGCGGAACTGACCGAACGCCGGTCCCGATTCGTCCGCCTGGCCCTCGCCGGCGCGAGCCTGTGGTTCGGTGCGTTCCTCGTGCTGACCGCCTACGCCCACGACTTCATGGGACAGTTCGTCGCGCCGGGCGTCACCGTCGCATACGTCCTCGGTCTGACGCAGTTCGCGCTCGTCTGGATTGTCACCGCGGCTTACCTCCGTGCCTCGACCCGCGTGTTCGTCCCCCTGGAAAAGCAAGCACTAGAAGTGATCTCGGATCGATCGACGCCTGGAGACCGCAGATGAACCTCACACGATTGATCTTCTTCGCCGCCGTACTCGCCATCACGATCATCGTGACGTTCTGGGCAGCGCGCCGCACCAGCACCCAGTCGGACTTCTACGCCGCCGGCCGCAGCGTCACCGGGGTTCAGAACGGATTTGCGATCTCCGGGGACCTGATGTCGGCGGCCACCTTCCTCGGCTTCACCGGTCTGATCTTTCTCACCGGGTTCGACGGGTGGGTGCTGGCAACGGCTGCGATCTTCGCCTTCTTGTTGATTCTGCTGCTCTTCGCGGAAAAGATGCGTAATGCCGGCCAGTACACCATCGCGGACGTGCTCTCGTTCCGCTTCAGCAAGCGACCCGTGCGGGCTGCCACCTCGCTGGCCACCCTGGTGGTGGTCGTCTTCTACCTCATCGCCCAGCTCGTCGGTGCGGGAGTGCTGATCCGAGCTCTCACCGGAATGAACTTCACCCCCGCGGTGATCATCACGGGCATCGCGATGCTGTTCTATGTCGTGTTCGGAGGCATGCTCGCCACCACCTGGGTCCAGATCATCAAGGCCGCGCTGCTGCTGGTCGTCGGCGGCGCCATGTGTGTGGGTGTGCTGTGGAAGTTCAACTTCAACCCGCTGAGCATGTTCGAGGCAGCGGCCGACAACCATCCCAACGGGGACGCATACCTTGCTCCGGGCGGATCGAGCGCGAACCCGCTCAATACCCTGTCCTCGGCGGTGGCCTACGCCATCGGCACGGCCGCCCTTCCTCACATCCTGATCCGGTTCTTCACCGTTCCCGACGCGCGCGCCGCACGACGCTCGGTGGGGTGGGCGGTCGGGATCATTGGTGTCTTCTTCGTCATGACGTCGATCATCGGGTACGGAGCTCGCGCACTTCTGCCCACCGGATCGGAAAAATCCACTGCCGGAGGAAATTTGACCGCACCACTGCTCGCGCAGTACCTCGGTGGCGGCGAGGGAAGCTTCGGCGGTGACGTCTTCATCGCCCTGGTCAGCGCCGTCGCGTTCGCCACCATTCTCGCCGTGGTCGCCGGGCTGGTGTTGTCGGCATCGGGCGCGTTGTCTCACGACCTGTGGTTCAACGTCGTCAAGCGGCGAACCGCGACCGAACGCGAGGGCGCAGTCGTCGCCAGAATCGCGGCAGCCGGGGTCGGGATAGTGGCGATCGTGCTCACTCTTCTCCTCGGGTCCGGAATCAACGTCGCGCTGCTCGTCGGGCTGGCGTTGTCGATCGCGGCGAGCGCGAACTTCCCGGCGCTCGCGCTCAGTCTGGGTTGGAAACGTTTCAACACTCTCGGTGCGGTGGTCGGAATCGGTGCCGGCCTGGTCACCTCCGTCGCCCTGATCATTCTCGGCCCTCAGGTGTGGCCGGGAGGAGCGGAGAAGGCCCCGTTCCCGCTGACCTTCCCGGTGTTGGTGTCGATCCCCGTCGGATTCCTGGCCTGCTGGATCGGGACCATGATCGGCAAACCCGACCCCCGGCAGGGCAGTGCCTTCACCGAACTGCGGGTGCGCTCACAGGTCGGGCTCGGCGCAGAAGAATCCTAGGACAAGGTTTCGTGGCTGCGGCGACTGTCGTAGCCACGAAACCCTCCCTGTGATCGCCGTGGTTATCCGGTGACCGATTCGAACAGCTGACGCAACTCGTCAGGGATCGGCACCGGACGCCTGGTGTCACGGTCGACATAGACGTGCACCCACCGCCCCCGCGCGGCGATCGTCGCACTCTCGGGCAGCTCGGCAGGAAAGAGCCCGAGGTCATAGGTGACACTGGTACGGCCCAGCCTGGCGACACGGATTCCCACCTCGAGCGCCTGCGGGAACTGCACCTGCTCGAAGTATCGGCATCCGGACTCGGCGACGACGCCCAATGCGGGGGCGGCGATCGGGTCGAGTCCGGACTGCTCGATGATCCAGCTGTTGATCGCTGCATCGAAGAGTTGGTAGTACACGGCGTTGTTCAGATGGCCGTACATGTCGTTGTCGGACCACCGTGTGGTGGCCGCGCGGCGCACCGTGAAATCTGCCACGGTCGGACTCTCGCGTACGTCGGCCGCCTCAGTGCTCATCTTCATTTCTCCTGTCATATCGGTCCGCACAGTGCGAACAGGTGCATCGGGACGGCTCAAACATATTGCAGCAAAGAACAATTGAACAGCATCTACGCTTTCCTGATTCCGTCGACGCAACGGTGTCGCGGGTTCCCGATCAGGATTGACACGGTTCGGCACGCTCCGTACTCTCAATACTAACGATTATTAGTTAGGATGTTTCTTATGGAACTCACCAACACGTTCACCGTGGACCTTCCCGTGGCCAAGACCTGGGACGCCCTCCTCGATCTCGGACGGGTGATCCCCTGCCTTCCCGGTGCTGCGGTCCTGAGCCTCGATGGCGACGAGTTCGAGGGCGCCGTCAAGATCAAGGTCGGCCCGGTCTCGGCCCAATACAAGGGCGCCGGACGGTTCGTCGAAAAGGATCCGGCCAACTACCGGGCCGTCATCGCGGCCGAGGGCAAGGACGTGGGCGGACAGGGCGGGGCCAAGGCCACCATCACGGCCACCCTCTCCGAACAGGGTTCGGGCACCGCTGTCCACGTGCTCACCGATCTCGCCCTCTCCGGGCGAGCGGCCGGCTTCGGACGCGGCGTCATCGCCGACGTGTCCAACAAGATCCTCGGTCAGTTCGCCAAGAATCTCGAGGCCGAAATCGTGGGCGGCGCGGCGAACGGCGCCGCCGTGGAGCAGCGTCCCAAGTCGATCGACGAGGTCGAGCCGCTCGATGTCATGGGCAGCATGGGCGGCACCCTGATGAAGGTAGCGTTGCCCGGCGCCGGAGTGCTGGCGGCTGTGATCGCGCTGATCGTGCTCCTCACCCGGAAGGGGCGTGGACCCGCGCCGGCCGCGTTCGGTAGCGGTTACCCGTCGGCGGGCATCGGCCTGCCGTTGACGATCAATCTCGTCTTTCCCACCGGTGCCCGTCCGGAGCGGCCGTTCGCCGAAGCCGACCGGATCTTCGTCCCCCGCATCAATACCGAGGAGATCCGATGAAGGTAGGTTCACTGTTTCTCGAGTCCCTCGTCGACGGCGCCGGCCACGAGAACCCCCGTGAGGTCCTGTTCCGGCCCGAGATCCCCGGCGATCCGTGGGACGACCACGCGGAACTGCTCACCGAGAACGGAAACCTCGAACTCGCCGTCGGCGGCTATCTGATCCGTACCGGTGATCGCAACATCCTCGTCGACGCCGGTGTCGGGACGATCGACAACGGCAAGTACCGCGGCGGCCAGTTCCTCGAAAGCCTCAAGTTGCACGGGTTGGATCCGGGCGACATCACAGATGTGGTCTTCACGCACCTGCACTTCGACCACGTCGGATGGGCGACGAAGAAGGGCGTCGTCGTCTTCGAGAACGCAACGCACCGGGTGCACAAGCTCGACTGGGAGCACTTCGTCGAAAGCGGGTCCGCCGAACCGGGCGCCGTGCGCAAGCTCAAACCGCTCGAAAGTCGGCTCGAACTCTTCGCCGGTGACCAGACCCTGGCCCCCGGACTCGACGCCCGGCACACCCCCGGCCACACCCCCGGATCGACCACCTTCATCATCTCCAGCGAGGGGCAGCGTGCCGCACTGATCGGCGACCTCGCCCACACCCCAGTCGAACTCATCGAATCGCACTGGCATTTCGCATTCGACTTCGACTCCGTCGCGGCCGCCACGGTCCGCGCCGACTTCGTCTCGGAGTTCACCGACACCGACACCGACATCGTCGCCGCACACTTCCCCGGCATGCAGTCCGGGCGACTGACCACCACCAATGGTGCACCGTGCTGGATCTACAACAAGGAGAGCTGATTATGAACCTCGATCTGGCAGACAAGACCGTCCTCGTCACCGGAGCCGGCAAGGGACTCGGCCGTGCGATCGGCATGGCTTTTGCAACCGAAGGCGCAAACGTGGCCTTCCACTACAACTCGTCTGCCCAGGGTGCCGAGGAAGCAGCGAAGGAGGCCGCGACCCTCGGTGTGCGCGCCATCGCAGTCGGCGCCGACCTGGCCGACGGTGTTGCCGTGAAAGCCGCGGTCGACGCCGTCAAGTCCGAACTCGGACCGATCGACATCCTCATCAACAACTCCGCCGTCACCCAGAGCAAGCCGTTCCTGGAAACGACGGAAGAGGATTGGGCCCCGCAAATCGAGATCACCGTCGCCGGCACACTGCGCGTCACCCAGGCCGTGGCCCGCCAGATGGTCGACTGCAACGTCGCGGGCTCGATCATCAACCTGATGGGCGACTCCGGCCGGGTGGGTGAATCCCGCCTCCTCGTGACCGCCACGACCCGGGCTACCACGGTGGGACTGACGAAGTCCCTGGCGAAGGAGCTCGCACGTCACAAGATCCGCGCAAACGCCGTCTCCATCGCACTCGTGCAGACCGGCAGCCTCGACGCCCACACCGGCAACGCCGACGACACGAAGATGAAGCGCATCCTTTCGGCATATCCGCTGCGCCGCTTCGGCACCCCCGACGACGTCACCCCGACGATCTTGTTGCTGTCCTCGCCGAAGTCGTCCTGGACCACCGGCCAGATCGTGTCCGTCAATGGTGGGTACTCGATGCCATGACACACGATCACGCTGCAGAACCCGGAACCGGCGCTGTCGGCCGGTCCGTTCGCCGCAAGGAAGACGCGCGACTGATCACCGGCCACGGCCGATATGTCTCCGATCTCGAGCTGCCGCGAATGCGGCACGTCGCCTTCCTCCGCAGCCCGTACGGGCATGCCACCATTACCCACCTCGACGTCGACGCGGCGCAGGACGTGCCGGGCGTGTACGGCGCGTTCGCCGGCGGAATGCCCGCGTTTCGGTCGATCGCGCTGCGCGCACAGTCGGCGCTGCCGTCCTACGTCGAGACCGCGCAACCCATCCTCGCGTGGCAGAAGGCCCGATTCGCCGGTGAGGCGGTGGCAGCGGTCGTCGCCGAAAGTCGCTACATCGCAGAGGATGCGATCGAACGGATCGACATCGACTACGACCAACTTCCCGCGACGGTTGTTGCCTGGAAACCACCCGAGGTGCCCGTCCACGAAGAGGCCCCCGACAACGTCCTGCTGGAACGAAAGTTCGATGCCGGTGATGTCGAGGCCGCCTTCGCGAGGTCGCATGTCGTCGTCGAACGCGAGCTCACCACGAATCGGCATGCCGGCAATCCGATGGAATGCCGTGCGGGGGTTGCATTGTGGGATCCGGTCGACGACAAGCTCACCTTCTGGTCGGGTACGCAGATTCCTCATCTGGTGCGGAACATGCTCGCCGAGCTGCTCGGCCTGGCCGAGTCCAATGTGCGTGTCATCGCCCCCGACGTCGGCGGCGGTTTCGGCACCAAAGCCGTGCTGTACCCGGAGGATCTCGCGCTGTGCGTGATGGCCCGCGAAATGCGGGGGTACCCGCTCAAGTGGGTGGAAGACCGAGCCGAGCACCTGCAAGCCGCCGCCCACGCCCGCGATCATCGGTATCTCGTCAAAGCCGGGTTCGCGAAGGACGGCACGTTGCTCGCCCTCGACGCGGATGTCACCTGCAACGTCGGCGCCTACTCGGTCTATCCGTGGACCGCGGGCATCGAACCCCTCATGGCTGGTGGTCTGCTGTCCGGACCGTACCGGCTCGACAACTACCGTTGCGTCACCCGCGGTGTCACCACCAACACCTCCTGCGCGGGCCCCTACCGGGGTGTGGCCAGGCCCGCGACGGTGTTCGCGATGGAATCGCTGCTGACCGCGGCCGCCGACGAGTTGGGCATGACCGACCTCGAGATCAGACGGAAGAACCTCGTCACCCCGGAGGAGATCCCGTACCGCATGCCGAGTCGGCTCGTCGACGACTCCGGCTGGTACGGCGCATGTTTGGACAAGTGCGTCAACGCGATCGGTTACGAGGAATTCCTCGCCGAACAACAGTACCGGCGAGAGACGGGCGCGAACCCGATCGGCATCGGCTTCGCTTGCTACAACGAACTGACCGGCCTCGGCCGCGCCGCCGCCGCCGGCCCGCGGATGCCGTTCCGCACCGGCCACGACGCGTGCACCGTGCGCGTCGACCCTGACGGCAAGGTGACCGTCCTCAGCGGGGTCACCACCCAGGGGCAGGGGTCGGAGACGACCATCGCTCAAATCGTCGCCGACGCAGTAGGTGTCCCCTACGACGACGTCAACGTGCGCATCGGCGACACAAACGAATCCCTGTGGGGATTCGGAGCTTTCTCCTCTAGGCAGGCGGTCATCGGCGGCGGTGCCGCGCACAGAACGGGGGAAGCGGTCAAAACCAAGGTCCTCAAACTCGCCGCCGCCCTGCATGAAATCGACGAGGCAGACCTCGACTGCCGAGACGGCGAAATCTGGGGACCCGATGACACCAAACCCCTGGCCACGCTCGCAGAGCTGGCACGGATCGCCTACCTGGAGTCGAACAAGCTTCCCGAAGGAATCGAACCCGGACTGCAAGCAACCCGATTCTTCGACCCGATCCGCGGTGCCTTCGCCGCGGGAGCCCAGGCGGCCACCATCGAGATCGACCGCAAAACCGGCGACCTGAAAATCCTCAAATGGGTATGCACCGAGGACGCCGGCCGCGTCATCAATCCCATGATCGTGGAGGGGCAGATAGTCGGATCCATCGCGCAGGGCATCGGCGGCGCCATGTACGAACATCTGATATACGACGACGCCGGCAACCTGTCGACCGGAACACTGATGGACTACCTGATGCCGACCAGCCACGAGGTGCCGGAAATGATCATCGAACACATCTCCGTCCCCGCCGACAATCCCCTCGGGGTACGCGGTGTCGGCGAGGGCGGCACACTCGGCCCCAACGCCGTCCTCGCCGGTGCGGTGCACAACGCGGTCGGTATCGAGATTCATCATCTACCGATCACACCGGCCACCCTGTGGGAGGCGCTCCGATGATCACCCTCGCCGAGCACGGCGACGTCGCGGAAATCACCCTCGATCGTCACGACAAGCGCAACGCCCTCGACATTGCGCACCTGACCGAGCTCACCACCGTCATCGAGGGATGCGTGTCATCGGGGCGGCGGGCACTGATCATCACCGGCGCCGGGAGCGCGTTCAGTGCCGGTGCCGACTTCGGCGGCGTGTACGGCGACGGCTTCCGCACCGCCCTCTACACCGCACTTCGTGCGATCACCGCGGCGCCGATACCGGTGATCGCCGCGGTCAACGGGCCCGCGATCGGGGCCGGCACGCAGCTGGCCATCGCGTGCGATCTGCGCGTCGTGGCACCGGGCGCGAAGTTCGCGATCCCGACGGCCCGCAACGGGCTCGCCGTCGACCCGTGGACGATCCAGCGACTTACTGGACTCGCCGGGGGCGGAACTGCCCGCGCAGTGTTGCTCGCCTGCGACACGCTCGACGCAACGGCGGCGCTCACCCGCGGCCTCGCGGACCGCATCGGCACGGTCGACGACGCACGGGCGCTCGCGCAGGAGATCGCCTCCTACGCCCCGCTCTCGCTGATGTATTCCAAGCATTCGGTGCAGGCGCTGACCGAACCCGACAGCTGGGACAACCGGCTCGACGCCGAGTTCGATCAGTGCTGGGCGAGCGCGGACTTCGCCGAGAGCCAGCTCGCCCGAGCCGAGAACCGCTCGCCGAAATTCGTGGGAAAGTGAGGATGCACCCATGAAGGCTGCACCATTCGACTACAGCCGTCCCTCCAGCATTGCCGAGGCAGTCAAGACCCTGGAATCCGCGGGCGGCGACGGCAAGGTCCTGGCCGGGGGACAGAGTCTCGTCCCGGTCCTGGCGATGCGCCTCGGGCGCCCGACCATTCTGGTCGACATCAACCGCGTTCCCGGACTCGACACGATCGAAAAGCTCAACGACACCACGGTGCGGGTGGGTGCCCTGGTCCGGCACTCAATGCTGATCGAGCAGACTCACCTGCCCCTGCTGTCGGAGGCGGCGAAGTGGATCGGCCACAGCGCCATCCGCACCCGGGGCACCACCGGCGGCAGCATCGCCCACGCCGACCCCTCCGCGGAACTCCCCGTCGTGGCGACCGCGTTGGGCGCGCTCGTCCACGTCCACGGGCCCGGCGGTACCCGCACGGTAGTGGCAGACGACCTCTTCGTCGGACCCCTCGAGACGTCGCTGGACGAGAACGAGATCGTCACCGCAGTCGACTTCCCGGTCCCGGAGCGGTCGGGTTTCGCCGAATTCGCCCGTCGGCACGGCGACTTCGGTCTCGTCACCGTCGCCGTGGCGGTCGTCGGAGGGGTTGCCCGGATCTCGATCGGCGGTGTCGGCGCCATACCCATCCGGCCCCTCGCCGCCGAAGCGATCCTCGCGGACGGGCCGATGACCGACGACAAGATCGCCGAGGCGGCGCGCGTCGCCGCGACCGCGATCACCGCAGCGTCGGATCTGCACGCTTCAGCCGACTACCGAGTCGCGATGACCGAGGAGTTCACGCTCCGAGCGCTGACCCAGGCAATAGGAATCAAGGCAGGAGTGAACTGATGCGTATCGAACTGACCGTCAACGGAGAACGAGCCGCGATCGACATCGAGCCTCGCAAGACCCTCGCGGACGCGCTCCGCGAAGATCTCGGGCTCACCGGCACCCACCTCGGATGCGAGCACGGCGTCTGCGGAGCCTGCACCGTCCTGGTCGACGGCGGGCCGGTGCGAGCATGTCTGATGTTCGCCGTCCAAGCCGATGGGTCGTCGGTCACCACGGTCGAAGGGATGGCCGCCGACGACGGTACCCTGCACCCCCTGCAGCGGGCGTTCTGCGACCGGCACGGCCTTCAGTGCGGGTTCTGCACCCCGGGAATGCTCATGTCCGCGCTCCACCTCCTGCACCGGGAGGTGGAACCCAGCCGGGAGCGGATCCGGGAAGAAATGTCGGGCAACATCTGCCGATGCACCGGATACGTCGGAATCGTCGACGCTGTCGAGGAGGCGGCAGCGGAAATCAACCGCATCGGCACCGAGCCCGCGCACGAATGCACGGTCCACGAGCACGAAAACTCCTCAACACAGCACACATCCGGGACCCAGGCGGAAGTCGCCTCCGGCCCAGAGCCGTCCTTCCCCGGATGACGAGGAGAACGGCATGACAGGACTACTCGCCCGCATCACCACGGAACCGATCGATCCCGTCGCGGTCAACGCCGCGGTCACCGGCCCGGCGAACGGCGCCACGGTCTTGTTCACCGGCGTCGTGCGGAACCTCGACAACGGCCAGCTCGTTACGGGCCTCGAGTACCGATTTCACCCCCCGGATCGATCGATCGGCACCGGCCGAGGAATGGGCTGTCGATGGCGGCTCAGCTCGGGTCGGCATCATCGCCTCGGTCACCCGCACATTCTGCGCGGACAGCGATCGCACGAGACTGACCGCGGAAGGGACAGTTCGCCCCTGCCTATTCAGTGACACCGAGACCGACCTCCGGTCCGCCGTGCGTGCCGGCGCCAGCGACCAAGAACTCGCACAGTCCTGGCGTGATGCAATGTGACGCAAACCATTCGGGCACGGAATCGGTGCGACGGATTCACACCACCCGTCAGGAGCATAGGAGCGATCGGTGGCTGAGAATCAAGTACTTGTACGCTATTTCGCCGCGGCCGCGGACATTATCGGGCGAGACGAAGAAACGATCACTTTCATCGACTCGCCATCTCTCGGCGATCTGACCTACCCGATATCAGGGAAGGTCGATGTTCTGCCACCGTTCGCCGGCGGATAGGGCACATCTCGACCTGACCGGACCAAACCCGAGCCGAGCTTCAGTCGCTGGTGTCGGCATTCTCCACGACCTCGAACCATGTCGATTCCGAGGGGCCGTCCTCGAGTCCTTCGAGTTGTTCGCGTGTTGCGCGAAACGTCTCGTCGTGATGCCAAGATGCCCAATCATCCTTGGAATCCCACACGCCGACAATCGCGCGCTCGAGCGGCTGGTCAACCCCCTTGAGCAATTGCGCCGACACCCAACCCGGTCTCCCTCGTGCGGCCGCCAGCCGAGCATGCATCGCCCCGTCCCATCGCTCTATGCCCTCCCCGCGAAGCCTCACCCTGGTGACGATTGTCATCATCGCTACTCCTCAATTCGCTCGGACTTCAGTACGAGATCAGCATGACCCCGTAACCCGCTGATGACCAGATCCCGGGATACCTGCCCGGCGCCTGTCGACTGCAAGTCAGCGGCGGGTCGACTCAGATGCAGCGTCGGTGTGGCAGCGCAATTCGGTCGCTCTACTGCCACATTGTTGAGCCAAAAGTCGACTCGGTCGACAAGACGCTAGTTTCAAAACGCATAGGTAGACCGGTCTGGCTCACCCTGATTGCAGAAGGCCGCGGTTTCCTCAGCTCATTGGCAATACCTCAGATCGGATGGCAGAGGGCTGGACTGGTGACCCGCTCCCCAGCGCTGGAGCGCTATCGCATCCGGGGCACTGCCCAGCCGTATTGAGAACCCCGCATGAAGACGCGACTCGTGACGCTCTGCGCCCTTAGAACGATCTGCAGCGAAAATCACCGTTCGCCCGCTGTGCGCGAACGTGCCCGCAGGAAGCGGAATCAGGTGTGATCGGAAGCCCCTCTTACGCATGATTACCGGCCCGTCAGTTCGTGGAGCTCCTGACCTTGCGAACTGTCGGTCCTGAACGCCATGGCACCGTCGGATCCTTCATCGCCTGCGCTTCGATCGCGGAGCCAAGATCATCGATCGGCTATGCCCCGAGAACGTTGACAATGCCTGCGCGGTCGGCGGAAAGTTGAGCAGAGAACTTGTGACCCGATCTGTCAACGGCGGTGAGTAGGTGAGAAGCGTGAGCGCAACCGATCCCCCACCGCTGGTCGTCGTGCCGCCGGGGACCGGGCAGACCGGTGACCTGGGCCCGATTGGGGTCGAATTCAAGCTCTGGGGCCGTGACACCGGTGGGGTGTTGTCGGTCGTCGAGCACCCGTTCCCGGTCGGTGCGCTGGTGCCGCCGCATCTGCATACGCGGGAGGACGAATTCTCGATAGTTACTCAGGGTGTGATCGGATTCCGCTCCGGCGACCGGGAGGCCGTTCTCGAATCCGGCGGATACATCACAAAGCCCCGGGGTGAGATGCACGCCATGTGGAACGCCGGCACCGTCCCGGCGCGCATGATCGAGATCATCAGTCCGGCCGGCTTCGAACATTGCTTCCTGGAAATGTCCGAACTGATCGCCGCCGGCGAACCGGATGTCACCCAGATCGCCGCAGTTGCCGAGCGCTACGGTCTGCAATTCGGCGAACCCGACTGGTTGCCCGACGTGATCGCCCGATACGCCCTGACACCGTCGTGAGCCCCGCTCGAGCCTCGACGTATGCGGTGTCGTTCACTGGTCGGGGCTGCTCAGCTCGGCCAGCCGGTGAGCCGACGACAGCGTCGAAGAATGGGGCGGCCACAGCCGCCTGAAGGCGCCCGGCACCGCCGAACAGTTGGATTCGTTTGTGGGCGAAGCATTCTCGTCATTCGCAAGGAAGGGTCAACGCGCGCCCGCGGGGCGGGAGTGTGCGGAGGCAGTCCAAGCCGTGTCGCTGCCGGTTGTTCCGAAGTGCGCGCCGTGGACGCATCGTCGTTGGCGGCGGATTCGATCACGGCGAGCGTTCGCTCCGAGAGAGCATCGATACAGTCTTCGATGTCGGTGAGAATGTCGCTCACGTCATGGAGCGTGTCCAGGGCGGACCGCCACGCCCGCAAGCCGCAGTCCACGACTCCCGGGCCGAGCAATGAGGCAGACGCCACCCTTCGACGAGCAAGCGCAGCCGGTGGCCGCGGACGCCGCCGAAGGCCTCTACCGGCCTGTCGATGCTGCCTGCGAGAAACGCGCCCTTGGGCTGGCGCGGGCACGCTGGCCACGATCAACGTGACCGCGCCCCGCCGAAGGCCACGACCACCACCGCAGTCGCCGCGACTGCGGCCGCGAACATCGTTGCGGCCGTTGATCTCACGCCCACCGTCAGCCCCGCCCCCGTGGGCGGCACGGTCGTCACCGGGTCCCGGGAACCATCACCCCGAATCTCCGGGAGAGCGGGAAAGCCGCCGCCTACAACAGCAACGAGAACTACGGCACCTCCCTCCCGAAGGCGTCTTCACTCATCGGCACCGTGCAACTTCGGGCTTCTCCGCGCACCGATGACGACATTCCCAGGAAAGAAAGCCAATCCCAGCAAAATAGCGATTTGATGCCAGGCGCGGGGGGCGTACCCTACTATGTGAGGCTTTTTGGTACTTGTCGCCCGGTGCCACGCCGAACAAACCCGAAGAGTGGAGCAGAAATGCGTATCTTGCGTGTGTTTGTAGGAGCGGTCGCTTTCCTGGTTTTGGCGCTATCTCTTCACGCGCCCTTGCCGACTGCGCAGGCCGAGTGTATGAGATTGCCGTACTTCACGCAGTCCGGATATGCCAACTTCGATTTCCCCCCGCGAGTCGTCGCGATGCTGAACGAAAACGAGATGGCGGTCGAAGGCATCGCGCCGTTCGAGGCCAAGCCCGCGAAGACCGGTCTCTATCTGCCAATCGGCTCGCAGACCAACCATATCGACGCGTGCATGGGCGTGTTCTACCCCGGCGGGCCGAGGTTCATCAGCAAGACCGGGAACTCTGTTCTGGTCGAGGATATCTGGCTGCGGATGGACGGCGCCTACGGAACGGTGAAGATCAATGGCATCGCCCAGGGCGAGAGGATGGTCGCCACCTACAATCTGAATGAGATGATGCCGACGGTCATGACGCCGCACGGTGGCGGGATCGGCCCCACGTATTGGCCGTTCCGCTTCTCCCCATATTTCGCGCAGGCCCTCAACGAGGCTGCCGGTGCCAACATCTTCATGGCTGGTGAGGTGTTCGCCAACCTCGACGCCGTCGGGAAGTTTGCGCCCTGATCTGACACGAACGCAAATGGAGTTTCCTGTTGCCTCATGTCACTATGCCCGCGACGTTGATTCGTTGCCTCATGTGAAGACTCCGGATCCGTTCGGATGTACCCCGAATCAAGTTCGATAGCGAAATCCCCGCGGGCACCCAGTTCGTCTCGGCCACTGAGGTTCCCGGCACCCGGATCGACCTCGGGGGATCGGCGCCGACGGTCACCCAGGTGGCCGAGAACGGTAGCCCCTCCGCCACACCCAGTCGGCCCCGTTCGCCGTCTCGGTCGAGTGCAGAACCGGATCCGCTCGCCCGGAATCACCGTCAGCGACGACTTCCAGATCCACATTCACGCACTGGGAGACCGCGCCGTACGCGACAGCCTCGACGCTGCCGAACACGCACGAAAGGTCAACGACCCCTGCGGAAACCGCCACCACCTCGCCCACGTCCAGGTCATCGGCCCGCCGACGTTCCTCGCTTCGCCGAATTGGACGTCATCGTCAACGGCCGGCCCCTGTGGGCCTGCCGCGGGGACGCCATGGAGGTCCTCACCCTCCCGTTCGTCTCCGACGTGGCGCGCAAACAGCAATTTGTGTTCCGATCCCTGCTCCGGACCGGCACCCGCATAGCCTTCGGCAGCGCAGCTGCACGGCATGCACGTCGCCGTCAATCGCCGGGAGCTGAATCCGAGCTAGCCCGATTCGGCGGATCGGGGCTCGATCACCAGGGCAATAGTCGCAGCCACGACGCTGCCGCTGAGGACTCCGGCAAGCGCGGTAGCCCACCGCTGTCCAATCGAAGCATCGGTGGAGGTCAGTGCGCTCAACAGCATTGCTGCCGACCCAGCCAATGCCAGGGTGACGGTCGAGCGCAGAAACTGGCTGGCGCCGTTGTGGAATCGCAGAAGCGTCGGGGGGATCAGTACGTTCGAAACAATGAGCAGTGCAATGCCGACGTAGAGCAAAGCATTCATGGGTTTCCTCTCACAGGGCGGTGGACGGTGAGGGGCGAGCTCCTAGCTTGCCGAAGACCGGCGACCGACGTGACGGGTAGTCGAGGCGCCGTCGTTGCTCAGGCGCACGTGTCCTGACCTCCTCCCAGAGTGTCGTTGTGCACACGCGCGGATATCGAGATTCCGGCAAGGGCACCGGGAGAGAGGAAGTGGCGCGCGCCGCCACGTCATATATCCGCGGGACTGCGTATCCGGTTACTCCCGCCAACGTCACCCACTCTTCCATCGATGCCCGGGCGCAACGCCGGTACTCCCCTACCAAAATTTGCCGACTAATTGAGCAAACATCGCCGATGCCCTTATGGGCGGGGCGGGATGCTTTCGCGCTTTCGGCGAGGACGCTCGTCGCCCAATCGTTTTGGCCGCAATCGGCGCCGTCGACCACGCTCATCACCCCAACGACCCCCGAAGCCCGCGAGCACAGCCGCCACCACACGCCTCGGGGGCGGGCGACCCTAGCTGGTGGCCCTCGGCGCGGCGAAGACCCGGTGCAGGCCCATCGTCAGGACGATGGCGACCACGATGCCGATCAGCGGGGGAATCCCCACCTCGAACTCGGCGGAGAGCCGCGCGAGGAAGGTGGCGAAGGCGTAGACGGCGAGGTTACGCCAGTACACCGGCTGCGGGGTGTGGTCTTCGGGAATGCCTCGACGCCACCGGCACAGGAAGTCCCCGATGATCACGCCGCCCAGCGGGGGGATGAACGTGCCGAGCAGGCTGAGGTAGTCGATGAGATGGTTGTGCACGCCGGTAAGCGCGAGCACGGTGCCGACCACACACCCGCCGATGACGAACGGTGTCTTGCGCGGCTTTCGGAACATCTCGGCGCCGGCCACCCCGAAGGCGTATGCGGTATCGGCGTTGCTCTTCCAGAGGTTGCCGAACAGCAGCACCAGGCCCCACCCGACCAGTCCGAGGTTGTAGAGCACCAGCACGAAGTCGCCCTCGTGGAAGGTGATCGCCCCGATGGCGCCGAACAGGATCATCAGACCGTTGCCGACGAGGAACCCGATCATGCAGGCCAGGGCCGCTTGCGATCCGCTGCGGGCGAAGCGGGTCCAGTTGGGCGCTTGCGTCCCTGCCGAGACGAAGGTGCCCACCACCGTCGTAATCGCGAGGGTGACCGTCATCGTGGTGGTGGGCTCGACCGAGACCAGACCGGAGAATCCGCCGACCTCATCGAGGGACCGGGACACCACCCAGCAAGCCAGGGCGAGGATCAAGGGGGTCGAGATCAACGATACCCAGTACATCCCACGGTATCCGTAACACGCGGTGATACACATCAGGATGCTCGCCGCGATCATCACCGCCGCGCGGGCGGCGTACGACTCCCAGCCCAGGGCCTGCGCGGTGAGGTCGCCGATCGTGCCGATGATGACGCCGTACCAGCCGATCTGGGTGCCGCCGAGCAGTACCGAGGCGAGTTTGGACCCGCGAGTGCCGAAGCTGTAGCGCGCCATGACGACGGTCGTCAGCCCCGTGCGAGCGCCGACGAACCCCATCATGGCGACATACGCTCCCAGGATCGCCGATCCGGCGGCGATCACCATCATCAGCTTCCCGAACGAGAAGGCGGTGCCGAGCGCCGCCCCGGCGAGCATCGTCGGCGTGAAGATGGTGAACCCCAGCAGTACCACCGAGAGTGAGACGAACGACTTGCGTGCGCTGCGGGGGACCGGCGTGACGGGATAGTCCGGGTCAACGGGGCGGCCGGCGCCCGCCTCGACAGTCGCGGGTTCGACGGTGCTGCTCATGCTTGTTCGCCGATGTCTTCGAGCCACAGGCTCGGGCGCTCGGTCAGCATGCGTCCCATCAATGCCACGCAGTCGGCGTCGTCGACGACGTCGACCTGGACCCCGTGGCCACGCAACCATCCTTCCGACGACTCGAATGAGCGGTTCTCACCGACCACGATTCGCGGGATCTCGTACAGCCGAGCGGTTCCCGCGCACATGAAGCACGGCGACAGAGTCGTGTAGAGGACGCAGTTGCGGTAGACCGAGGCGTGGAGCCGACCCGCCTGCTCGATGCAGTCGGTCTCTCCGTGCCGGATGGCGCTGTTCATCTGGACCCTGCGGTTGCGACCGACGGCGAGGACCTCTCCGTCGTGGACGAGTGCCGCGCCGATCGGCACACCACCTTCCTCCCAACCGATCTCCGCCTGTTCGATGGCGAGTCCGAGGAAATATGCATCGGACCGTACGGGGTTGTTCATGTGCACTCCTGGAGTCCTACGGATCGGCACCTGTGGCCTGTGCCACAATTCGACCAGTGTTGGAATGGGCTGCCAAGGGACAACGTGTCCGTTCGGCAGAAGTCGCTCTGTGACGAACTGCCCCGTCGACCGAGGATGAAGGAATGCTGCCCACTCTTCGAGAGGTCCTGGCGATGCCATCATTCAAGGCCGCCGCCGTCGAGGTGCTCGCGGGCGCCCCCGATACCGCGGTGGTCCGCTGGGTCCATTCCTCCGAGGTGTACGAGATGGGCGGACTTCTCTCCGGCGGAGAGCTCCTTCTCACGACGGGCCTGGGCCTCCATGGGCGATCCCCCGAGCAGCTCACCGCCTACGTCGACCAGGTCGCGGATGCCGGATGTGTCGCGCTCGCGATGGAGGTGGGGCGCTCGTTCCTCGCGGCCCCGCCCCCACTCGTCGAGGCTGCGCAACGCCGGGGTCTGGCGTTCCTGGCCCTGCACGCGGTGGTCCCGTTCGAGCGGATGGTCGAGGACTTCCACGACCTACTGCTGCGCCGCAGGCTCGGCTCGCCGCAGGCCGGGGAACCGGTCTGGCAGGAACTTCTCGACCTCGTTGTGGCGGGGCAGGGGATGACCGCGCTGCTCACCAGGGTCGGACGCCTGGCAGGGTGCGGGGTCGACCTCCTCGACGCGGAAGGCAGGGTCGTCGACCGCAGCGCGACCGCCGCGGCGTGCTCGGAGACCGGGCGGACGACCCTCGATGTCCGCGGCCCCACCGGCTCCCTCGGTCGACTCGTCCTCAATGGGCAGGCAACCGCGCACCGTTCCGCCATCGCGAACTGTGCGGCCGTCGCGGTGGCCCTGGAGCTCGGCCGCCACCCCGACCTCGGTCCACGTCAATCGCTTGCGCAGTCGGTCATCACCGATCTGGTGGGCGGTGTGCTCACCTCGCACGGTGACCTGTCCGAGCGCCTCACCGCGGCCGGCTGGACGCCCGTGGAGGGTCAGCATGTACTCGTCGTCGCCGTCGAAGTCGATCAGCGAACGCCGGTTCGCGAGCTCGCGACCCCGGTCCGGGAGGCGGTTCAGGCGGTGCTCGGTGGCTGCCTGGTCGGGGTCACCGCCAACCACGTCATCGTGCTCGCTCAGGGATGGTTGCCCGCCTCCCCCGCGCGAGTTCGGTCCGCCTTCACCGACGTCGACGAGCTTCTGCGCCGGGGCCCCTGCGGCTCGGCAGTGCGCACGCTCGGGGTGGCAGCGCCGGTCCAGCAGCTGTCCGACATCTCGGCGGCGGTCGGCCAGGCGCGCGAGATCGTCCAGATCGCCCGGCGTTTCGGCACCCGGACCGGGGTGATCCTCTCGCGGGACGTCGGGGTCCAACGGTTGCTCGCCGCCGACGTGGCACCGGTCGCGCTCACCGCGTTCATCGCCGAGCAGCTTGGATCCGTGATCGCTTATGACACAACATATTCCGCAGACCTGGTGCGGACCCTTGATGCGTACCTCGCGAACCGGAGCAGCAAGGCCCGGACCGCGGCCGTTCTGGGGATTCGACGTCAGTCCCTCTATGCCCGGCTGACACGTCTCGAGAAGCTGCTGGGTGCGTCTCTCGACGATCCGGCACAATTGGTGTGCCTCGGACTTGCCCTGACGGCGTGGCGCATGCGGACCGGCCTCGATCCGCAAGCCTCGTTCGAGCGTCCCCGACACGGCCACCGCTGATCGGCTACAAACCCTCCATCTCCACGACCCGCAGTGCAAGCGCCACATCCAAGCGCAGTATGGGATCCGTCGTGAAAGGGCCGACGATGCTCTCCAACTTACCGATCCGGTAACGCAACGTGTTGTAGTGGAAATGCAGGACTCGTGCAGTCTCGGCGACGTTGCAGTTGGTGTCCAGGAGTGCCTGCAGCGTCTGCCGGAGATCGATCGCCTCGTCGGCGTCGTCGGCCAGCGAACCGAGGACCTCACTCGCGAAGGCTTGGAGTTCAGCGCTGTCGTCGACCAGGGAGAGCAGTCTGTGGACGCCCAGGCCGTCAAAGTGAGCGACAGTACCGTTCCCGCGCATGCGCCGCCCCACCGTCACCGCCTTCCGCGCCTGGTCGTACGCCTGCGGGATGCCGGCCACCGAGTCGATGACGCGACTGACTCCGGTGCAGAACGAATGCCGGCCGCCTCCACGGTCCCCGGTGACGGCCGCGATCAGATCCTCGATCACAGTTTTGGTATCACTGCCGCCGACCGGCATCAACGCCACCACTTCATGACTGAAGCCGACTACCGGTGCGAACCGATCCCTGCGACGGACCACCTGCTGCCAGGCAGCGGTGAGCCGCTGTTGCGGCATTCGCCCGGCAACCGGCGTGGGTGTCGTCTGGCCGGCCGTCGCCGGATCGGCGTCCGGGTCGAGCTCGGCGACAACGACCACCATGCTGCGGTTCACGTCCCATTCGAGCTGCGCGCAGTGTTCCGTGATCTGGGCGGTCGTCCCTGCGGTGCCGTTGAGAACATCGCGCAGGAAGTCGCCGCGAAATTTGGATTCGACGGCCGACACCGCGAGTTGCTTGGTGACCGCCAACGCGACAACGGTTGCGGCGCGCTCGAGCGCTTGCACGGTGACCGGGCCCAGTCCGCCGTCTGCCACGAAGGCGACGATGAGGCCGTGGTCGGTGCCGCCGGCGACAACCGGCGCGACGGCGATCTGGCCTGCCTCGGTGCCCGGTGCCGGCTGCAGGCCGTGGTGTAGGCGCTCGGTACGAAGCCGGCCGGACGGGTCGAACAGCGGCAACCCGTGCAGCGCCTGCAGGTTGGGAGCCGCACCAGCTGTCGCCTGTACGCGCCCGTCGGGCGTGCAGATGAGGACCGCGGCTTCGAACAGCGCTGCGACTTCGTCCGCGATCTGCGGCAGATCCCCGCCCTCGAGGACGATCTTGGTCAAGGCACGGTGCATGCGGTCCGCAACGTCCAGTGCCCACGCCTGACGATCGACGAGGTGCGTGAACACCTCGGACATCACCTCGTCGAATCCAATCTCCCGCGGGATGAGGAACAGCGGAAACCCGAGACGGTCGGACGCCTCGAGCATCGCGGCGGGAAGCTCGGCGAGGTACCGGCCCTCCTTCACACCGAGTGCGGCCGCGCCGCGCTGGGCGAGACCTTCGATGAGCTCGACCAGCGCGGCGGGGTCGAACGGCTGACCCGAGTCCGCATGCCGCAGCGGGAATCCGGTGGTGATCAACAGTTCGTTCGGCTTGACCCATGGCAGTATGTCCGGCACCTCGATGACGTTGACCCGCAGGACGATCTGCTCCAGGCCGCCGGCCCCCGCGATCAGCTTCGAGCCGGTCAGGCTAGGCAGGGTCAGCAGCTCCCGAACCGTCAACTCGTAGCCGACCGGTGTTGGCAAATCATGTGCCTGTGGTCGCTCTCCGTTGGCAACATCTTCCATATGCCAACCGTACGCCGGCGACGATAGAGCGCCGCGTCACCAGTACGGCTCAGCCCGGGAGGAGCGAGGGCGGAAGCACACGCTCCACCCACTTCGTTGCCTGCTCGTACGCGTAGGCGAGTTGGAGAACGGCCCGGTCTGCGCCGTGCCGTCCAATGATCTGGATTCCCATGGGAAGCCCGCGGTCGTCGAAACCGACCGGCATCGCAGCAACCGGAAGACTCGTCATCGTCCACGGTGCGACGGTCTCCATCCACCGGTGATAGGTATCCATCGGCCGGCCCGCGATCGTCGTGGGCCAGTGTGTGGCCTTGTCGAACGGAAACACCTGGGCACTGGGCGCGAGGATGTAGTCATAGGTTTCGAACATCTTCGTGAGGGCCGCCTGCCAGTCGTTGCGGGCCGCCGCTGCCCTGGTGACGTCGAGCGCGGAGAGAGCGAGTCCGTGCTCCATCTCCCACACGAACTCGGGCTTCATCTGCGCTCGTGTCTGCGGGTCGTTGTAGAGGTCGACCAAGCCGAGTTGCGCCCACCAGCGCCACCTCAGAAACAGCTGCCAGATGTCCCCGGGCTTGTAGTCGGGCAGCGCCGCCTCGACGCGGCAACCGACGTTCGCGAACGCGTCGAATGCGGACTCGCACAACTCGAGGACTCCGGGTTCCGTCGCCAGGTACCCGCCCCAGTCCCCCACCCATGCGATCCGAGTCCCGCTGAAGTCGCGGTCAAGGCTCCGGGTGAATACCTCGGGGTCCTCGCCGATGCCCAGCGGGGCGTTGGCGTCGGGACCCGCCATCGTGGACAGCAGGCGCGTCACATCAGCCACCGACCGTCCCATCGGACCGACCACCGCGCCCTGAGCGATGAAACCGGCCTCTGGGATGCGGCCCCACGAAGGGCGAAATCCCACAACATTATTGAAGGCCGGCGGATTGCGCAGTGAGCCCATGTAGTCACTGCCGTCGGCGACGGGAACCATCCGCAACGCCAGGGCCGCGGCAGCGCCGCCGCTGCTTCCACCGGCGGTGCGTGAGGTGTCGTACGGTGTCGCCGTCGTCCCAAAGACCGGGTTGTACGTTTGGGATCCGAGTCCGAACTCGGGGGTGTTGGTCTTGCCGATGATGATGGCACCGGCTGCCCTGATCCGTGTGACGAACAGATCGTCCGCGTCGGCGATCCGGTCCGCAAAGATGGGTGATCCGGAGGTGAACGGTAATCCCTTGACCGCGGAGAGGTCCTTCACGGCGTGCGGGAAGCCGTGCATCCAACCGAGGTAGTGCCCGTCGGCCAGTTGGCGGTCCCGCTCGCGCGCCTCGGCCAGCAACGCGTCCCGGTCACGCAGGGCGACGATGGCGTTGACACTCCGATTGTGCAGTTCGATGTGGTCGAGATAGGCGGTCATGACGTCGATGCACGACACCTGGCGGCTCTTGATCAAACTACTGAGCGTCAGCGCGTCACACATGACGAGCTCTCCGTATCCGCGCGGCGGGCACGAGGGCCCCGGGCGAGTCCGGCCGGAGTCGCCGGCGCTGACGGGGTCGATGACGGTTGACATGGGTGAACCTCTCCACGTTTCGAAAGCGAGTACCGGCGAACCGCCGACGTGCATGAACTCCGACCGCAGCATCATTGAAGTCGGCGGTTCGTGTGGTCGAGGTCGCGCCGCGGCCCGGTTGCCGGGACGCAACGCGACCTCATTCACGGTGTGAGCACGAACTATTGGCCGAGGTCGACGATGGCGGCAACGGGGCCGCCGCCCTCCGGACCCTGGTGTGCCGCCGACACCGACACGAACACCGCCGGATCGCCCGTCACCGACGACGCGACACCGCCCACGCAGGACTTGATCTGGCGGTGCCAGTGCACGTCCGAGTCGTCGAGCATCGCGTTGCGGCGGCCACGGACCGTCCCGTCCTGGCTCGCTTCACACTTGAGGAAGACGTTGACGAGCTGGCCGTCCAGGTCGCTCGTGTGGGGCCGCTCGGGCAGCTCGAGTCCGGCGTCCCGGATCGCCGCCCAAATGCCGTCCTGATCGAGCGGGTCCTTCATCACGCTGTGCCCGATCCGGTAGCGACCGCCGACGCCACGCGCATTGCCGACGACGACGACCTGGGCCCTGTCCAACTCGACACCCGACGAACAGGATGCCACCGACGAGAACAGGTCCCGGCGGTGCATCACATCCGCGTCGCCGGGCATGTCGATCTCGTCGAGAGCGACGGCAATCCCCAGTGCCGTAACGCCGTTGGACAGGTCCATCGACTCGTGGGTGTGCTCGGTCCACACCGTCTCGCCGCGGCTCTTGGCGTCTCGGATGGTGTGGATCGTCAGCAGCGGCGTCTTCGTCTGCACGTAGTGCACGTCGGCCGGGTCGCTGATGCCGGCACTGGCCATCGCCATCTTCACCGCTGCGGCCACCTTGGTGATCATCGGCGTGCGACCGATGTCCTCGGGCAGCAGCTGCTCACTCATCGCGACACCGACGGTCAGCCGCGGCTCGTCGGTCTTCGCCGCCTTCCCGGCCGGCACAGTTGCGAAGATCGTTGCGTGCGGGCTGATCACACCGTCGGTCCCGCCGGACCAGACAATCGGCACCTCGGCCACCTCGTCGGCGCTGCGGCTGCCCTTCGCCGAGAGGACCTCACGAAAGGCGCGGTCCGCGATGATGCGCGTGTAGTCGTTGACGCCGCCGTTGCCCTCGGTCTTGCCGATGACAGCGACGACACGGTCCGCCTCGAGCACGCCGTCGTCGATGAGCTTGGCCAGCTCGCTGGCGTCGGAAACGCTGTGCAGCGGAACCTTGCGGACCTCGATTGCTTCGGGCATTGACATCTCCTCTGTGGGGCGTGCGGGGTAGGAAAATCAGGCGGTGACGATCGTTCCGGCGGCTGTGCGGATCACCGGGAACCCGATCAGAACTCTCACGCCGCCCACGCTATGAGGGCGCCCCCCTTCGAGCACTGGCAAAGTTTGCCCAAACCAGAGCTGCTGTTGGGCATATCTGACCCGCCGCCACCGCGAAAGCGATCCCGATCGCCGCCCGCCCAGGCGTTCGACGAACTCCTCGACGTCGCCCAGCGTCACCACCTCGGCGTCCACAGCGCCGCCCGCGCCCTGGTCGTCCGCGAGGGTGTCGTGGTCGCCGCCGTTCAGTCGACCGGGTTCCCGCTGCCCCGGCGCGCGAGGGGATCGGCTGCCAGCAGCGCGGCCCTGTGGGGGTCGACGAGCCAGGGCGCGTGCCCGGCGGGCATTTCATGGATCGTCGCGCCCGGAATCCGCTGGATCGAGTGCCGCGCACCGTCGACGGACAGGTACGGGTCGTCGGATCCCAGGATGAAGATCGTCGGTATCCGGATCGCGGCGAGCTCCGTGCCCGTCAGTATGCTCTCGGCTCGCGGCCGTCGGAACCGGTCGATCGCGTGCATCACCGACGCAACGGTCCGCGCGTTTGCGCGGCGGCGTGCGGACAGGCGCAGCGCCTCGATCAGCGCGTTCGGTGCGGCCGCCACCTCCGCGGGGCCCAGGCCCCGAGCGAGCAGGCGGCGAAACACCGGACGCGGGCTGGGTGATCGAAGGAACGCCGACCCCAGCCCGGGGACGGTCATCAGCGAGAGCGGCATGCGTACCCGCACGCCCGCGAGCGCGACCGCGGGCATTCCGATCGCGACCAGCGCAGAGATCCGCCGGGAGCCGGCCGCCACCTGCCACAAGGCGAACATGCCACCCAGCGAGTGGCCGATCACCGGGACCTCGTCGAGCCCGAGCGCGTCCAGGATGTCGTCGATCAACCGGCTGGCCTGCTCGCGCACCTGCCCACGCCCGAACACCATCGGATCCGACAAGCCGTGGCCCGGAAGGTCGACGGCAAGGAGCCGGAACTGAGGAAACTCGCTGAACAACGGCGCCCACACGGCGGCACTGAGCGACACCCCGTGCAGCAGCAGCACCGCGGGGCCACGCCCGTGTGCGAGCACCCGCACGCGCCGCCCCGTCTGCCCGAGCTCGATGAAGAACTCGTCGACGTCGGCGCCGAGGCCGGCGAACAGCTCGCGCTCGGCATCGACCATGCGCTGCTCGACACTCTCCGGCCCGGGCGGCTGTCGAGTCATGACCTGTCCTGTCGTCGACCTGTTGCATCGGCACGGCGTGGCGCCATTGCAGCCAGGTTGGCCAGCCACGCACGCACGGTCCGCTCGTCCCGGTCGCTGAGACCACCGAGCGCGGCGCGCTCCGCCGCCCGCACTCGGCGCGTTGCCAAGTCTAGGCAGATGCGACCACGCTCGGTCGGGCGCACGAGCACCACCCGCGGGTTGACCGCTCGGCGCTCGAGCAACCCGGCGGCCTCGAGACCGAGGATCGATGTGTGCATCGTTTGCCGCGTGACCTGCGAGATGCGCGCGAGCTCGGAGGTGGACAGCTCCGGACGGGTCTCGAAGACGCTGAGGATCCCGTACTCCTGCGCCGACATCTCCAGGTCCTCCAGCGCTGCGTCCAGCAGCGCGCGGAAGCGCTGATTTGCGAGCCGGAACAGGTAGCCGAGATTCGCATCCGGTCCCGGCAGCTCCGCCGAGGCGGTTGTCAGCTTCTCTGACATCATGTCGCCACCGTACCACGTGTGTCAGCACATCTGACACATCTAAATTGGCGGATGGTTCCCCATGGCGACATCGTCGTCGAATACACGCGTCGCGGTCTGGACTCACCGCTCGCCGAGCCCTCCCCGACGAGTGCGCCCGGCAGGACACCCCGGGGCTCTCATCGATCTTGGACCGAGACAGGCGCGTGTGAACCAGTCGTCCGTGTCCCTCGTTATAACCATTGAGCGGTCCGCATCGACCACAGCCCAAGACGAGGGAGCCTGACATGCAGTCCGACGAACTTGACCAGGAGCAGGGACTACGGAGCGACCAGCTAACGCTCCCGCGCCGTACGGTTATCGTCGGTATCGGCGCTGCAGCAGCCGCCTTGGCCGCCGGTAGCGCGCTGTTCAGTAGAACTCGCGCGCCGGCTGCGCCCGGCGCCGGCGCCGGCCCAGCCGTGAAGCCCGCGGGTGCAACCGTACCGACCGGCAACATCCCCGTCGGTGGCGGCGCGGTGCTCGGCGATGTTGTCGTCACACAGCCCAGCGGCGGCGACTTCCGCGGGTTCTCGTCGACATGCACGCACGCGGGATGCACCGTCTCCGACGTCTCCGGCGGCACCATCAATTGTCCGTGCCATGGCAGCAAGTTCAATCTCGACGGGTCTGTGCACACGGGTCCGGCGTCCGCTCCGCTCGCCCCACGAAGCGTCTCCGTTCAGGGTGACTCGGTCGTGATCGGCTGAGGTGTGTGACAGCTCCGGGCCGATCCTGTCACTCGTTGCGCTCGGGGAGGCCCACTTCGGCCACATCTCTCCGACGATGCCACTGGCCTACACGGTCGCTCGCCGGGTGTGACGCATTCGCGCCTCCGACCTCGGCGAAACCCTTGTGGAGCCACCGCGTGCATGGTGATCTGTTCTCGTCTCACCAGTGAGCGGTGTCGCAATCGGTGACTGACAGTGGACGCTCCCTCGCACCGGGGAGCACGTGCTCGGTCGGTCTGATCTTGATTCGCGTCGCCGGTCTGGCGGGGCTTTCATTCTCACGGCACGCTGGGTTCGCTCCTTACTGAGCGAACATGAAGGACGGATGAACAATGGCGTTCAGGTATCGGGCGGCGAGTTTCGCGTGCGGCCTGTTGGCTATTTCCGCCTTCGGAGTCTTCTCCTGCGTGGCTGAGGATTCTCTTGACGGTGCGGTGTTCTACTCCGTCACGCTCATTCCGCCGGGCGACCTCTTGCTACGGCGGCTGCGCGATGCGCACCGCATGCCGAGGCGAATGCCGAATGCCGGGACCATTGTCGCATCCGGGGCACTGCCAGTCGGATTGAGAGCCCGCATGAAACGCGACTCGTGACGCTCGGCGCCCCTCGAGAACTATCTGCAGAACGTGCCCGCAGCAAGCGGAATCGGGTGTGATCGGAAGCCCCCCTTACCCGTAATTACCGATCCTTCAGTTCGTGGAGCACCTCGCCGCCGCTCATGCCATCGAGCGAGACCTCGCCGGGCTCCGGAATCGAATCACTGGAGGTAGGACGCGTAGTCGCTGAAAGGAACCTGGCCGGTAGGGCTCGACCGAACTGCGTCGGCGACCGCCGACGGAATGGGAGCCCAGTGGGCAGGCATCGCGGCCGCCAGTGAAGGATTCAGTATGTAGAGCAGGGCGAAGTTCACTATCCAGAGCGGCGGCGCCATCGACATGCCTACCTCCGAACTCACACCCTCCTTGGTGTTGGTCACCAGTTGAGCTGCGCCCGAAATCTGTTGCGCTGCGAAGCCATAGACCGCTTGCACCGTGTATGCCGACCGGTAGAGCGCTATCAGGGTTCGTGTCGCATCGTTGTTCCTCAACCATGTCCCCACAAAACCGCCGGGAGCGATCAAAGAGTTCACCTGCCTCGTCGGCGCGTCCGCGTTGGCCGGACTCTCCAGCAGTCCGCTGGCGTTCACGTAGAGCCCGTAGCTGGCCAGAACCGAGGGTGTGGGGTGGCCATCGACGTCGGAATAGAGGGGACGACCGTTCGTATTGGTGAGGATCTCGGCGCATGCATCGATCACCTCGGCAGCTTCGAGGCTGCCGCCGACTCCGCCGCCGGTGATGAGGTCGCGATACTGCTGCTCGGATAGAGCGTCAGCCCTGGTGAGCCCCACCTGGCCGGCAATCTCGTCCGCCGCTTGCTGACCGAGTGGCTGGTTGAGCTGCCCCGGACTGGTCACCTGCGTCGGTGCCAGGCGCTCGTAGCCGGGTGCCCCGGAGAAGGGGATCGCGAACCCTGTGTCGACGGTGTCTGCCGCCGGTTCCCCGCTGGCTGTCTGGGTGGTTGCCAGGGAGAGAATGCACACTCCGACCAGTGCCAGTACCGAGATGGTCCTGCGGTGAGGGGTTGCTCCGCGTCGATGCCCCGGACCCGCTGTCCCTATGCCGCGCATACGTCCACCTCCCAGAACACCACCGGGCGAGCCCGCACAAGCTTGCGTTCCAGTCAAACGCCGTGATCGATGCTGTGTCAATCCCTCCGACTACGATTCGGTCGCGTTGCCGAGGTCGGGAGTTCCCTCGCGTCCTCCACGACCTTGGCGTGGAGCGCCGCGAGGTAGACCGAGTCGTCGACCGGGCGATGCCAGTGGGGCTTGTGGCAGTTGGCGACGATCGCATCAGGGATGTTGTCTCTGGCCAGCTTTCGATGAACCTCGACCGCGTCGTTGTTTCGCATCCCTCGATCGAACTATTCCGCCGGTGGCGGGGTCCGCCATTTCGATTGGGTACGAACGCAATCCCGAGCGAACGGACACACATTGCAACCGACTGCAACCCTTGAATGCCCACGGCTGACAATGCTTGGCTCCCCTGTGAGGACGGTCACAATCGACAGGAGTCAAGGATGAGCATCAAGGGCAAAGTCGCTCTGGTCACCGGCGCGGGCCAAGGCATCGGACGCGCGATCGCGTTGCGATTGGCGTCGGACGGCGCCGACATCGCGCTCGTCGACGTCAACGGCGACCGGGTCGATGCGGTGGCCGACGAAGTCCGGGCCGTGGGTGCGAAGGCGATCTCACTGGTCGCCGACGTGACGGACCGCGAACAGGTCCAGTCCGCCGTCGACCGAACCGAGCGCGAACTGGGCGGCTTCGACATCATCGTCAACAACGCGGGAATCGCCCAGGTCAACCCGATCGCCGACGTGACACCGGAGGAGGTCTCACGCATCCTCGCCGTGAACGTCGAAGGCGTGCTGTGGGGTATCCAGGTCGGGGCAGCCAAGTTCCGGGAACGCGGACATGGCGGGAAGATCATCAACGCGTCGTCGATCGCCGGCCACGAGGGATTCCCGATGCTCGGTGTGTACTCGGCCACCAAGTTCGCCGTCCGCGGACTCACCCAGGCCGCGGCGAAGGAGTATGCGTCCGACGGCATCACCGTCAACGCCTACTGCCCCGGCGTTGTCGGCACCGACATGTGGGTCACCATCGACGAGCGTTTCGCGGCCCTCACCGGCGCGCCGAAGGGCGCCACGTTCGACAAGTTCGTCGGCGGCATCGCCCTCGGACGCGCGCAGACGCCCGAGGACGTCGCGGCGTACGTGTCGTATCTGGCCGGGCCGGATTCCGACTACATGACCGGGCAGGCGGGACTGATCGACGGCGGCCTTGTGTACCGATAGGCCGCCGCTCGCGGCCGGGGTTTCACGCCCGGATCCGCGGGTAGACGGACGTAGTGGTGATGCGACAGCGCGTCCGGGGATGAAAGGGGCAGCCGTGGACGTCGACGACCTGGTCGAGCGCACCGCTCGGTTGCGGTCCGATCTGCAAGCACTCGAAAACCGCATCAAGGAGTTGACCGACGCGTTCGACCTGCTCGACAGCACAACCCTCGGCGCTTCGCGGGAACAGGTGATCGACAGCCTCAGCGACGCCCGGCTCGACCTGAGCACCGCGGACAGGCACCTCGAGACCGCGGTGCGGAACGCCGAGAGACTGTCGACCGGTTGAACCCGGCACCCGGCGAGTATCAGCTCGCGGGTGCCGGGCCAGGTTGCGGTCGATCGGCACAGGGCCGATCAACCGTGATCAGTCGAGGTCGAACCGGTCGAGGTTCATCACCTTGTCCCAGGCAGAAACGAAGTCCTGCACGAACTTCTGCTGCGCATCGTCGGTGGCATACACCTCGGCGAGAGCGCGCAGTTGCGAGTTCGAACCGAAGACCAGATCGACGGCGGTGGCGGTCCACTTGGCGTCACCCGTGACACGGTCGGTGCCCTCGTAGACGTTCTCGGCCGAGGCCGCACCCTTCCACTCCGTACCCATGTCGAGGAGGTTGACGAAGAAGTCGTTGGTCAACGCCTCGGGCCGGTCGGTGAAGACGCCGTGCTTCGTTTGGCCGAAGTTGGCGTTCAGTGCACGCAGGCCGCCGACGAGAACCGTCATTTCCGGAGCGGTCAGGTTCAACATGTAGGCCCGGTCGACCAGCAGGGCCTCGGCAGGCAACTTCTCCCCCGCCCGCAGGTAGTTGCGGAACCCGTCGGCCCTCGGCTCGAGTACGGCGAACGACTCCACGTCGGTCTGCTCCTGTGTGGCGTCGGTACGACCCGGCGTGAACGGGACCGTGATGTCGTGACCGGCGTTCTTCGCCGCCTTCTCGACAGCCGCAACACCCGCCAGAACGATCACGTCCGCGAGTGAGACCTTCACTCCGCCGGACTGCGACGAGTTGAAGTCCTGCTGGATCTGTTCGAGGGTCTGCAGGACCGTGGCCAGCTCGGCGGGGTTGTTGATCTCCCAATCCTTCTGCGGCGCAAGACGGATTCGCGCCCCGTTGGCGCCGCCGCGCATGTCGGTGCTGCGGTGGGTGGCTGCCGACGCCCAGGCGGTGGACACCAACTGCGAGATGGACAGGCCCGAGTCGAGGATCTTGCTCTCGAGCGCGGCGATCTCGCTGTCACCGATCAGCTGGTGCTCGACTGCGGGGACCGGGTCCTGCCACAGCTGCGCCTCGGGAACCCACGGGCCGAGGTAGCGCGTGACGGGCCCCATGTCGCGGTGCAGCAGCTTGTACCAGGCCTTGGCGAACTCCTCGGCGAACTCGTCCGGGTGGTCGAGCCAACGCCGGGTGATCTTCTCGTAGGCCGGGTCGAGGCGCAACGAGAGGTCCGTGGTCAGCATCGTCGGAGCCCGCCCCGCCGACGAATCGAACGGGTCGGGGATCGTGCCCGCGCCTGCGCCGTCCTTGGCGGTCCACTGCCAGGCACCGGCGGGACTCTTGGTCAGCTCCCACTCGTAGCCGTACAGGACCTCCAGGAAGCTGTTGTCCCACTTCGTCGGTGTGGGGGTCCACACGACCTCGAGACCACTGGTGATCGCGTCCTTGCCCACGCCGGTGCCATAGGCACTCTTCCAGCCCAGGCCCTGCTGCTCGATCGGGGCGCCTTCCGGTTCCGGACCGACCAGGTCGGCGTCGCCTGCGCCGTGGGTCTTGCCGAAGGTGTGGCCACCGGCGATCAGCGCGGCGGTCTCCACGTCGTTCATCGCCATGCGGGCGAACGTCTCCCGGATGTCGCGGGCAGCTGCCAGCGGATCCGGCTGGCCGTTCGGGCCCTCCGGGTTCACGTAGATGAGACCCATTTGCACGGCGCCGAGCGGACCGGACAGTTCGCGATCGCCGCTGTAGCGCTCGTCGCCCAGCCAGGTGTCCTCGGGACCCCAGTACATCTCCTCGGGCTCCCAGATGTCCTCGCGGCCGAATCCGAACCCGAAGGTCTTGAACCCCATCGACTCCAGGGCACAGTTGCCGGCGAAGACGAGGAGGTCCGCCCACGAGATCTGCTTGCCGTACTTCTGTTTCACCGGCCAGAGCAGCCGGCGGGCCTTGTCGAGGCTCGCGTTGTCGGGCCAGCTGTTGAGGGGGGCGAAACGCTGGGCGCCCTGACCGCCACCGCCACGACCGTCCGCGATGCGGTAGGTGCCTGCGGCGTGCCAGCTCATCCGGATGAAGAGGCCGCCGTAATGGCCGTAGTCGGCGGGCCACCAGTCCTGCGAGGTCGTCATCAGATCGATGACGTCGCGCTTGAGCGCCTCGACGTCGAGCTTGGCGAACTCCTCGGCGTAGTCGAAGCCCTCGCCCATCGGGTTCGACTTGGACGTGTGGGCATGCAACACCGACAGCTCCGGCTGGTTCGGCCACCAGTCGCGGTTCGTCCTCGGGCGGTGCGCCGCCGGAGTGGGAGACGGGATTGCGGGGTTTTCACTTTCACTGGTGCTCTGAGTGTTTCCCTCGTGAGCGACCGGGCAGCTATCGGACACAACATTCCTTCCGGGAGAGACCAAGTTGGGCTGTGGTCATGGGTTCGATCGAGAAGTCTGTGATGTCGAGCAGTCGGGGCACAGACCCCAGTAGATGACCTCGGCTTCCTCGACGAGGAAACCGTTGTCGTCGGACGCGGTCAGGCAGGGCGCCTCGCCGACGGCACAGTCGACGTCCGCAATGACCCCACACGACCGGCAGATGACGTGGTGGTGATTGTCTCCGACCCGCGACTCGTAACGAGCAACGGAGCCGGGCGGCTGAATCCGCCGCACCAGTCCCACAGCGGTCACTGCGTGCAGCACGTCGTACACGGCCTGCCGGGACACCCCTTCCAGAACGGTGCGCACCGCTCCGAAAATCGTCTCCGTATCGGCGTGCGGGCGTGCGTGCACGGCCTCCAACACCGCGACCCGCGGGCGGGTCACGCGGAGCTCAGCCCCGCGCAGCAGCGCTGCGTAATCCGGCATCGACGGCATGCACCCACTATGACTCACTTTTCTGGACTCAGCCAAGACTTTGCGGAAACAATTTGCCGTGACTTCGACTCACGCATAAACGGTCGGTCGGCCGACCGCGGCTCTGATCGAACCCTTCAGGGCAGATCGACGGTGACGACGACCGAGGGCACCGAATCCGGCGCAGACGGTCCGATCGTGCCGCCCGACGGCACGTGGGACAGGCCGCCGCCGCCCTTTCGGCCGACAGGGCCGACTGTGCTGCAACGTGACTGGCAGGGTGTGTGCCCCGAGATGTGAGCAAGATGAGATAGGTCGAGTCGACGGCGTCGCAATCGGCGAACAGGGATGTTCCGGCGGAACCAGTCCCGTCAGTACCAGTACTGTCGTCCGCCCACCTTGCGGCCCCTCAGTCCGACGAGCAGGAGAACGAGGCCGATGACGCCGACGACGAGGCCTGCGATCCACAGTGACGAGATCTTGACGATTAAGCCGATGACGATGAGAACCACACCGATTGCGATCATGGTCGATTCCTTCATGAGAGTGGCTCAGGCTTCGCCCCTCTTCTCGAAGCCGGGTGAACGAATACTAGGCGCAGAATGCGACCCGGCGTCAGGAAACTCGGTCCGGACCGGTTTCGCCCGGGGTGACGATGCCGTGATCGAAGGCGTACACGATGGCGGCCGCGCGGTCGCGGAGATCGAGTTTGAGGAAGATGTGCCCGACGTGACTCTTCACAGTCACGCCCGAGATACCCAACTCATGCCCGATCTCACTGTTGCTGTGCCCACGCCCGATGAGCGCGAGCACATCGCGTTCCCGCGCGGTCAACTCGGCGAGGTGGTCCCGGCCCCCGTCGGACGACGGCGCGACGGTGCGGTACGTGGCGAGAACGCGTCCGGTCACTGCGGGGTCGAGGCAGGCGCCGCCCTCGGCGACGGTGCGTACGGCGCGAATCAGATCCTCGGCCGGCGAATCCTTGAGGAGGAAACCCGCCGCACCTGCGCGGAGCGATCCGGACAGCAGTTCGTCGTCGTCGAACGTGGTGAGCACCAGCACCGGCGGCGGCTCAGCGCGCGACCGGAGATCGCGGGTCGCCCGGATCCCGTCGACTTTCTTCATCCGAAGGTCCATGAGCACGACGTCCGGGGTGTGCTCCGCCACCGCATCGGGCACCTCCGAGCCGTCGGCGCATTCGCCGACGATCACGAAGCCGTCTTTGCGCCGCAGGATCCGGCGGAGCCCCGACCGCACCAGTTCCTGGTCGTCGACCAGTAGCACTCTGATCTCCGGGCCCGTCACGACAGCCCCGGGATGTGGCGGGGGATCGCCGGCCGGCAGGAGTCTCGGGGCAATGGGACCGCGGCGTGCACCGACCATCCCCTGCCGTCCGGGCCGGCGCGGAGTTTGCCACCGAGCAGTGCGGCGCGCTCGCGCATGCCCCGCAGACCGGAACCGAGTGAACCGTTCGGTCGGGTTATTCGATCTCGGGTCGGGTTGCGGATCTCCAGGGTGACGCGTTCCGGCTCGATCGTGAGTCGCACGTCGGCACTGGCGCCCGGCGCATGTTTGGCGACGTTCGCCAGCGACTCCTGAGTGATGCGGTAGATGCCGAGACCGACTGCGCCGGTCACGGCTGAGAGGTCTCCCTGCATGTCGAAGGCCACCGGTAGACCCGCACGGCGGAAGTCGTCGATCAGATCGGGAAGATCGGCGACGCCCGGCTGGGGCCGGGTGCCGGCCGGGGCCGGGTGCCGGCCGGGCCGGCGTCGAGCAACCCGACGGTGCGCCGGATGTCGGCCATCGCCTGCCGCCCGAGTCGCTCGGCGTCGGAGAGCGCGTCCACTGCGTCGTCGACGTCGCGGTCCTGCTCGAGCGCGCGACGGGCCGCGGTCAGATGCAGCAGCGTGATGCTCAGCGAATGGGCAATGACGTCGTGAACCTCGCGGGCGATTCGCTGGCGCTCACATGTGGCGGCCTGCTCGGATTGGATCGCCTTCGAGGCCCGCTCCTGGTGAAGGAGGCGCAACTGCGTGAGCATCAGGTAACCGAAGGCCCAGCCCAGCACGACTCCGGCGAGAGCGTAAGGCGCACCGTCGAGTCGGCCCGTCAGTGCACACGCAGACAGGACTGCCATCGCGGCAGCCAGGGTGGCGAGGCTGACGACCAGTGACGCCGTTGCCGCGACCTCGGCGGTCAGGATCACCAGGATGAGCGGAGCGAAGTCGAACGCGGTGTCGGGCTGCTGCAGAAGCAACAGTGCGGCCGCCGCGATGACGAAGACGGCCAGGAACGGACGCGGAAGCACCACCCCCGGTCTGATCATGTCTCCCGCAACGGGGGTCACCGCGGCAACCAGGCCACACGTAGGACCCATCCCGGCGGCACGAACCCGTCGCGTTGCGCGACAGCGGCACCAGCGATGGCAACGACGGCGATGTGCGCGAACACCGGCACAGCGAGCGGATAGTCGTACTCACTCTCCGCCACGCGTCGACGAAAAAAATGCCGTCACCTGCACACGACCAGCGTAGGTGAAGACCCACCCGCACCGCGTCGTCTCCGGAGTGGGGGCACCCTCCGCCCACGGTAGGAGACGAGAACGCGACCGTGGCGCGGCGAAACCGCTGCCGCGGATCCGTAGCGTTGCAGTCATCAACGGAACAACGGAGGTGGCCGAGATGTCGTGGAACGATTTCCGTGCACGCCGGGCGGTACTGGAAGAGATCCTGGCGCGGGCGCACACCGACCCCGCACGGGCCCTGCGGTTCGACGAAGTACCCGGCGCGATCGAGCTTTTCGGCTCGGCCGACACCATCCTGGTCGCCCTTCAGCACCGGTGGAGCAACCACCTCGCGGCCCGCCTCGACCAGGCGGTCGAGGACGGCACCCCCTTGAATGCGACGTGGCGGGCGCTGGCCGCCGAACAACCGGCATTGCGTGCGCTCCTCGACACCGCGGCTGCCTCCTCCCTGCCGTTGCGCGGTTCCCAATGCGCGGAGCAGCGGATGATCGAGGCCCACGACACCGGGCGTCTGTCCGGCCACCGGTTCGAGCAGCGACCGATCTGCGCGCGAACGACGATGACCTCCGCGTGACAGACATACCCTACGGGTGCGCGAAAGCGGCCTCGAACGCGTCGAGCGCGTCGTCCGGATCGTTCTTCGCCCACCCTTCGAGTGCGACGACGCCGGTGTAACCGATGTCGCGGAGGGCGGCCCCGACAGCCGGGTAGTGGATTTCGCCGGTTCCGGGTTCGCAGCGTCCGGGGACGTCGGCGACCTGAATTTCCCCTATGTAGGGCAGCGCCTTTCGGACGAGTTCGATGAGGTTTCCCTCGCCGATCTGGGCGTGATAGAGATCGAGATTCATACGCAGGTGGGGGCTGTCGACCGCCTGGACAAGGGCGAGAGTGTCGGCCGCGGACGCGAATGGGGTACCGGGATGATCGACGGCGAGGTTGAGATTCTCGAGCGTGAACACCCGCCCCGCCTGTTCACCGAGTTCGGCAACCTTCCGCAGAGTGTCGGCGGCGGTGAGCCACATTGTGGGCGTAACCGTTTCGACCGGCCGGACGGGTAGTCCCCGGCTGTCGAGTCCGGTTCCGTGCAGGTTCAGCCGCGGGCAGTCGAGCCGTTTCGCGACGTCGAGGGACTGGAACGCCGTGGCGAGCAGGGCCTCGATGCCGTCGGGTTCGGTGAGGTTGCCCTCCAGATAACCGGTCATCGAGGAGAATTCGGCGCCGCTGGCGGCGAGAGCGTCGATGTCCTTGGTCGACCAGTCCCAGATCTCGACCTGGAGTCCGCGTTCGGCGATGCGGTGCACGCGGTCCGGGAACGGCAGGTCGAGGTAGAGCATTTCGGCGCTGGCGGCGAGCGCGTACGTGGCCATCGGTGTCACGCGTCCAGGTCGACGGCGGAGCCGGTCTCGACGCTGCGGATGGCGGCGAGTGCGATCGACAGCGCGGTGCGGGCGTCCTGGCCTGTGACGACGGCCGGTGTGTGGGTGCGGATCGCGTCGACGAAGGCGGTCAGTTCCCCGACGTACGCGGAGTGCAGGAGGTCGGTGTCGCGGCGCGCGGTGTCGGCGTGGAGTCCTTCGGGACCGTAGTAGGTCATGTCGGTGCTGAGCCCACTGCCTGCGGTGACCATGCCGCCGGAGCCGAATACCTCGGCGCGCACATCGTATCCGTACAGCGCGCTGAAGCTCGCCTCCGCCGTGGCGATGGCACCGTTGTCGAATTGGACGGTCACCACCGCGGTGTCGAGATAACCGGCGTTCTTGGCGTCCGGTCGCACCAGGGCGTCCGCGACCGCGTGCACCCGCACCGGTCGTGCGCCGGGGTTGAGGAAGCAGAGGGTGTCGAAGTCGTGGATGAGCGTTTCGAGGAAGATCGTCCACTGCGGAACGCGTGCCGGATCGGCGGTGTACGGCCCGGGGTCGCGGGTCAGCGAACGCAGCAGCTGCGGGGTTCCGACCTTCTGCGCGTCGATCGCGGCGCGGGCGGCGGCGAATCCGGGAGCGAATCGGCGATTGAATCCGACCTGCAGGACGATGCCGGCGTCGGCGGCCGCCGCGATGGCGCGGTCGGCGTCGGCGAGGGTCACTGCCATCGGCTTCTCGACGAACACGTGCTTGCCGGCGGCCGCGGCCGCGACGACCAGGTCCGTGTGACTCCGCGCGGGGGCGGTGATCAGCACCGCATCGACGTCGTCGCTGGTGAGGACGTCGTCGACGGAAGTGGTGGCGAGCGGCGCTCCCAGCGTGGTGGCGAGACGCTGCGCGGACTCGCCGACGGGGTCGCTGACCGCGACGAGCGACGCCCCGGGGACCAGGCGGGCCACGATCTCCGCGTGATTCGAGCCGATGCGTCCGGCACCGATCGTCGCGATGCGTACCGGGTGGGGAGCGGGCGCCGCCGAGTGGACGGTTGCGGCTTCGGTGAGTGACATGGGTGTGCTCCAGTGCAGTGGAAGGGTGGAGGCCGAGGCGAACTAGTACGTTCTAGTTCAAGACCGTAGAACTCATGCGATCATTGGTCAAGAGCAGCTTCGAGCGGAACAGCGCGGGGCCCGGAGGACAGGAGCCGTGCACGTGGTCGAACCGGTGGCGGGATCGACCGGTGGCGCTCGTCCGACGATGGGCGACGTCGCGCGCGCAGCAGGGGTCTCCACCGCGCTCGTCTCGATCGTGATGCGGGGCGTCCCCGGCGCGAGCGAGGCCACTCGCCGGCGGGTGCTCGAGATCGCCGACGAGATGGGCTACGTGCCGGACCGTCGCGCACAGAAACTGCGCCAGGCCAGTTCCCGGTTGCTCGGCGTCGTGTTCGAACTGCAGCAGCCGTTCCACGGCGATCTCGTCGAACAGATCTACGCGGCGGCCACCCGCCGGGGTTACGACGTGATGCTCAGCGCGGTCGCCCCGAGCCGTGCCGAGCAGGTCGCCGTCCAGGCGCTGATGCGGGAGCGCTGCGAGGCGGCGATCCTCCTGGGGTCCCGATTCGACGCCGACGCGCTCGGCGCGCTGGCCGACCGCGTGCCCTCCCTCGTCGTGGCACGCGCAAGCGGCCTGCCCGGAGTCGGTGCCGTGCGGGGCGACGACATCGCCGGCATCACCCTGGCCGTCGACCACCTCACCGAACTCGGGCACCGGAACATCGCCCATATCGACGGCGCCGACGCGCCCGGCGGCGCCGACCGGAGGGCCGGGTTCCTGGCTGCGATGGACCGGCACGGACTGTCGGCTTCGGCAACGGTCGTGGCCGGCGGTACAACGGAAACTGAAGGTGCACAAGGCATGCACGAACTTCTGGGGATGCCTGCTCCCCCGACCGCCGTCGTCGCCTTCAACGACCGGTGCGCCACCGGCGTGCTCGACCTACTGGTCCGCCGGGGCCGGGACGTGCCCGCGGACGTTTCCGTCGTGGGCTACGACGACTCCCGCCTGGCGAGGATTCCGCACGTGCAGATGACGACGATTTCCCAGGACGCCACGCAGATGGCCGAAGCCGCCGTCGACGGAGCACTGGCTCAGATCGCCGGCAACAAGGCAGTCGACCTCGTACTCGCGCCACACCTCGTCCGCCGCGCGACCACCGGCCCTGTCGCACTCCGCGACTAGATCCTCTGCCCGATGCTAGGACGACGACCACACACCGAGTTCGTTGCCGCTCGGGTCGGTGAAGTGGAAGCGGCGCCCGCCGGGAAAGTCGTACGGGCCGTTGACGACGGTGCCGCCCGCCGCCCGCACCGCATCCACCGACGCGTCGAGATCCACCGAGTACAGCAGCACCAACGGTCCGCCTGCCGGCTTCCGGTCCGGCACCTGCAGCAGGCCTCCGACCTCCTCCCCGTTTGCACCGACGATGCCCGCGTACTGCGGGCCGTAGGCATTGAACTCCCAGCCGAATGCCGAGCGGTAGAACGCTTCCGCGTCTGCGAGGTCCGTGACCGACAACTCCACGTAGTTCAGTCGATGGTGATCTGCGCGAGAAGGTGACATGCCGGAACTCTAGCCGCAATCAGCTCCTCGATCGGGAGTTCTTTCGGCGAGAAGCATGTTCACGAAACCGCGGGTGCTCGCCGTCTGGGGTCGGCCGGCGACCTGAACCAGCGAGATGGTGCGTTCGACCGTCGGCTGCAGCGGTATGTGGACGAGACCGGCGAACGAGATCATGGGAAGCACGAGTTCGGGTACCGCGGTGACACCGAGCCCGGCCGCCGCCAATCCTGCTACCGCGCCGATGTTCTGCGCCTGCATGACAGGTCCGAGTTCGATGCGTGCGTCCTCGACGGCCCGGCGGACGGGCGCCGCGATGCTGCTCTCGGGTCCGAACGCGATGAACGGTTGCCCGGCGAGATCCGACCATCGGAGTACCGGCCGATCGGCGAACGGATGTGTCGGCGCGACGGCGCAATAGAAGGAGTCGCTCGTCAGGACGTCCTGCTGCAGGCCGGGCAGAATCCCTGAGGTGGTGACCAGGGCGAGGTCGACCGTGCCCGAGTACACGGCGTCGAGAACCTCCTGACGCAGTCCGTCCCGGATCTGCAGCCGCACGTCGGGGTGGCGCTCGCGGAAGCTCACCACGTAGGGAGGAAGGAACGTGGCCGCGAGCGACGGGAGGCACGCCACCGTCACGATTCCGCGGTCACCGGTGACGAATCGTTCGATCTGCGTGAGCCCGTCGTCGAAGTCGTGGAGCATCCGCCGGGCGTGCTCGATGATCTCGTGCCCGTGCGTGGTCAGCTCGACCCGGCGGGTGGTGCGTTCGAACAGCGTGACGTCGAGTCTGCGCTCGGCCTCGGCGACCGAGCGGCTCAGCGAGGACTGAGACACGTCGAGTGCGTGGGCCGCCGAGGTGAAGCTCGCGTAGTCGGCGATGGCGACGATGCTCCTCAGGTGAGAAATCCCGAGATTGATGCTCATGCGCATCAGTATGGCCGGTATTCATGCGCTGGGCTGCCGTACCCCTCGCCAAGCTGCATCTACGCATTCATGAGTTGAACTCATAAATCGATCATTCATTGATATTTGACGCGCAATTGTGAGGCGCGTGACACTGAGACTCCATTTCGAAGGAGGTCACATGGTTGCCGCGCTCGGGTTCGCCACGATCGCTTGTTTCCTGGCGCTAGCGTTCAGCCGACGAGTTTCGGTGCTCGTCGCGCTGATCCTCGTCCCCGTCGCATTCGCGATCGTGGGCGGATGGGCACCCGACCTCGGGGAGATGGTGGGCGACGGTCTGCTGAAGGTCGCGCCCGTCGCCATCATGATCGCCTTCGCGGTCCTGTATTTCAGTCTGATGGTCGACGTGGGACTGTTCGACCCGGCGATCCGCCGGATCGTCCGGTGGGCAGGTGGCAATCCCACCAAGATCGCCGTCGGAACCGCGGTGCTGACCCTGCTCGTCGCGCTCGACGGCGACGGAACCTCGACCTTCCTGATCACCATCTCGGCGTTGCTGCCCATCTACCAGAGACTCGGGATGCGCCCGGTCGTCCTGACCGGCATCGTCTGCCTGGCCGCGGGACTGATGAACATGATTCCGTGGGGCGGCCCGACCGTCCGCGCCATGGCCGCGCTCGACCTGACCAGCGCCGACATTTTCACGCCGGTCCTGCCCGCGATGGGGGCCGGGGTCCTGTGGGTCCTGTTCGCCGCCTACATGATCGGCCGCACCGAACGAAAGCGGCTCGGCGTCACCGAACTGGCGTCTCCCGGCGCCGGTGGTCCCGGCACGCCGCACCTCTCCGACGCGCCGGTGCGCACCGGCCGCCAACGGGCGGTGATGGCGTTCAATACGGTGCTCACCCTCGTTCTGATCGTGATCCTGCTGTTCCAGCTCGTGCCGCTGGAGGTGGCATTCGCCATCGCATTCGCACTTGCGCTCGCCGTCAACCGCCCGAAATGGGACGACCAGCAGGCCCTGTTCGCGAAGCACGGCGGCAACGTCACCATGGTGGTGGCGATGATCCTCGCGGCGGGCGTGCTCACCGGAATCCTCAACGGCACCGGAATGATCACCGCGATGGCGCAGACCTTCGTCTCCTGGATTCCGCAGTCCGCCGGCTCCCTGATCCCCGTCATCACCGCGGTCACGTCGATGCCGCTCAGTCTGGTCTTCACCCCGGACGCGTACTACTTCGGCGTCGTCCCGGTGCTCGCGGAAACCACCGCATCGTTCGGAGGCGACCCCGCGGAGATCGGCCGCGCCGCCATCCTCGGCCAGATGACCACCGGATTCCCGCTCAGCCCGCTGACCGCCGCGACTTTCATCCTGATCGGACTGAGCAAGGTGGACCTCGGCAAGCACCAGCGGTTCATCTTCGGCTGGGCCTTCGGGACCACCATCGTGATGACCGTCGTGGCCCTGCTCACCGGGGCCATCTCGTTGTAGTCGTCCACGACACCGCCGCACGCCGGCCCACCCACCACACATCGAACGAGCAAAGGACTTCGAGCCCGTGACACCATCGAGCACCCGCGGCAGCGCCTCGCGGAGCGTGCGACTCGGCGCAGGATCCGGGTTCTCCGGGGATCGCATCGACCCCGCCGAGAAACTCGCCCGGCACGCCGACCTCGACTACCTGATCTTCGAATGCCTCGGCGAACGCACCGTCGCCGCCGGAAACTCTCGCCGGCTCGAGAACCCGGACGAAGGATACGATCCGCTCCTCGCCGCACGCATGCGCGCGGTTCTCCCGCACACGCTCGCGTCCGGGACCACGGTGATCACCAATGCCGGTGCCGCCAACCCTCTCGCCGCTGCCGAACTGGTCTCCGGCATCGCGTCCCGGTTCGCCGACCGGCAGGTGCGCATCGCTGCGATCACGGGCGACGCGGTGCTCGAGCAGGTGCTGCGCCACGACCCCGTCGTATGGGAAACCGGGAGACGCCTGTCGGAGCACGACGAGACGCTCGTCTCCGCGAACGCATACATCGGGGCGGACGCCGTGATCCCCGCGCTCGAACTGGACGCCGACGTCGTCGTCACGGGGCGTCTGGCCGACCCCTCCCTCTACGTCGCCCCACTCGCCCACCATTTCGGATGGGACCTGGCCGATCACGAAACCATCGGCGCCGCAACCGCGATCGGACACCTGCTCGAGTGCGCCGGACAGCTCACGGGCGGCTACTACGCGGATCCCGTCACCAAACCGGTGAAGGGTATGGCCGATCTCGGCTTCCCGTTCGCCGACGTCCTCGCCGACGGATCGGCGACATTCGGCAAACTCGACGGATCCGGCGGCATACTCACCGAACGAACGTGCGCCGAGCAACTCCTGTACGAGGTGGGAGACCCCACGTCGTACCTGACCCCCGACGTCACCGCGGACTTCGGCAACGTGTCGTTCACCAGTGTCGGACCCGACCGGGTCGCCATCACCGGCGCGACGGGGCGACCCCGCCCCGAGCAGTTGAAGGTCACCCTCGGCTTCCGTGGCGGCTGGCTCGGTGAGGGCCAGATCAGTTACGCGGGTCCACGCGCCTACCCCCGCGCCCGGCTCGCCGCGGATATCGTCACCGAACGACTCGTCGACGTGCACGGTTTCACCGAGGACGCGGTCTCCGTCGAATACATCGGCGCCGGTGCGGCTTTCCGCGGACTCGACATGGACACCGATGCCCACGAGGTTCGCCTGAGAGTGACCGCCCGCGCACGCACCCGCGACGAAGCCGACCTCGTCGGCTGGGAAGTGGAAAGTCTGTACACCAACGGGCCGGCGGGCGGCGGCGGTGCCCGGCGGTCGGCGACCGAGGTACTCGCGATCCGCTCGTGCACCCTGCCCCGCGACCTCGTGTCCACCCGGGTGCATCTCACGGAGGTGACGAAATGACGACGCCCGCAACTGTTCAGAAGATCGACACGCTCGCAGACGTCCGTGCCGGAGACAAGGGGGACACGCTCATCCTCGCCGTGCTGGCCCGGGACCGCGCCGCCTACCGTCATCTCACCCGGAGCCTGACCGAGGACGTCGTCGCCGCCCACTACGGTGAACTGATCACCGGCCGGGCCCGGCGCACCTGCCAGCCGAACCTGATGGCGATGGTGTTCGAGTTGCCCGGCGTCCTCGGCGGCGGCGTCACCGGTTCACCCGCACTCGACGGACACGGCAAGACGCTGGGCTACCACCTGCTGAGCCTCGAAATCTGACGGGCTAGGCGGGATTCCGGTTACGGGAAGCTGCCAGGGTGGCGGCGAGCGCCTGACGATCGAGCTTGCCGCGCGGCGTGCGCGGCAAGCTGTCGACCGCGAGAACCTGAACCGGCATGCTCGGGCTGGGTAACGTGGCGCGCAGATGCCGCCAGATCTCGCTGGAACTCGGCCCGTCGCCGGCCACCACGATCGCGGCGGCCGGTGCCTCGCCCATCCGGCTGTCGGGCACTCCGATGCACGCAGCTTCCGAGATCCCGGGAAGTGCGGTCAACGCCGCCTCGATGGCGGCCGGTTCCACATTGAGTCCCGCCCGGATCACCGTGTCGCTGTCGCGGCCGAACAACTGCAGGCTGTTGCCCGCCACCCGCCCGCGGTCCCCCACCGTCATCCACCCGACGGCGGGGCCGTTCACCACGCCGTCTTCGGTGAGGTATCCGTCGAACAGCATGTTGCTGCGCACGTGAACCAGGCCCTCGCGGATCTCTGCGTCGACGCCGTCGAACAGTTCGCCTGCCGCATGCTCGTCGGCGGCGCCGAGACCCCGGTCGAACGACACGAAACTGAGTTCGGATGCGCCGTAGAAGTGCACGAGCGACGCATTCGGCAACACCTCCTGCAACGCCTGACGCCCCGTGCGCGGCCACCGGGCCGCCGACGACAGCACCTCGCGGACGCTGCCGACCGGACCGATCCCCGACCGCACCACGTCCCAGGCGATGGTGGGTACCGAGTACAGATGTGTGGCCGCGTCGCGCAGCGAGTGCGTGACCGGTCGCAGATCCACCGTCGCCCCGCGAGTGAGGCCGTGCAGCGCGCCGTACAGGAAATGCGTGTGGTCGAGAACGCCGGGCACCGCCACGCGATCCCCGCTGCCGATGTCGAACGTCGCGTCCGAGCGGTCGAGGGTCGTGGCCCACGATCGCTGGTTGCGCACGAACAGCTTCGGCTCACCGGTGGTGCCGGACGTGATGCCGACCAGCAGTTCGGTGTCGGGATGCGCCCGGTCCGCGGCGCCGTCGGATTCGAGGCTCTCCGCCGTCTCGACGGTCCCGTCGAATCCCAGTCTCCGAAGCCTGGTGTGCTGGTGCGACGCGGCCACCACGGCGCCGGGTTTCGCGAGCTCGAGCACCCGCTTCAGCTGCGAGGGCAGGAGATGCCGGTGCAGCAGCACGACGCTGACTCCCGCGTGCATCGCCGCCGTCACGACCACCAGCGATCCGACATCCGACGTCGGCAGCACAGCCACCCGGTTCATGCCGTCGAGCCCGGCTGCGGTGCGAGTGACCCGCGACCAGAACCGGCCGTAGTCGACGGTTTCGCGCGCGGACACGACCGCTGTCGTCTCCGGGTTCTCGGCGGCCCGTCGAGCGACGCGCTCGGCGAGCAGCTCAGTCATCGTCGACTCCCCGTGCGACGAGGGCGTCGCCCATCGCGTCCGCGGTCCGGAGGGCTCGGACCAGAACGGGGGTGGCCAGCGCCGTCATCGACCATTGCAACCCGCGCGCCTTCCGCGCCTGCGCCACCTCCTGCACGATCCCGGTCAGCAGCGGGATACACCGGATCGCCAACGCGAGCAGGAGCCCGATCCGGTCCGGATCGACCCCGAACCTCCGCAGGGGCCCGAGTGCGCGCGACACCGTGTCGAGCATGTCGGTGACCCGGGTGGTGAGCGTGACCAACGCGGCGAGCGCCACCGAGATCAGCAGCACCCCGCACACGACGACCGCCCGCGCGGGCGACGTGATCAGCACCTGGAAGATTGCGATGATCAACAACATCCACACCACCGGACGCAGCTGCGCCACGGCGACCCGCCACGGAATGGCGGCCACCGCGAACAGCAGTCCCACCACCAGGAGGACGACACCGACCTCGAGCGGGGTGCGCACGAACACGGTGGCCGTGACGATCGACGCGATCAACAGCAACAGTTTCAGCCCCGCGGGCATCCTGTGCAGGAGCGAGTCGCCCGGACGGTACAGGCCGATCATTCGACCAACTGCCGGTACGCGGGGACGGCGTCGTCCGGGCTTCCGTCGAACGCGACGAGACCGTCGTCGATGACGATGACCCGCTCGAAACTCTCCAGCAACGCCAGTTGGTGGGTCACGACGATCACCTGCTGGTCCATCGAATCGAGCGCTTCGGCGACGACGCGGGCGTTCCGTAGATCCAGCAGCGTGGTCGGCTCGTCGGCGATGATCACCTCGGGCCTGCGGATGAGAACGGCGCCGATGGCGAGCAGCTGCTTCTGGCCCCCGGACAGCAGGTGCGCGGGGTGATCGGCGTGCTGGTCGAGCCGGAACCGCACCAGGATCTCCTCGACGCGCGCGGCGATCTCCGGCTTGCTCAGACCGGACCGGCGCAGCGAGAACGCCAGGTCCTCGGACACCGTGGGCATGACGATCTGGGTGTCGGGGTCGGTGAACACGAACCCGACCTTGCGGCGCACCTGGGCGCCCTTCCTGGCGGCGTCGACACCGTCGACCGTGACGGTGCCGGAGGTGGGCTTCAGCAACCCGTTGATCATGCGCGCCAGGGTCGACTTGCCAGAGCCGTTGGAGCCGATGATGCCGACGCGGCGCTCGGAGAAACGGAGGTCGACGCCGCGCAGCACCGGGCGGTCCCCGAAGGCATGGGTCACCGAATCGAAGACGATCTCACTCACGACACGCGCTCCACGAGCATCGCGATGCCCTGCCCGCCGCCGATGGCGCAGGCCGCGAGCCCGAGCGCGGGTCCGTCCTCGCGCAGCATCTGACTTGCCAAGCGCACCAACAAGATCGCCCCCGAGGCGCCCCATGGATGTCCCATGGCGATGGCGCCGCCCTGTGGGCAGATCACGGATTCGTCCAGGTCGAGTTCGTCCGACACCGCCAGCACCACCGACGCGAAGGCCTCGGTGATCTCGACGACGCCCAGATCCGCCACGTCGTGTCCGGTCCTCTTCAGGAGTTTGCGGATCGCGGGTACCGGTCCGAGCCCGGGCAGCGCCGGGTCCGATCCCGCGACGGCGGAGCCGAGGATCCGCAACGCCGGCAGTCCGGCGGCCAGCGACTCGGTCGTCACCGCCAGCACCGCGGCGCCGTCCGAGATGCCGCAGGAATTCCCCGCCGTCGCCGTCCCGCCGGCACCGAAACTGGGGCGCAGCCGCGCGAGCCTGGCCTCGGTCATGCCTGCCCGAATGCGCTGGTCCCGGTCGATGCCACCGACCGGCACGATCTCCGACGAGAAGTCGGCGGCGGCCGCGAGCGTGTGCGACCGCGCCGCGTACGCGTCCTGCCGCTCACGGCTGATGCCGCGCACCCGCGCGAGATCGTCCGCGGCCGCTCCCATGTCGGGGTCGGGGAAGCCTTGCGGCGCAAAGGGAGCTCGGGTGTAGCGCACCGGATCGGCGCCCGACACCGGCGGCCAGAACCGCCACGGCGCCGTGCTCGCCGATTCGACGCCACCCGCCAGAATCAGCTCGTCGACGCCGCTGCGCACACGGAGCGCGGCCTGCATCACCGCGTCGAGGCCGGAACCGCACTGCCGGTCGACGGTGACACCGGGGACCTCCACACCCAGCCCCGCCTGCAGGGCCGCGACCCGCGCGGGATCGCCGCCCGGTCCGAGGCAGTTGCCGAGGACGACGTCGTCGATCTCGGCGTCGATGCCCGACCCCCGCAGCGACGTCAGGACGTCGCGTAACACCGGGGCGGCCAGATCGGTGGTGGTCAGATCGGCGAACCCGTGCCCGGCATTGCCGATCGGCGTCCGACGCGGCGCCACCAGGACAGGGACAGAGCTCATGCCAGCCAGTCTCTCACTCGGCCTCGGGCGACCTTGCCACTGGCGGTCCGCGGCATCGACTCGATCGGCACCCAGCGGCGGGGCAGGGCTTCCTTCGTCAGCGTCCGGCGTGCTCGCGAACGGACGTCACCGATCTCCGCGGTGCCGTCGAGCTCCAGGACGGCGGTGACGGTCTCGCCGAGCACCGAATGCGGCGATCCGACGACGGCCGCCGCGGCGACACCGTCGAGCGTCTCGAGGATGCGCTCGACGTCCTCGGCGACCACCGTGGTGCCGCCGACGTTGATCGCGGATTCACCCCGGCCGCGCACCGTCAGCTCACCGTCGTCACCGAGTTCGGCCAGGTCACCGACCCCGAACCAGTCCGGGGCTCCGATCACGCTGTACGGCGACCGGACGTACAGCAGACCGTCGCGGATGTCGGCGTCGACACCGTCCAGCAACCGGAGCGGTTCGGGCACCCGGCGCGCCGCGACGAGGGAGAGTTCCGCGGCGCCGTAGTACTCGACGATCTCGATGCCGTCCGCCACCGCGCGGGCGCCGTCGTCCAGGGCGGTGCCGGCGACGATCGCCGTGCGCAGCTTCGGGGCCTTCCCCACCACCTCACGAAGGACGGCGGGAACGGCGTGCACCACCGTCGCCCGGGACGGGTCGTCGGTGACGCATGCGCCCCGCCACAGTGCGTGCACTGCGGCGAACAGGTGCATCGTGGCGTGCAACGGCCCGGTGATCAGCACGTGGTCCGTCGCTTCGATGCCGGTGATCGCGGTGAAGGCGGGGAAGCTGTCGAACCAGGAGGCCGCGGTGCGCGCGAGCGGACGCGGCCTGCCGGTGGAGCCGGACGTCGCCACCAGCAGAAAAGCGGACGGCGGAATCACCGTGCGGTCCGGTCTCGCGTCAGGGTTCTCGACGATCACCGCCGTCCCCTGCCGCGCCGCCGCGCAGACGCAGATCAGGGCATCCGGGACCGGCAGCGTCGACGCGTCGTAGGCAGGCGCACCCGAGCCGTGCTCGAGGATCCATCGGTCGATGGCACCGTCGAGTTCGGCATACGTGTAGGTGCGGTCTTCGAAATCGAGAGCAGGCTGATCGCCGGAGCCGCCGAGTTCGAAACTCACGTACGGATCAGGCCGGGGTACGCGCGATGCACGCTCTTGGCGACCACGGTCGCGACGACGACCTTGAGCAGGTCGCCGGGGATGAACGCGAAGTTGGTGGTGATGGCGGCGCCGACACCCAGATCGGTGCGGAGCAGGAGTCCGACGGTGCCGAAGACGTAGATGACGACGATCCCGCCGAGGGCGTTGATCAGGAGACCGAGCGCGATCGGGTACTTCGGGAGGATCCGAGCGGTGAGGAGGCCGATGACCAGCGTCGCGGGAATCCAGCCGATGAGGTACCCGGCGCTGGGGCCTGCGAGCGCGGTCAGTCCGGTGCGACCACCGGACAGCAGAGGCAGGCCGATCAGGGTCAGTGCGATGAAGACCGCGACAGCGGCTGTGCCCTTGCGAGCCCCGAGCACCGCGCCGGCGAGGATGACCCCGAGCGTCTGCAGCGTGATCGGCACTCCGCTGAAGCCGACCGTGATGGCGCCGGGCAGTCCCAGCGCCGCGATCAGCGCGGCGAACACCGCGATCTGCGCCATGTCCCGCGCTGAAATACCGAGCCTCGACACCCGAGCGCTCCCGACCTCTGCCATGACGACTCCTCTTGCTTCAAACTTGAACGACGTTCAAGGTATCAGGTCGGCGCGGACAACGGTGCGGCCGACTCCGCGACCTCGCCCTCGTCGGGCGCCGTTCGCGCCCCGGCCCGCGCTGCTCCGATCCCCGCCGCGATCACGAAACAGATCCCGGCCACGGCCGCGTGGTCCGGCACCTGGTGCAACACGACGAGCCCGATGATCAATGCGAACGCCGGTTCCAGGCTCATCAGGGTCCCGAACGCCGCGGTGTTCAGCCGGCGCAGGGCGAGCATCTCCAGCGTGAACGGCACTACCGGCAGCAGTATCGCCAATCCCAGCCCGATGATCAACAGGTCCGGCGTCATCTTCGCGAGCATCGACGGTCCGCCCACCGCAGTCGCGACCAACCCGGCGACCGGCATGGACACCGCGAGCCCGTTGAGACCGGCCACCTCGTCGCCCACGCGCTGGGTGAGCACGATGTAGAGAGCCCAGCACGCGGCCGCGCCCAGCGCGAACAGGATTCCCACCGGGTCGACGCCGCCCGCCCAGGGTTGCGTCAGCAGCAGCACCCCCACGGCTGCCAGCGCCGGCCACTTCAGCCGGCCTCGTCCGTGCAGAACAGCGACGCCGAGGGGCCCGAGGAACTCCAGCGCGCTGGCGGTGCCCAGCGGGATCCGGTCCACCGCCGCCATGAACAGCAATGTGACCGCTGCCGTCACCACCCCGAGCAGGACGCATGCGCCGAGGGACGAACGCGTGAACGCCTTCGGACGAGGGCGCACGATGAGGACGAGCAGGACTCCCGCCCACGCGAGGCGCAGCCAGGCGGCACCCTCGGCACCGACGCGCTCGGACACGCCGACGGAGATCGCGAGTCCGCTCTGCACGCACAGCATCGAGGTCAGCGCCATCGTCGCGCCGACGTGGGTCGAGTTCCTGGTCATGCATGCATTGAATGACACGTCGACCGTTCACGTCCACGTGACTTTCATGGACAAACCATTCGGATATCGCGAACAATGCGAGGGTGGACACCCGACGCCTGCATCTCCTGCTCGAGCTCTCCCGTCTCGGCTCCATGCGTGAGGTCGCCGAGACACACCGGCTGACCACCTCGACCGTCTCCCAGCAGATCGCGGCACTCGCGAAGGAGACGGGTGCCCAGCTCGTCGAACCGACCGGCCGCCGAGTGCGGCTCACTCCGGCCGGTCGCCGGCTGGCCGACCACGCCGTCACCATCCTGGCGGCGGTCGACGCCGCCCGACTCGACCTCGACCCCCACGCCGAGCCGGTCGGCACCCTGCGCGTCGGGGGTTTCGCGACGGGCATCCGGGTGTCGCTGCTCCCGGTCGTCGCCGAACTCGCACGCACCCACACGCAGGTGGACGTGGTGATCAGCGAATACGAGCCGGTCGAGGCGTTCGCGTTGCTCGCCGACGACGAACTCGATCTCGCACTGACCTACGACTACAACCTGGCACCGGCATCCCCCGGCGCCGCTCTCGAGGCAGTCCCCCTGTGGTCGACCCCCTGGGGACTCGGCGTCCCCGCGCGCGGCGACGACGAACCCGCAGACGTCGCGGCCTATGCCGGTTCACCCTGGATCGTGAACTCCCGCAACACCGCCGACGAGGACGCCGTCCGCACCCTCGCCTCGCTCGCGGGTTTCACACCGCACATCGCCCACCAGATCGACAGCCTCGACCTCGTCGAGGACCTCGTCGCCGCCGGCTACGGCGTGGGCCTGCTGCCCGCCGACCGTCCCACCCGCGCCGAGGTCACCGTCCTCCCGCTGGCCAACCCGAAGGTCGTGCTCACGGCCTACGCCGTGACCCGCCGTGGGAGGTCGACCTGGCCGCCGCTGCGGCTGGTCCTCGACCGCCTGGCCGCCGTCACCCGGGAACGACGATCAGCCGACGCGACATGACCCGCCAGGCGGATGCACGACGCCCCGCCTGCGGGAGTAGGCAGGCGGGGCGGTTTATCGCGGGAGTGCGCAGGGCGGTTTCTAGCGGGATGCCACGGCGGAAGCCGCGTCCTTCAGGGTGCGGGCCGCGACCTGCAGTCCTTCGAGCTGTCCCAGTTCGACGTCCTCGTGTTCGATGTTGACCGCCATGTCGGGGTCGACCCGCTGCAGCGCGGCGAGGAAACGGGACCAGAAATCGACGTCGTGTCCGCGACCGACGGCGACGAAGTCCCACGCCGAGTCCTCGGGCCACTTGTTGACCACGTGCTTGCCACCGAGCCCGGTGGGGTTCTGGTCGGCCGGGATGCGGGTGAACCGGTCATCGAGAACACCGTAGATCTTGCAGTTCTCGTTGATCCGGGTGTCCTTCGCGGCGGCGTGGAACACGAGGTCGCCGAGCCAGTCGACCGCGGCGACCGGATCGATGCCCTGCCAGAACAGATGCGACGGGTCCATCTCGGCGCCGACGTTCGTCGCACCGGTCTTCTCGACCAGGCGCTTCAGCGTCGGCGGGTTGAACACCAGGTTCTGCGGGTGCATCTCGATCGCGACCTTCACGCCGTTCTCACGGGCGAGCGCGTCGATCTCCTTCCAGAACGGCACCGCGACCTGATCCCACTGGTAGTCGAGGGAGTCGAGATAGCCGCTGTCCCAGGTGTTCACGTGCCATGCCGGCCACTGGCCGCCGGCGTGCGCGGCGGGCAGCCCGGACATCGTGACCACCCGGTCCACACCGAGCAGGCCGGCAACCTTGATCGCGTTGCGCAGGTCCTCGGCGTCCTCGGGGCCCACCTCGGGGTCCGCGTGCAACGGGTTGCCGTTGCAGTTCAGGCCGGCGATGGAGACGCCGGTCTCGTCGAAGACCTTCAGGTACTCCTGCGGTGACACCTCGCCCGAAAGGAGTTCCTTGACGGGCAGGTGCGGGGCGGGCAGAAATCCGCCCGCGTTGATCTCCGCGCCCTCGAGTCCGAGGGACGCGATGGTCTCCAGCGCTTCGCGCAGGCTGCGGTCGTGCAGGATGGCGGTGTACACACCGAGTTTCATGAGGGTTCCTTGCGTGGTGGGAAGAAGTTGCGGTTCAGGGGGTTTGCGGTTCAGCCGATCTTGACGGCTGCTCCGTCGGCGCGGGCGGACTCCGCGACGGCGGTGACGATCTGCATGCCGCGCAGGGCGTGCGCGAAGGTCGGCAGCGGGCCGAGGACGTCGATGCCGGCGATCTGGTCGAGGAACGCACGGGCCTGGTAGGCGAAGAACTCCGCCTTGCCGTGGCCGACACCGCCGGCATCCATCGGCAGGCCACCCTGGATGTACGGGTGCTGCGGTCCGATGATCACCCGTCGCTGACCGTTCACGGTGCGGTCGAGGCCGTCGCTGGACACCGAGAATTCCGCGGCGCGAGCCAGGTCGAACGCCGCGGAGCCGGACGTCCCGAACAGCTCGAAACCGAGTCCGTCCGGAAGCTGGTGCGCGACACGGGAAGCGGAGAACGTGCCGACTGCGCCGTTCTGGAAGCGCGCCGTGAACGTCGCGAGGTCCTCGTTCTCGACGGGCGCCATCTCACCCGTGGTCTCGGCCTTGGTGTGGCCGTAGGTGACTCCGGCGGGCACGGGACGCTCCGTGATCACCGTGGCGAAGGTCGCGCCGCTGATCTCGACGATCGGGCCGCACACGAATTCGGCCATGTCGAGCAGGTGGCTGCCGACGTCCGCGAGCGCACCGGTTCCGGGACCGCCGCGGTATCGCCAGGTGATCGGCGAAGCGGGATCGAGACCGTAGTCGCACCAGTAGTGCCCGTTGAAGTGGATGATGTCGCCGAGGCGGCCCGTCGCGAGTTCGTCGCGGATCGCCTGGATGGCCGGCGACCGGCGGTAGGTGTACCCGACCGTGGCTATCGTGTCGGCTTCCGCGGCGGCGGCGACCATGGCCTCGGCGTCCGCGATGGACCCGGCGAGCGGCTTCTCGCACAGCACGTGCTTCCCCGCAGCGAGGAGGCCCTCGACGATCTCCCGGTGCAACTGGTTGGCGACGACGACGCTCACGGCGTCGATGTCCGGCGATTCGGCGATGGCCTGCCAGCTGTACTCGGCCCGCTCGTACCCGTACCGCTTCGCGGTGTCGTCGGCGACGGCCTGGTTGGTGTCGGCGATCGCGACCAGACGCACGTCGGGGCGGTCGGTTCCGAACAGCGTCGACGCCATGCGATATCCGGCGGCGTGTGCTCGTCCGGCCATGCCGCCGCCGATGACGGCGACACCGATCGAGTTGGAAGTCATGTGTGGAAGCCTTTCGGTGTGATGTTGACCCGGCGGGAGTGCACGTCGGCTACCCGCAGACACCCGCACGGATGAGTGAAGACGCCCTCCGGCTAGTTCGGTCTATTTAACCGGTCTAGTACGACTACTATGAGCTGAGTCACGACACCCTGTCAAGCCCCGGCCCGACGGGGCGGCAAACGGGTCCGACCCCTTCACGAACACCCTCCACCGCGCACACTGAATAAACTTTCACTGAACTTGATTTCAATGAATGCCAGTTCAGGAGGGGTGCATGCAGACCATCGTCGCAGAGGGAGGTGTGTCCGGGACCGCGACTGCAATCGCATTGCGCCGCATCGGTTCCGACGTCACCCTCTACGAAACACACCCCAACCCTCGGGTCGCTGCCCATCAACCTCGCAAGCCTGCGGAACTACACTTCGGACTCCTTGTCGCGACCATCGCGCAGCAGCGAGCTCAGCGATTGCAGCGGTTGATCGCCGTGGAACGCAAGTTCGAACCCCTACCCGTCGACGCAGGTGTCGCCCGAAGCTACGGGCAGCTGGCCGCAGCAGCGCGAGCGTACGGCCGCAAACCTCAGCCCCGAGCCCTCGATCTGATGATCGCCGCCACCGCGCACGCGAACAACGCCCGACTCGTCACCCGCAACGCGGACGATCTTCGCGGCATCGAACACCTGCTGGATGTCGACACCCTCTGAGGACAACCCGCGATCGATGCGGGGTTGCGGTTACTGGGACTCGCTCAGTTTGCCTGAGCACCCTGCCCTTGCCGGCCGAGCAACCCGGCCCACCGAACTTGACGGCCGTCGCAGGTCAGGACACGCCCGACCGGGCCCCTTCCACCGGTGTGGGCGCGGGCCCGGTGGTACGACGCACGACGAGCCGCGGTCGGAGGACGGTCGCGACCGATTCGGTCCTCCCCCGGTCCAGCCGTTGGATAACCGCGTCGACCGCGGTGGCGGCCTGCTCCCGCGGTTGCTGATTGACCGACGTCAGATCGATGTGCGCGAGCTGGGCGAGCACGCTGTCGTCGTATCCGGAGACCGAGACGTCTTCGGGGATCCGCACGCCCCTGCTCCGTAGTTCGCCGATCAGCCCGATGGCACTCCGGTCGTTGGCCGCGATCACCGCGGTGGGAAGCTGCGACCGCCCGAGCAGAGTCTCCGCAGCGACCGTTCCGGCACTGTCGGTGAAGTCGCCCTCGACCACGTCGATATCGAGTCCGTGACGACGCATCGCACGGGTGTACCCCGACCTCCGGTCGGCCGCAATCGTGCCCGTACCACCGCTGAGGTGCGTGATTCGGCGATGCCCCAGCTCCACGAGATGGTCGACGACGGTGCCGATCCCCTTGCCGTCCGCCGTCCGCACGACGTCGACGGCGCCGTCACCGACGCGGCGACCGACCACGACCACCGGTACCCGTTCCCCGAGCGTGTCGAGAACGTCGGTGCCGAGTTCGGTGCCGAGCAGGATCAAGGCTTCGCACCGGAAATCGAGCAGCGTTTCGACGACTTTCGGTTCGGCGTGCGTGGGAGTCAGCGCACCGAGCACCACCTCGTACCCGTGCTCGTCGGCGGCGGCGACGATGTACTCGACCATCTCGGCGTGGAAGCTATTGCGAATATCCGCCGACACCCCCACGAGGTGGGTCCGCCGGAGCGACATCAGTGCGGCCGTACGGTTCGGTCGGTACCCGAGCTCGTCAGCGACGTCGAGGACCCGTTTCCGCGTCTCGGAACTCGGTCCGGGCACACGCCGAAACACCATGGAGACCAATGCCTTCGACACGCCCACGCGGTCGGCGATGTCCTGCATGGTGACGGCCTGCCGGGGCATCGGAACGGAACCGCCACTCCGGGCGTCGTCGTCGCTTCGCATGTGCAGACCCTTTCGCTCACCGAGCACGAGGCCCACCCAGAGTATCCGACATAGACCGAAGTACTAGACCGGGCTACCTACCCGAACAGTCCGGGTGCCACGACGAGAACCAGCCAGCAGAGCGCGGGCGCAACCGCGACGACGACCACGGCAGCGTTGAGGAGGAGCTGGCGGTAGAACGCCCGACGATCAGGTCCTGGCACAACCATCCAAGAGTCTTGTCGCAACCGTCCAATGTCGAGGGCGGGCGCGGGACCACTATTGAGGTGTCACGCCCGGACGTGTCCGGGGTCACACAATCGACGGAGGATCTGATCCCCATGGCAATCGACTTCGACCTGAGTCCAGACCAGGCGGCCCTGCAGAAGGCGGCGCGAGCCTTCGCCGACGAGCGGCTCAGTCTCGTTGAAGGCGTCATCGCCCCACTTCCGACGCCCGAGGCGCGCTTCGCGGCGATCAAACCGTTCTATCAGGACATGGTGCATGCCGGATTCCTCAAAGCGCTGCTGCCGGTCGAGTACGGCGGCACGGCTATGCCGTCGCTCGATTTCGCCTTGGCGGCAGAAGAACTCACCCGTGCCGACATCAACGTTCCCAGTGCGCTGCTCGGCACCGGATTGGGGCTGCAGCCCATCATCCACTTCGGAACCGCGGATCAGAAGGCCAGGTTCCTGCCACCCTTCGCCGGCAGTGAACCGTTACTCGCGGCGTGGGCGTTCACCGAGACCGCCGGCGGCGCGAACTTCGACAATGCGGATGCCTCGGCAGGTGTGCAGACCTTCGCGCGCCTGGACGGCGACGAATGGGTGATCAACGGGGACAAACACTTCACCACCAATGGTTCGGGGTGGGACGGCAACGGTGCCGCGCTGATCAGCGTTCTCTGCCGTACGGATCCGACGCTTCCCTTGAACGAGTCGATGGCCGTGATCGTCGTGCCCGGGGACACACCCGGGGTCGCTGTCGAGTCCTATATCGACACCATGGGGCACCGTGCCACGGCATCACCTCGTATCACGTTCACCGATGTTCGCGTGCCGGCCTCGAACATCATCGGAAAGCCCGGTGACGGCATGGAGATCGTCCGGAAGACGTTCAACTGGACCTCGTCGATCATCGGGGCCGCGTGTGTCGGCCGGATGCGGGCGGCATTCGACTACGCCTTCACCTTCGCGAAGAGCGACAATCGTTCGGGCCCGGTCCCGATCATCGACTACCAGAACGTCGGTTACATGCTGGTCGACATCAAGACCCGCATCGAGGCCGCTCGATACTTCACCTGGAAAGCATGCGACCTCTACGACAAGACCGGCGGCGCCGACGAAGAGCTCGGCCACATGGTCAAGATCTACGCATCCGAACTTGCGGTACAGGTGGTGTACGACACGATGCGTGTGGTGGGAGTGAACTCCTACGGAGACCAGACACCGATCGCCGGAATCATGGAAGACGTCCTGTGCTTCCCGCTCTACGACGGGGGCAACATGGGCGTTCGGCGCCGGCAGCTCCACGCCCTGATGAAGCGGTCGGACTACGATCCGATGCTGTCCGCCGCCGGAATCGTGGCAGGGTGACCTCGTACGAACGGCCGGCCATCCGCTGCTCTGCTCGTGACGCGATATTCCGTGGGGGTGCAACCGAGGCAGTTCTGAAACGTGCGGGTCAGGTGCGAGCTGTCGTAGAAGCCCCATCGCGCAGCGATCTCGCTCACGGTCACCGAGTCGGGCGCCACCGCCAGGTCCTGCATCGCCCCCTGTAGGCGCTCGTCCCGAACACACTCCGCGAACGTGGCGCCGACCGCCTGGAACAGGCGGTGCAGCGTTCGCACCGAGACGGCGGCTTCGCGCGCAGCGGCCTCCGCGGTCACCCGGCCCAAAGGGACGGCTGAGCGAATGTAGCGGCGGACGACCTCGCGGAGCGCCGCATCGCGACCTTCGGTGCGAGTTCCACCAGCCGGGGGCTCGGTCACTGCGGCGAGAACATCCGTGAAAGAACGCTCGAGGGCTCTCACAATGGTCTGGTCGAAGGCGGGGCGCTCCCGCCAGAGGGACGACATCATTGCCCCGACGACGTTTCCCGGTCCGCTCGTCGTGTCGATGGCACGCGCCGTCGCCCCGACCCCCCGCACGTTCGCGCTCCACTGATCCCGGGGAATGCGAAATGACAGCACCCGCCACCTGGCCGCGTCGTCCGGCTCCCGGAACTCGAGGGAGTACGGGCGCGTCGTGTCGAACACGGCATAGCTGCCCGGATGGACGACGCAACGGCGTCCATCCTGCTCTCCGTAGCACGTTCCCTCCAACTGCAGGTTCACGAACAAGGCATCCAGGGGCGCGCGGCGAACCTCCCTGGGACCGTGAGTCAGTAGCTGTGTGCACGAGGAGATCTCAGCGCAATTGGTCTCGACCAGCGCTTCCGAGCGCACCCACCCGGGAATCCCGTCCGGGGTCGCGCTACGGGCAGTCTGGGCACGCCCACGCTGCGGCGACAGCGGAGTGAAGGCTTCACACACGACGTCACCCCAGTAACTCGCCTGATCACGAGTACTCAGACCTGAGGTGGACCAATAGGGCATGACACCTCCCGGTTTCTGGGCAGGGTCACCGGTGCTGGGCAATCAGAACCGGTGCCTGTTGCACTCCAAATTCTGCGCGTTCCGACGGGGTTGTCAAGAAACTGTCCGGTTTCCACACAGATGACGTTCGGCACGGAAGACTAGCGTCGTTCACGAGCCGGCGAATTGCGAACTGCACTGCGGTTCCCGGCAATTGACGATCTTCCGCGCGGAGCGAGAGCCGCGCCACCGTTGCGAGACCACCGATCACATCCCTGCCCACCATCGGCCGACAGGCCGGATACACCATCGAGGAGCACACAATGACAACGACATCACCCGCACTGTCACCCGAAGTCTCCGCCTTCCTGGCGAGCCCTGTTCTCCACCTGATCGACGGCCGGCATGTTCCGTCCGCATCCGGCGAAGTCTTCGCCACCGTCAATCCGTGCAACGGTGACGCCTTGGCACAGGTCGCGCTCGGCGGCGACGAGGACGTCAACCGGGCGGTGTCGGCTGCTCGCAGAGCACTCGACGGACCGTGGGGACGCATGACTCCGGCACAGCGAAGCAAGATTCTCTGGCGGGTCGGTGATCTGCTGGAGGAGCGGGTCGAGGAGTTCGCGCTCGTCGAAGCGCTCGACAATGGAAAGCCTCTTACCTACGCACGTCTGGTCGATGTTCCCCTGTCCGCCGATTGGTTCCGCTACATGGCGGGCTGGCCCACGAAGTTGGAGGGCAGCACAATTCCGGTCACCTCCACCGCAGCGCCCGGCGATTACCTGGCGTACACCGTGCGCGAGCCGGTGGGCGTCGTCGCCGCGATCGTCGCCTGGAACTTCCCGCTGCTGCTGGCGGCCTGGAAGCTGAGCCCCGCACTCGCCACGGGCAACACCGTCATCCTCAAGCCGGCGGAACAGACCCCACTCAGCGCGGCGCTGCTCGGCGACGTGCTCCGCGAGGCGGGTATCCCCGACGGTGTGGTGAACATCGTGCAAGGTGACGGAGAGAACGTCGGCGCCGCACTCAGCGCTCATCCCGGCGTCGACAAGGTCTCGTTCACGGGGTCGACCGAGGTGGGACGGCACATCGTCGGTGCCGCGCGCGGCAACCTGAAGAAGGTGACCCTCGAACTCGGCGGCAAATCCCCCAACATCGTCTTCGACGACGCCGACATCGACGCCGCCATCGAAGGTGCGGCAATGGCCATCTTCTTCAACCAGGGCGAGGCCTGCGAGGCCGGGTCACGGCTGTACGTGCAGTCCACGGTGTACGACCGGGTCGTCGAAGGGGTCGCCGAGATCGCCTCCGCGCTAAAGGTGGGCGACAGCCTCGACCCGGACACCCAGATGGGTCCCGTCGTATCGGAGAAGCAACTCGATACCGTTCTCGGATACCTGGACAGTGGCAGGGCCGAAGGTGCCACCGCCGTGACAGGCGGGCGACGGAAGGGCGACGTCGGCTACTTCGTCGAGCCGACAGTGCTCGCCGACACCACACCGAACATGCGGGTGGTGAAGGAAGAGATCTTCGGACCCGTCGTCACCGCGATACCGTTCGACGACATCGACGACATCGTCCGGACCGCCAACGACACCGACTACGGTCTCGCCGCGGGCATTTGGACGTCCGATGTGTCGAAGGCCCACAACGTCGCGGCGGGTATCAAGGCCGGCACGGTGTGGATCAACAGCTACCACGTGCTCGACCCGGCCCTGCCGTTCGGCGGTTACAAGCAGTCCGGTTGGGGACGTGAGCACGGTGCGGCAGTCCTCGACGCATACACCGAGACGAAGACCGTGATCCTCAAGAAGGGGTGATCTTGCACGGGCAGATGCCGTCGCTCCGACCGCGGCATCTGCCCGCGGCGACATCCATCATCACTAAGCACGATCCTCCACCCCCGCGCCATCGCGACGCGACCACACGACCAGTCGACCGAACACCGCCCCGAATAGGAACAGAGCGACAAATTCCCACAGGCGAGACGCGTCGTCGGAAGGGAGGAGAACAACGACAGCGAACACCGGCAACGCGACGATGTAGGACACAACGATTTTCCAGAGCTGATGCATGAACGAATTCCCGTAGGGTCGGAAGGTCCGTCCAGCATCCGACTGTGAGGCGGCGACCACCAGGCACCACAGGGGTGGGTGAGGCTCACCCCGGGTCGCGATCGCGGCGCCGACTACGCGGTGACCAGGTCGATGGCGACGGCCGACCCTCGCGGATCGACGACCGCGTCGAGGATGGTCTTCTGCGTCTGGGTCAGGTGCTCGGCGCAGGCCGCGGCAGCCGCCGGGCCGTCGCCGGCGAGGATCGCACGGCACATCGAAACGTGCTCCGCCAACGAGACGTCCAGACGGTCCGGGTGGGAGTGGGCGATGTTACGCAGTCTCTCGGTGTGCGGCCGGAGTTCGGCAATCGATCGGGCCAGTTGCGAGTTCCGGGTGTGCGCGATCACGGCCTGGTCGTAGGTTTCCGTGAGTTCGTAGAAACGATCTCGCCGGGAGTCGGACGGATCCTCCTCGGAGATCGCCCCGAGCGCTTCCGCTACCTCTTCGAACTGCTTCCGGGCCGCGGTGTCCCGGGCGACGGCCTCGGCGACCATGCGCGCCGCGGCGGCCTCGAGCAGGATGCGTAGCTCGAACAGATCGCGAACACTCTTGATCGAGATGGGAGCGACCCGGGCGCCCTGCCGATCGATGAGCGAGACCAGCGCCTCCCCCTCGAGCCGAAGGAAGGCCTGACGCACCGGGGTGCGAGACGCCGAGAACCGCGTGCCCACGTCGATGGCACTCAATGACTGACCCGGGGGCAGGGTTCCGTTCAGGATGTCCTGCCTGAGCTGCTCGTATACCTGTTCGCTCTTGTTCTCGCCCGCCATGCATACATCCTAACGTCCGCCGCAGTATGAGCTACGGTATACACTAATGCGCACCATAGAACAGGGACAGCATCCCGGAGTAGGCGCCCATACGTGAACGACGTGCAAACCCCCGAACGATCCGTGCCGACGCGCGCGTCCGAACTGCGCCGTCGCGGACTCCGATGGGCTGCACTGATCGCACTCTCGGTCGGCGGCTGGGTACTCGGCGAGAGCGTCGGACTGACCGCGGCAGGCCTCTTCTCGGCCCTGATCGTCGCGGCGACCCTGGCCGTCACCGGATGGGGTCCGTCCCGAGTGCCGCGCCCGCTGGGAAAGCTTGCGCAGGGCGTGCTGGCGAGCGCAGTCGGGCTGATGGTGCACCGGGACACGATCGCCGCTCTGGGCTCGATGTGGGTGCCGGTCGTCTCGATCGCCGCCGCGACCCTCGCGCTCAGCGTGGCGGCCGGCGCCCTGCTCGCTATGCACCGCGACGTGGACGCGGTGACCGGATCCCTCGCCATGACCGCGGGCGGCGCCACCGGACTCGTCGCGATGGCCCGCGAACTCGGCGGCGACGACCGGGTCGTCGCAGTGGTGCAGTATCTGAGGGTGGCGCTCGTCGTCGTGTCGATGCCGATGATCGTCACGTTCGGCTTCCGCGCGGATACCGGTGCGGAAACCGTGACAGGCACCGATGGCGGCGGGTCCGAATGGTATGTGGCCGTGCCATTCCTGGCACTGTTCATCGTGGGCGGCACCGTCGTCGCGTCACTCGTGCGACTGCCCGCACCCGCGACGCTGGGGCCGCTGGCCGTGAGCGCCGGGTTCGAACTCGGGGGCTGGAGCGACGCGGTCGCGGTTCCGCCGATGCTGATGACGGCCGCATTGATTCTCATCGGCTGGCAGGCCGGGCTCGCGTTCGACCGGGCAAGCCTGCGGGCGATCGGACGAATCCTGCCGTACGCCGCGCTGCTCACTCTCCTGGTCGGGGCGGCGTGCGCCGGCCTGGGCGTCCTACTCTCCCACCTCACCGGTGCGAGCCTCCTCGAGGCCTATCTCGCCACCACACCCGGTGGCCTGGCGGCGGTGCTGGCCGTATCGGCATCCACCGCCTCCAACGTCACGTTCGTCGCGGCCGCCCAGGTGTTGCGCCTGGTCATCATGCTCGTGACCACCCCGATCATGGCGAAGGTATTTGCCCACTTCAGTTCTCGGCGACGACGAGCGCAGCCGGGGATCCTCTCCGGACGGGACGGTCCGGCCTGAGTCCGGGCCGTCTCGACCGGAGAGGAGTCCCGTACACCCCGAGTTTCGTTGCAGTGTCTTCGAACTCGGGATGCGTCGGGGAGCGGGTTCCTCGAATGTCGGCGCATGGCATCTACCTCCGATTCTTGCGAGCAGCTATCGAGCTACATGGCGGGTCGGCGTCGGGTCGCGGTCAGCCGTAGACCCTCGAGATGAAGGCGTCGAGGTTGTCGCGGACCCGCTCGATCCTCTCCTCGGGCTCGAGATCCTCGCGGTACTGGCTGCCCAGTGCGGGCGACTTCTTCCGGCGCGCGTAGAGCGAGCAGGCGAGATCGGCGCACATGTAAGTGCCGATCGAGTTGCCCCGGCGACCGGATTCACCCGACTTGCGCGCCGTCATCAGCGAGACGCCGCCATTGGCGTGCGTGATCATGCAGACCGTGCACATCTGCGCGCGGCGGTAACCGCCCGTCTCGTAGCGCAGCGCGACGCCGACCAGTCGACCCTCCCGCGGTACGACGACATAACAGCGGCCGGGAAACGACGGGTCGCTCCAGCCGAGGAAGTCGAGATCCTCCCACGGCCGATCGTCCAGGTCACGAGGAACCGGTAGGCGCTTGGCGTCGCCTTTGGAGCAATTGATCCGTGAGTCTTTCGGCGCAAACCCGGTCCTTCAGGTCCGGGATAGCCGATCTGGTTTTGTCGGACCGGGTGGCTAGTGTCTGGGCTATGGCGGGGAGGGTGATGAAGCGAGCGTTCAAGTACCGCTTCTATCCGACTGCGGTGCAGGCTGATCAGCTTGCTCGGACGTTCGGGTGCACCCGGTATGTCTACAACCGGGCGTTGGCCGAGCGCTCGCGTGCCTGGTCGCAGGAGCAGCGACGGGTTACCTACGCGGACACCTCGAAGATGCTCACCGGATGGAAGCGGGACGCCGAGACGGAGTGGTTGTCGGAGCCGTCGAAGGGGCCGTTGCAGGAATCGCTGCGGCAGTTGCAGGGTGCGTTCGAGAAGTTCTGGCGCAAGCAAGCCTGCCACCCGAAATTCAAGAAGAAGGGCCACTCGAAGGATTCGGCGACCTACTACTCGAACTGCTTCACCTACCGCGGCGGGCAACTCCGGTTGGCCAAGCAGGCCGAACCGCTCGACATTCGGTGGTCGAGGCCGCTTCCGGAGGGGGCCGTGCCGTCGCAGGTGACGGTGTCGCGCAATTCACGTGGGCAGTACCATATTTCGATCCTCGTCGAGGAAACAATCAGCGAACTCGAATCTGTCGGCCGGGTGGTCGGGCTCGACGCCGGAATCACCAGCCTCTACACACTCTCGACAGGGGAGAAGATCACCAACCCCCGCCACGAGCGCACGGACCGTGAGCGGCTGGCGAAGGCGCAGCGGGAGCTGGCCAAGAAGGAGAAAGGGTCCCGTAACCGGGCCAAGGCCCGCCTGAAAGTCGCGAAGATCTATGGCCGGATCGCCGATCGGCGTCGCGATCATCTGCACAAACTCTCCACTCGACTGGTGCGCGAAAACCAAGTGATCGCCATCGAGGATCTGAGTGTGCGGAACATGGTCAAGAATCGGTCGTTGTCTCGGGCGATCTCCGATGCGAGTTGGTCCGAGTTCCGGTCCATGCTCGAATACAAAGCCGACTGGTACGGGCGGCGGGTGGTGGCGATCGACCGGTTCTATCCGTCGTCGAAGACCTGCTCGGTGTGCGGGGCAATCGCCTCGAAGATGCCGCTAAACCTACGGGTGTGGACGTGCCGATGCGGCGCCGTCCACGACCGGGATGTGAACGCGGCGAAGAACATTTTGGCCGTCGGACTGACGGTGGCAGCCTGCGGAGACGGTGAGAGACCACCCCACACGTAAGTGCGGGGCGGCAACTGTCGGTGAAACAGGAACCTCGAGACGTGAGACTTGAGGGGAATCTCGGTCGTTCACTGCCGAGAGGACGTCAAGAACGACGACCTGATGTCGTGTCGTGTTCAGTGAAAGGTTCCATGACGAAAAGAACTCCTTCTGTCGACGGGTGGACAAAGCCTCGGGACACTACGGACCGCGGCAGCGGCGGGCAACGGATTTTCGACGATCCACAGTTCGGACGCTGCGTGTATCGTGCTGTTTCCGGCTTCGAGGGGATGGGGAATGGCGGCAGGTACACGGGTCGGCTCGCAGTTCGGGCACTACCATCTCAGGGCTCTGCTCGGCCGAGGTGGAATGGGTGAGGTGTACGAGGCGTACGACACCACCAAGGATCGCACCGTCGCACTCAAGATCCTCGACGTCGACCTCGCGAAAGACCCCACCTACCAGCAGCGGTTCCGTCGCGAATCGCATGCCGCGGCCCGGTTGCAGGAGCCGCACGTCATTCCGATTCACAACTGGGGCGAAATCGACGGTGTGCTCTACATCGACATGCGCCTGGTCGTGGGACAGGATCTGCGTTCGCTGCTCCGGACACGTGGCCCGATGGGCCCCGCACACGCGGTCGCGATCGTCGACCAGATCGCGGCGGCGCTCGACGCCGCGCACACCGACGGTCTCATCCACCGCGACGTCAAGCCGGAGAACATCCTCGTCACGGCTGGTGAGTTCGCGTACCTCGTCGACTTCGGTATCGCGCACTCGAGTTCCGACCTCCGCCTGACCACCCTCGGCAGCGCCGTCGGCTCCTACGCGTACATGGCGCCGGAGCGGTTCGACAATGCGCCGGTCGATGCGCGCGCGGACGTCTACTCGCTGGCGTGTGTCCTCTACGAATGCCTCACGGGGTCCATCCCGTTCCCGTCCAACAGCATCAGCAGCGCCATCCGAGCCCACCTCACGACGCCGGTGCCCCGCCCCAGCTCGATTCGACCCGACGTGCCCGCCACGTTCGACGACGTGATTGCCCGAGGCCTGGCCAAGGATCCCCGCGATCGGTACCCGACGGCCGGCGACGTCGCAGCCGCCGCCCGGGCCGCGTTGACCGTTCGCGAGCGGAAGACCGAAACCGACATCGCGACCCGCCCGGAACCCTCGCCGGGCATGCGGTCCGAACCGACGCGTGTCGACGACCGCGGCCGTCCCCCCGTCTACCCGCCGACCGCGTTCCACAGCGGGCCGCCCGCGCAGCCCCCGGCGGCGCTGTACTACCCCGCGACGCCCTACGCCGCCCCGCCGCCGGCTCGCCGGTCGGTGGCCGTGCCGGTGACGGTCACCGTGCTGGTGATAGCGCTGCTGGCCCTCGGCGGGGTGGTCGGATGGCTCGTGCTGGATCGGAACAATCCGGACGCATCCACTGTCGCCGCGGCCACCAGCAGTCGGGTACGGGTCCCGGTCACGGAGGACGTACCGGTCGCATCCGCGACGTCGGCGGCTCCGTCGGCGGCTCCGTCGACGGTTTCGCCTGCCGTGACGACGCCGAGAACGACGACGGCTCCCCCGCCGCCGATCGTCGGCGAGGTGTCGGGCGCCGACGGGCAGGGTTTCCTGCCCCCGTCCGATGCACGGTGCAACTACACCAACCCGGCGGTGTTCATCGGTCGCACCACGAAGTCCCTCGTCGTGGTCTGCGAGACCGGAGTGGGACGGTACTACTACCAGGGCGTACGCATCAGCGACGGCGCCGCCATCTCCGTCGACGACCCCGTCCCGAGCGGTTCCGGCTTCGTCGCCACCGGCGACGGCGGCACTCAGTACCGGCTGACCCCGTCCGCCCTGACCATCGTCAGCGGCGACGGCAGGATCCTCGCGACCGAACCGATGGTCGACTCCGCACACCGTTGAATCGCCGTCTGCGACGAACAACGGGACGAGCGGTCGGAATCGGTGAGAGTATAGGTCTGTGAGCGCACAGGCAGAGCATGAGGAGAGACGTCGCCCGATCCCGGACACTCCGTTGGGCTACCTCGAACAGCTACCCGCCCTCGTCCTGCTCGAACGCCTTCCGGTTCCCGTCCTCGCGGTCGAGAACGACGGCACCGTCGTCCACGCGAACAGTGCCTTCGAGGCGATGCTGGGTCATCCCGTCGCTTCACTGCGCGGGCACCCGGTGTCCGAACTCCTCGACCTGGACGAGGCCCCGACGGGTGCCGACGCGGTCGAACACCTCCGCGAATGCGCCACGACACCCGTCGACCTCGCACACCAGGACGGATCCCGAGTGCGCGCACTCGTCAGCCGCCCCATCCTCCGTCGGCAGGACGATCCGGTGACCCTCGTCTGCTTCCACGACGTCACCGAACAACTCTGGAACGGCGGCCGGGCGCCGGGCTTCTGACCCCGCCCCACAGACGCAAAGACATGCGCCGGAATCCCACGCAATTGCCCGGGATTCCAGCGAAACCGTCTGCAAACGGCGCGGCAGGGATCGAACGCGGGTTAGGTTGACTGCATGGCGACCGGTAAGAGCAAGGCTCCCGCTGTCGAACTGGAGGTCGGCGACCGAACCGTGCGGATCTCGCACCCGGAACGCGTCTACTTCCCCGCCACCGGTGCCACGAAGCTCGACCTCGCGAACTACTACCTGAGCGTCGGCGACGGGATCGTCCGCGCACTGCGCGAACGCCCCTGCATGATGCACCGCTTTCCGGACGGCCTGAGCGGCGAGAAGGTGCACCAGAAGCGGTTGCCGCACGGTGCGCCGGACTGGGTTCAGACGGTGCGGGTGACATTTCCGCGGTACAACCGCCACGCCGACGAACTGTGCGTGACGCACCCGGCGGACGTGATCTGGGCGGTACAGATGTCCACCGTCGAGTTCCACCCGTGGAACTCGCGGCGCGCGGACGTCGAACGTCCCGACGAGTGGCGGATCGATCTCGATCCGATGCCCGAGTGCGGGTTCGACACGGTGCAGCGCGTGGCCGGGGTGGTGCACGAGGTGCTCGACGAACTGGGTGCGACGGGCTGGCCGAAGACGTCGGGCGGAAGCGGCATGCACGTCTACGTCCGGATCCGGCCCGACTGGCAATTCGGCGACGTCCGGCGGGCCGCGCTGGCCTTCGCCCGCGAAGTGGAGCGCCGGACCCCGCAGGACGTCACCACCACCTGGTGGCGCAAGGACCGGGATCCGCGCAAACTGTTCGTCGACTACAACCAGAACGCCCGCGATCACACCATCGCCAGCGCGTACTCGGTGCGCGGTGTGCCCGACGCGACGGTGTCCACACCGGTGACGTGGGACGAGATCGACGACGTGGATCCGCACGAGTTCACCATCGCCACCGTCCCCGACCGCTTCGCGAAACTCGGTGACCTGCACGCCGGAATCGACGACGCCGTGTTCTCGCTCGAACCGCTGCTCGAGTGGGCCGACCGCGACGAGGCCGAAGGCGAATCGGATCCCGGTGGCGCGGAAGACTAGTCGACGGCTTGCCCGCAACGCGACACGCGCCCCGACCGTGCGGCCGAGGCGCGTGTCTCGCATGCCGAACTTTTCCCTACCGTGGCGGCGGGGGCGGTGGCGGCGGAGGCGGGTTGGGATTGCAGAGTTGGCAACCGTCGACCGGCGGTTTGGGAACCGGTGCGTGACAATCGTTCTGACATGGTCTGGCGCCGGCGATTTCGGCCGTTCCCACCAGGGAAATCGAGAGGGCTGCAAGGACCGCCCCGATGGCCGCCGCGATTCTGGCGGGAGTTCTGGTAGTCGACATGTGGGTTCCTCCTGTGAGCTGAAGAGCGGTGTGCACCGTCCATAGAGCTTCGGCGAAGGAAACGACAGGGGCCAGGCACCCTGGGGGTGGAATCGCACCACCCGCTATCCCATGCGGCTGATCACGTCCAGCACGTCGCGGAGCGCGGACACGGAGTGCGCGGGGAGGAAGGCATCGCAGAAGGGCAGCGCAGCCGCCATCGATCCGGCGAGCGGTAAGAAGTCGGGGTCACCGGCACGGGGGTTGAGCCACACCAGCCGATGGGCGCGACGGCGGACCCGGGTGAGGGCATGCGCCAGGCGCTTCGGGTCGTCGCTGTCCCAGCCGTCGGACGCGATGACGACGACTGCGCCGCGCAGCGCGTTGCCGTGCGGGGACGCGAGCAGTTCGCTCACGCTGCCGGCGATGTGGGTGCCACCGAATCTGTCGACCACCTTGTCGTTCGCCTTGCGGACCGCGGTCTCGGCGCTGCGGTGTGCGAGCACGGGCGTGAGCCTCGTCAGCGACGTGGAGAACGCGAACACCTCCGGCCTGCCCGCGGTCTGTCGTTGCACCGCCGCCCGCATCAGATGGAGATAGATCGCGGCATACGGCTGCATCGACCGGCTCACGTCGCACAGCATCACGATGCGTCGCGGACGGTTCCGCGCCCGGCTCCGCGCGAGGACCACCGGCTCCCAGCCCGTGGCCCTCGACCGGTTCATGGTGGCCCGCAGGTCGATACGCCGGCCGCGCCGATGCACTTCGCGACGCCGGGTGCGGCGGGACGGCCACGCGGCGGTGGCCTGCTCCAGCCAGGACCCGAGGAGCCGGAGGTCGCCGGCGTCGAATCGGGCGAAGGGTTCGTCGGCGCGAGCCACGAGCCTACTGGGCAGGGTGTCCGGCACGGCGGTGAGCGCGTCGTGAAGGTCGCCCTCGCCGCTGTCGTCGCCGCCGGTCATCATCGGTCGTGTCATCCACGGCACGCCCTCGGCGTCCTGCGCCTCACCGGGCCGGTCGCGACCGTCGCGGACAGCGGCGAGGGCCGTCTCCCGTCCCGCAGCGGCCCGCCGCGCGTGCGGATCCACGGACAGCAGGGCGTCCTCGAAGACCGCGGAGAACACGGCGTCGAACGGCGCGAGGTCGTCGACGCGGTTGACGAGCGTCAGACGCGCCGACCAGTACAGCCGCGACCGCGAACTCGGCGGCGACAGATGCAGCGCCTGCACGAACACCGCGGGGCCACTCGCCGAAACCACAACGCCGCGGGAACGCAGCCGGGCCACGAGTGCCACCGCGAACGCCGCGAGATCGACGCCCCGCAGGACGCCCGACGCGCTCATCGCCTGCGGCGGCCCACCACGAGGACGACCACGATTCCGGCGAGGATCGCAGCGAGGATGGGGGCGTACCGTTTCCACGCACCCACACCGGACAGCGCCAGAAGGTCCAGCGGCGCCGGTTCGGCGGCAGGCGGGGCCACGGAAAGCGTCGTGGTGCCGGTGGCGTCGGCCGACTCGGGCTCGGCCGACGCGGGCTGGTCGGCGGGTCCACCGGCGAGCTTCGCTTCCAGTGATTCCGCGAACTGCCCCATGAGTTTCTCCGACACCTGCTGGATCATCCCGCTGCCGAACTGCGCGAGTTTGCCGACTATCTTCATGTCGGTGTCCACGGTGACGCGGGTGCGGTCGCCCGCCTCGTGCAACTGGGCGGTGATGGTCGCGGACGCGTTGCCGGAACCGCGCGAGTCCTTCCCGCGGGCGTCGATCACGGCGCGATGCTCCTTCGGGTCGCGCACGACGAAGGCGGCCTTGCCTTTGAACTCGCTGGTCACCGGGCCGACCTTGACCTTCACCTTCCCCAGGTAGTCGTCACCCTCCCGCCCGGTCATCTGGGCTCCGGGTAGCAGGGGGGCCACCTCGTCGAGGTCGCTGAGCACCTCCCACGCCTGCTCGATCGGGGCGCTGACGGTGAACTCGTTGGCGATCTTCATGGCAGTTGCCTCTCATCCGGTGGCCAGGCCGTGCGCGTAGTCGGCGAATGCGTCCTGAACTATTGTGCGGTCGTCCGGGGTCTTCGCGAGGGCACTCAGGCTCTGGATCGCGTCGTCGCGAACCAGATCGGCCACTCCCAGTGCCGCGAGTGCGGACACCCAGTCGATCGTCTCGGCGATTCCGGGCGGCTTGTCGAGATCGAGTTCGCGGGCCCGGCCGACGAAGCGGGTGGCGTGCTCGATGAGGGGCGCCGCAGCCGCGGGCACCGTGCGGCGCACGATGGCGGCCGCCCGCGCCAGCTCCGGGTAGTCGATCCAGTGGTAGAGGCATCGTCTGCGCAGAGCGTCGTGGAGGTCGCGGCTCCGGTTGGACGTCAGCACGACGACGGGGTGATGTTCGGCCGTGAACGTTCCCAGTTCGGGGACGGTGACCGATGCCTCCCCCAGGAATTCGAGGAGGAGTGCCTCGAACTCGTCGTCGGCTCGGTCTATTTCGTCGATCAGCAGTACGGGCGGGGTCGGCCCCCGATATCGCACGCAGTGGAGGATCGGACGTTCCAGCAGGAATTCCTCGGTGAACAGGTCGTCCTCGGTGAGGCCGTCACCCCGCGATTCGGCCAGCCGGATGGTGAGCAACTGCCGCTGGTAGTTCCAGTCGTAGAGGGCCTCGTTCGCGGTGAGACCCTCGTAGCACTGCAACCGGATCAGCGGGGCGCCGAGGACGGTCGCGAGAGCCTTCGCCGCGGTGGTCTTGCCGACTCCGGGTTCGCCTTCGAGCAGGAGCGGGCGGCGCAGGGCTGCCGCGAGATACAGGGCCGACGCGGTTCCGAAGTCCAGGAGGTAGTCCTCGGCATCGAAGCGCCGGACCACGTCCGCCACGTCCTCGAACGCCGCGGTCATACCGCTCCCGTCTGCTGCGCGAACGATGCCCGGCAACCCGGCCCGCAGAACCAGAAGTCCTCACCGTCGCGCCGCAGGTGGGCGGTGCCCGGCCCCACGACGACTCGCATCCCGCACACCGGATCGATCGACTCCGTCACCGCCGCCCGCGGATTCGAATCATTCTCGGGCGCACGGAGTCCCGCGGTCCGCAGTTCCTGCACCAACTCGGCCGCGATCGACACCGCGATCTCCGCCGACGTCCGCGCCCCGATGTCGAGACCGACGGGGGTGTGCACCCGCGCCCGTTCGGACTCGGTCAGACCCAGAGTGTCGAGGATGGCCCCACCCCGTGTTCGGCTGGCGACGAGCCCGACGTACCCGACCCCCGCGTCGAGCGCCGCACGGATGACCACGGCTTCGGGCCCACCGTGACCGGCGAGCACCACGGCCGTCGTGCCGGAGAACTGCTCGATCCCGGCGTCGTCGTGCTCGACGGTGAATCCCAGCAGTTCCGATATGCCCGCCAATGCCTGCGCGATCGGAGTGGTGCCGAAGATCCGCACCAAGGGGGGTGGCAGTTGCGGCTCCAGGAAGATCTCCATGGCACCGCCGGACAGGCACGGATTCACCACGACGGACGCGCCCGGCATCTCGGGGAACTGCACCGCCCCGTCGGGGAGAACCCGCAACAGCACGCTCTCGTTGGTCGCCAGCACGCCCAGGGCGGCCGTGCGCACCGAATTCTGCGCGCACTGACCGCCGACGAACCCCTCGATCGTCCCGTCCTGCAGGAGGATCGCCTCGTCACCGGTATGACTGGACGTGGGCGGCTGCGCCCGAACCACGGTCGCATGGACGAATGGCCTGCGATCGCGCGTCAGTTGCGCCGCACGCTCTTTCAGATCCATCGGGCCTCCTCGCAGCCGACGCGCGACATTCAGATCGGGGGTGTCGCGCGGCCCTGCATGGCCTCCCACACCCGGGACGGGGTGAGCGGCATGTCGGCGTGCCGGACACCGAACGGGGCGAGCGCATCCACGACCGCGTTCACCACGGCCGCGGGCGATCCGACCGTCGCGGACTCGCCGATGCCCTTCGCTCCGATCGGGTGATGCGGCGACGGGGTGACGGTGAAGCCGGTCTCGAGCTTGGGAACCTCGAGCGCGGTGGGGATCAGGTAGTCCATCAGTGATCCGCCGAGGCAGTTGCCGTCCTCGTCGAATTCGATGATCTGCATCAACGCCATGCCGATGCCGTCGACGATGCCGCCGTGGACCTGCCCCTCGATGATCATCGGGTTGATGCGCGTGCCGCAGTCGTCGACGGCGAGGAACCGCCGCACCTTCACCACGGCGGTGCCGGGGTCGACGTCGACGACGCAGAAGTACGCGCCGTAGGGGTACGTCAGATTCTCCGGGTTGTAACAGATCTGCGCGTCGAGTCCGCCCTCGATGCCCTCCGGCAGGTCGCCGGCGCCGTGTGCCCGCATCGCGATGTCCTGGATGGTCACCTTCGCCGACGGGTCGCCCTTCACATGGAATTCGCCCTTCTCCCATTCCAGATCCGCGACCGAGGCCTCGAGCATGCCCGAGGCGATGATCTTCGCCTTGTCCCGCACCTTGCGGGCCACCAGTGCCGCGGCCGCCCCCGACACCGGCGTCGACCGGCTGCCGTACGTGCCGAGCCCGAACGGCGTGTTGTCGGTGTCGCCGTGCACGACGTCGATGTCGTCCGGCGGGATCCCCAGCTCCTCCGCGACGATCTGCGCGAACGTCGTCTCGTGACCCTGTCCCTGGGTCTGCACCGACAATCGCAAGACTGCCTTGCCCGTCGGGTGCACGCGCAGTTCGCAGCCGTCGGCCATGCCCAGTCCCAGGATGTCCATGTCCTTGCGGGGCCCGGCACCGACGGCTTCGGTGAAGAACGCCATGCCGATTCCCATCAGCTCGCCGCGTTCGCGGCGTTCCTTCTGCTCCTCCCGCAACTGCTGGTAGCGGATCATGTCCATGGCCTTGCGCATGGTGGTCTCGTAGTCACCCGAGTCGTACACCCATCCGGTCTTGCTGGTGTACGGGAACTGTTCCGGTCTCAGCAGATTCTTCAGCCGGAGTTCCGCCGGATCCATCTTCAGATCGAACGCCAGGCAGTCGACGAGCCGCTCGACCAGATACACGGCCTCGGTGATGCGGAACGAGCAGGCGTACGCCACCCCGCCGGGCGCCTTGTTCGTGTAGACGGCCGTCATCGCGCAGTGCGCGGCCTCGATGTCGTAGCTGCCGGTGAAGACGCCGAAGAAACCGGCCGGGTATTTGATGGGCGCCGCCGTGCCGTTGAACGCACCGTGATCGGCCAGCACCTTCGTGCGGATCGCGAGCATCTTGCCCTCACGGGTCGCCGCGATCTCGCCGACCATGATGTAATCGCGGGCGAAGCCCGTGCTCATCAGGTTCTCGCTCCGATCCTCCATCCACTTCACCGGTTTACCCGTCACGAGCGACGCCACGATGGCACACACGTATCCCGGGTAGATCGGGACCTTGTTGCCGAATCCCCCGCCGATGTCCGGGGACACCACCCGGATCTTGTGCTCCGGGATCCCTGAGACCAGGGCGTAGACCGTCCGGTGCGCGTGCGGGGCCTGGGACGTGGAGTACAGGGTGAGCTTGCCGGACACCCGGTCGACGTCGGCGATCGCACCGCACGTCTCCATCGGCGCCGGATGCACCCTGGGGTAGACGATCTCCTGCTTCACCACCACGTCCGCCTTCGCGAACACGGCCTCGGTCGCGGCGGCATCGCCTGTCTCCCAGTCGAAGCAGTGATTGTCCGTCTTGCCCTCGAGGTCGTCCCGGATCACCGGCGCATCCGGCGAGAGCGCGGCGCGCGCGTCGACGACCGGATCGAGCATGTCGTACTCGACGTCGATCAGTTCCAGGGCGTCGCGGGCCGAATAGCGGTCCTCGGCGATGACGAACGCGACCTCCTGGCCCTGGAAGCGCACCTTGTCGGTGGCCAGCACGGCCTGCACGTCGTTGGACAGCGTCGGCATCCACGCGAGGTTCTTCGCGGCGAGGTCGGCTCCCGTCACCACCGCAGTCACCTTCGGGTGTTCCTGTGCTGCAGTGGTATCGATGCTCACGATCCGCGCGTGCGCGACCGGCGACCGCAGGATCGCCAGGTGCAGCATGCCGGGGAGGGTGATGTCGTCGACGTAATTTCCGAGCCCCCGGATGAAGCGGGGATCCTCCTTGCGCAGCATGCGGCCGTGGCCGCAGGGCTTCTTGTCGTTGTCGACGATGTCGGCGCCGCCCGACGGCGGACGGGATTCGACGGTGGTCATGACTTACTTCCCGTGGTCGCGTGTTCCTCGACTGTCATCGGTGCGCCCTCGGCGCCCCGCGTCTTGTCCTCCTGGACCTCCGCGTCGAAGTCGCCGGCCGGTTCCGGCTCGGCGGCCTCGCCCGCCCGATGGTCCGCCGCCCACTGAATCGAGCGCACGATCGTGGTGTACCCGGTGCAGCGGCAGATCTGCCCGGAAATCGCTTCCCGGATGGTGGCCTCGTCCGGGCTCTCCTCCCGGTCGAGCAGTGCCCGCGCCGTCATCATCATGCCGGGCGTGCAGAACCCGCACTGCAGTCCGTGGCATTGCATGAAGCCCTGCTGGACGGGATCGAGTTCGCCGTCGTGTTCGAGGCCCTCGACCGTGCGGACGTCGTGCCCGCCCGCCATCGCGGCGAGCATCGTGCACGACTTCACCGGATCGCCGTCCACGGTGACGACGCACGTACCGCAGTTGCTGGTGTCGCAGCCCCAGTGGGTCCCGGTCAGGCCCAGCTGGTCGCGGAGGAAATGGACCAGCAGCATGCGCGGTTCCACCTCGGCGCTCACTGCTTCACCGTTGACGGTCATGTTCACCTGCATGGCTATGCCTCTTCTCCGGTCGGCTCGTGCTCCACGTCGCTGCGGAGCACCCGGTCGACCGCTGTACGGAGTGTGCGGATCGTGAGTTCGGATGCGAGGTGGCGTTTGTACTCGACGGTGCCGCGTGCGTCTCGGACGGGCTCGCAGGCCTGCGCGGCCATCCGCCCGGCCTGGGCGAACGCCTCCTCGGACGGGGGACGTCCGGTCAGGTAGTCGGCGACATCCGAGAGTCCGGACGGATCCGGGTTGACGGCGGTCAGGCCGACCGCTGCCCTGGCGATCTCGCCGCCCTCCACCGTGACGGCCGCTCCGGCCGCGGTGACCGCCCAATCCCCGGTCCGCCGTTCGACCTTGGCGTACGCGCTGGAGCTGTGGCCGTGGACCGGTATCACGATCTCGATGAGCATCTCGTTGTGTGCGAGCGCCGTCTCGTACGGTCCGACGAGGAACTCGGACATGGGGATCTCGCGGCGCCCGCCGGGCCCACGCACCACGCACGTGGCGTCGAGAACAGAGCAGACAGTGGTGAGGTCCTCGGCCGGATCCGCCTGGCACAGCGATCCGCCGATGGTTCCGCGATTGCGGACCACCGGGTCGGCGATCACCTTCTCCGCGTCGCGGAAGAGGGGGAACGCCGCCGCGAGCTCGTCCGATTCGAGCAGCCGGCGGTGCCGTGTCATCGCACCGATCCGCAGTCTCGACCGCTCGGTGGTGATGTAGCCGAGTTCGCCCTCGAGGTCGTTGATGTCGATGAGGTACTCGGGATTGGCGAGGCGAAGTTTCATCATGGGGAGCAGGCTGTGGCCGCCTGCGACGAGACGGGCTTCGTCGCCCAGCCGGTCGAGCAGGGCGATGGCGTCCTCGACGCCGGTTGCACGCTCGTATTCGAAGGATCCTGGTACTTGCATTGTGACCTACCTCACAAACGTGGATCCTTCCAGCCTGCGCAAGAACCTGTTGCACGTCAACCCCGGTGAACGCCCTACTCGACGCAGGAATCGACGGGTTCCTCATGGTGGATCCGACCACTCGACTCCGCCAGCGGACGCCCCGTGCCACCCCACCGGCGGGCGATGATCTCGGCGGCGATCGACACCGCCGTCTCCTCGGGTGTCCGGGCGCCGATGTCCAGGCCGATGGGGCTCGACAGCCGGTCGAGTTCGGTGTCGGTCAGACCGGCCTCGCGCAGGCGTTCGCGCCGGTCCAGGTCGGTTCTGCGTGATCCCATGGCACCGATGAATGCGACGTCCGGGAGGCGCAGCGCCGTCTCGAGGAGAGGGACGTCGAACTTGGGGTCGTGGGTGAGCACGCAGATCACGGTCCGGCTGTCGATGGCCTGGGCCTCGGCCTGGGCAGCGAGATACCGGTGCGGCCAGTCCACCACCACCTCGTCGGCCGTCGGGAAACGCGCGTGCGTCGCGAACACCGGACGGGCGTCGCAGACCGTCACCCGGTACCCCATGAAGGCACCCTGCCGGGCCACCGCGGCGGCGAAGTCGATGGCCCCGAACACGAGCATGCGGGGTCTCGGCGCGTAACTGGCGACGAACACCTCCATGCCCTCGCCGCGACGCTGACCGTCGGTGCCGTACGTCAGAACTGTGCTGCCGCCCGCCGCGAGGAGGCCCCGGGCGTCGTCGGTGACCGCGGAATCGGCCCGGTCCGAGCCGAGCGAACCGCTCACGTGCTCGGGCCGCACGACCAGCCGGCGCCCCACCCGAGCCGCATCGGGATGCGCCACGACGGTCGCCACCGCGACGGGTAGGTGGTTCTCGATGTCCCGGGTGATCTCACCGAGCTCCGGAAAATTGTCCCGCGACACGGGCTCGACGAAGATGTCGATGATTCCACCGCAGGTGAGACCCACCTCGAACGCGTTCTCGTCGCTGATCCCGTACCGCTGCAGCACCGGCGTTCCGGACGCCGTGACCTCGGTCGCGAGTTCGTAGACCGCCCCCTCGACACACCCGCCGGACACCGAACCGGACGCGCTGCCGTCGGGCGCCACGACCATCGACGCCCCCGGTGGTCGCGGCGCGGAACGGAACGTGCGGACCACCGTCCCGACGCCCGCCGTTCCACCCGCGGTCCACACCGCCATCAGGTCCGCCAGCACGTCGCGCATCAGCACCCTTCCCGCTCGAGTCCGACGTGTGATACACGCTCGCCTCCAAGCCTATTCCGCCGAGGCGAGTTTGGCCGTGGAGACGGGAACCTCGACTTCGACCGGCGCCAGCCGGAACGGGGGCGTCCCCACCCCCGCGATCCGGAAGTGGCCCCACGGGTCGCGCTCGGCCAGCGCCGCGGGCACTTCGGGACCGTCCCCGATCGTGAGGAACAACGGGGTGCGTTTGCGTTGCTTCGCCGCGTCGACGCCGTCGCCGACGACTCGGCCGTACCAGTGGTAGAGCCCGTCCAGCGGTTCGACGTGACCGTTCAGGAAGACCTCGACGGCCACCGTCAGGTCGCCGGACGTGAGCACACCGGGCCCCCGGTACTGCGTGTCGTCCTCGCGCGCCGCGAGCGAACTCAGCTCGAAGTGCCGGTCGTCGGGGGTGCGCATGCGCCGCCAGTAGGACGCGCTCGAACCCGGCCACGCCGCCCGATTGCGGCCGGTCGAATCGAGGTACCAGCTGTCGCACCCGCCCGAATTCCACACCGAGCCCGCGAGTTTGCGGTGGACCACCCGGTTGAACTCGCGCTGCGCGCCCGCACGCACCTCGATCCGCGTCGCGTCGCGCTTCTTCATCAGCGCCAGGCATCGGGTGATGTAGTGCGCCTGGGCCTCGATGACGAAGACGATCGACTGATTGCCACCCCCGGACTTCGGCCCCATCATGAGAAAGAAATTCGGGAACCCCGACACCGCGACACCGAGGTACGCCTCCATCCCGTCGCGCCACGCCCGCTGGATCGTCAGCCCGCGGCGGCCCACGATGTGCTCGTTCTCGAATCGGTCGCCGACTGCGAATCCCGTGCCGTAGACGATGACGTCCGCCTCGTGCATCCTTCCGTCCTCGGTGCGGATCCCGCGCGCGGTGATCTGCGAGATACCCGAGGTAACCAGGTCGACGTCTTCGCGTTGCAGTGCGGGGTAGAAATTGCTGGACACCAGAATTCGCTTGCACCCGATGGTGTAGTCGGGGGTCAGGGTGGCACGCAGCGCAGGGTCCTGCACCTGCCTCCGCAACAGCCCCCGGGCGGCCGACTCCAGCACCGTCATCAGTCGCGGGTGCAGGAAACCGGCGATCAGCGATTCGTGGCTCCAGTAGATCGCGCCGCGGTAGGCCTTCTGGACTCCGGGAACAGCCTTGAACACCGCCTTCTCACCGGCCGTGATCGGGCGGTCCAGCTTGGGCAGGATCCAGTGCGGAGTCCGCTGGAAGACGTCGACGTGCGCGGCCGTCTTCGCGACCTCCGGAACGAACTGCACGGCACTGGCTCCCGTGCCGATGACCGCCACCCGCTTGCCGGTCACGTCGACCGAGTGATCCCATTCGGCGGAATGGAATGCCGCACCCGAGAACGACTCCCGGCCGGGAAAATCCGGGACGCTGGGTTTGTGCAGCGGACCCGGACCGGCGACGACGATGCGGGGATGATGGACGGAACCCGACCGGGTCTCCACCCGCCACCGGTCGGTGGTCTCGTCGAACTCGTAGGAGACCACCTCGGCGCCGAACCGGATGTGGGGCGTCAGGTCGTAGTCGCGGACCACCCGTTCGATGTAGTCGAGAATCTCGGGCTGCCGCGCGTACATCCGGGTCCATTTCCGGTTGGGCGCGAAGGAGAACGAATACATCAGCGACATCACGTCGCAGCCGCACCCGGGATACGTGTTCTCCCGCCACGTTCCGCCCACCCGATCGGCCTTCTCGAGAACGACGAAGCTCTCCTGCCCCGCCTCCTTCAGCTTGATCGCCATGCACAATCCGGCGAATCCGGTTCCGACGACGAGGACGTCCGGCTCGGTGATCCCGGGTGTCACAGAAATCCCCCGCGTCGCCACAGCGCGCGGGAGGTCGCTCGCATCAGGCCGTTCTCTTCGAGGAACGCGGCCAGCGACTCGAACCCGCGTCGTTGATTCTCGCGAAAGTTCGGATTTTCCAGTGCCTGTCGACGCGCTTCCTTCGGATCCAGACCCGCCCGCTCGTACATGACCGGGTTGGTGAACAGCCGCTGGAACAGCGGGCCGCCGATCCCCTGCAGCGTCCCGACCCACAGCCGGTCGATCCGGTGGCCTTCCGCGACGCGGCGACGCACCCCCTCGCGTGCGAATCGGATGTGCCGGGACTCCTCGGTGACGTGGATCCGCATCAGCCGGGAGATCATCGGCTGCAACTGCGGATCCTCGAGGACGCGCCGCTGCGTGGCGTCGAAGATCTCCTCACCGATCAGCGCGGCCACCCAGAGCATGGTCCCGCGAAATGTCTTGGGCAGCACGTTGACCACGACGGCCTGATACCACCGGAGCTGGAAAGGCTTGGCGCCCATCTGCTCGATGGCGCGCCCGAACATCGTCATGTGCCTGCATTCGTCGCCCATCTCGGTCAGCATGTACCGGGTGTGCAGCGAGCTCGGATCGTTGTGCAGCAGCGCGCGCAGGAGCGCCTGGTTGAGGATGTTCTCGAACCAGATTCCGACGCTGAGGATGTTCGCCGATTCCTGCCGGGACAGTTCGATACGCTGCGCCTCGCCCATCCGGTCCCACATCTCGGTTCCCCACAGGGACAGGACCTGCGGCGGCAGGAAGTACTTGCCGTCCTCGAGGGGCGCATCCCAGTCGATGTCGACGACGGGGGCGTACGAACGCTTGACGGAGCCGGCGAGGAGCCGGCCGGCGACTTCCTCCCGGTCGATCGTGTGTGAACGCTGAGACATCGCAGTTCCCTTCGTCGAGCGCGATTCCATCTCGTTGCCGTTTGTAGGTAAAACGTAAACCCGGGTGTGACGCAGGTCAATGGTTATCTGTGACTCGAGTTCACATTTGCGGCTTCTGTTTGCGCCCACCACACCCGAACAGCACAATCAGGGCCGTGAGGACGCAGCCGACGACGCCGACCCCCGGCGAACTCCGGGAACGGATCCTCGACGCGGCCGAGGAGTGCCTGATCGAACTCGGATACAGCACCCGGCTTCACGCGGTCATCGCCGAGCGAGCGGGACTGTCCCGGCCCACGCTCTACAAACACGTCGGCGACCAGTCCGCCATCCTCGAGGCCCTATTCCAGCGGGAGATCTCGCGATTCTTCGTCGTGCTCGACCCGGTGCTGCGGGGACAGCAGAGCCAACTCCAGGTGCGATTCGTCGACGCCGTCGTGTTCGCCGTCCAGTACGCACGCGGGCACCGGTTGCTGCAGAAGGGTTTGCGCGACGACCCCGACGTCGTGCTCCCCTGGTTCACGGTCAAGGCGAAGCCGATGATCGAACTCGGGTCACAACTGCTGACTCCCCACTTCGAGCGCCTGTTCTCGCCCGACCAACTGTCGGGCGTGAGCGTCACCGCCATCTCCGAGTGGGCGTTCCGCATCATCGGCTCGCTCATCATCACGGAGGGGATCGTGGACACGTCCGACGAGCTGGCTCTGCGCGAGTTCGTCCGGTCCCTGCTGTCGATCGCGTTCATGCCGCAACCGGACATTCATATTCCTTGACGCGTATATACGCGTAGGCGCATACTCGGGTCATGGCACCGGACGTGTTCACCGTGGTCGCCGAACCACAGCGCCGCAGGATCCTCGAACGGCTGCGGGCCGGCCACGCCAGCGTCGGCGAACTCGTCGACCAACTCGCCCTGCCCCAGCCGACCGTGTCCAAACACCTGCGGGTGCTGCGACAGGCCGGATTCGTCACCTGCCGAACCGCGGCCCAGCAGCGCATCTACAGCCTGCACCGCGAACCGTTCGACGAGTTCGACGCGTGGCTGCAGCCCTACCGCCGGCTGTGGACGAATCACCTCGATGCGCTCGAGCGGCACCTCGCTCAGAAGGAGACCCCGTCATGACCGAATCAGACGCACGACGCGACTACCGCCCAGGCCCACTGCAGCACGTCGAAGCACGCCCCGACGGCACCCGATGGGCTCTGACCTTCGTTCGCGACTTCACCCACTCGCCGTCGGCGCTGTGGACCGCGCTCACGGACCCCGGCGAACTTCCGCAGTGGGCGCCGTACACCGCGGACCGGAACCTCGGAACGGTCGGTCCCGCGACCCTGATCATGGTCGACGGGCAGGACCGCACTGAACTCGACGGCACCGTGACCCGGGCCGACTCACCCCACGTCCTCGAACACGCCTGGGGCGACGACGTCCTGCTCTGGACGATCGAGGAAACCGGCGCGGGCACGCGACTGACCCTGCGCCACACGCTCGACGACCAGCGGACCGCCGAGATGACGGCCGCTGGATGGCACATGTGCCTGGACGTCGCCGAGGCCCTGCTCGACGGCAAGCCGATCGGACCGATCGTCGGCGCCGACGCGATGAACTACGGCTGGCGCGCACTCAACGAGCAGTACGCCGAACGCCTCGGCGTCGAACCGATCGATCCGACGCTGCAGTGAATCGGTGACGGGCGTCCGCCGCTCCCCGTACCGTTGACGCATGGGACTGCACTGGGAAGCCGTGGTAGTCAACGCTCTCGATCCGACAGCCCTGGGACGCTGGTGGGCCGAGGCCCTGGGCTGGGGTGCCGTGACCGACTCCGACGGCGACGTCCACATCCGGCCCCGGGCCGACAGCCACCCGGAAATGCTGTTCGTGGCCGTTCCGGACCTGAAGCAGATACCGAACCGCCTGCATCTCGACTTCCGGCCCGACGATCAGCAGGCCGAGGTCGCACGGCTTCTCGCGCTCGGCGCCCGGCACGCGGATGTCGGTCAGGGCGAGCAGAGTTGGGTGGTGCTCGCCGATCCCGAGGGCAACGAGTTCTGCGTCCTGTCCGGCCGGCGCTGACGCCGATCAGGCCACCTTCGCCCGCAGACTCCGCAGTGCCTCGTGCTGCACGACGAGGACCCGGCCCACCGGAAGCCCGAGAACGCCCGCGGTGTCGTGCACAGACAGCCCGTCGATGACCCGCAGCAGGACGATCTCCCGGGCGGTGGCATCGAGATGGTGCAGCAGCACGGCCACTTCCGCCGGGACGTCGGGACTTCCGGCCGCGCCGCCGCGCGCGTCCGCGACGGTCCGGCTCACCACGCGATACACGTCGCGGACGGGATGGTCACTGCGAGCGAGAGCCGGAAGTTCCCGCGCCACCGCGAGCAGCGCCCGCTGAGCCACCTCGTCCGCCGGCCGCGTGACCTGGGTGGAATTCCCCACGCGGGTGCGGCAATAGCGCACCACCTGCGGCCACAGCGTTGTCATCACCGTCTCGACGGCCTTGCGATCCCCCGCCGCTGCCGAATGTAATTCCTCGTCAAGCACACTCATGTGACCCTCGATCCCCCGACCTCGCCGCCTCCGGTCGTCCGGCACGGCGCTTCCGTACTCATCTTCCGGCACACGAGGGGTCGACACATCCGGGAGGTTCCCCATTTCCCGGCGCGTGAAACCCCCTACATGTCCGGCTTCCTCCGCAGGTTCTTGGTCTGGCCGCGTTGCTTCTTGGCGTCGAGTCTTCGTCGGTGCGAGCCCTTGGTTGCCTTGGTCGGGCGCCGGGTGCGGGCTTCCGCCAGGACAGCGGCGCGCAGCAGCGCCGCCATCCGGGCCCGGGCCGCGCGCCGATTGCGCAGCTGCGAACGGGTTTCGGACGCCGTCACGGTGACCACCCCGTCAACGAGCCTGTGTCCCAGCCGAACCTGCATGCGTTCGAGTTGCGCGGGCGACAGAGTCGACAACGTCCACAGGTTCACCCGCAACTCCACCCGCGAGTCCGTGGTGTTGACTCCCTGGCCGCCGGGACCGCCGGCACGGGAGAACCGCCACTGCAACTCGGCGGCCGGAACGACGAGCGACCGCGTGATCTCGAGGTCGTCGGTGACCTCGCCGCCGGGAAACACCGGAGGAACTTCGCTCACACTCCCAGCGCCCGAGCCAGCACCGGCCAGGAATCGTGAAGGTCGTCCTGCCAGTATCCCCACGAGTGTGTGCCCGAGTTACGGAAACTCGCGGTTGCAGGTATTCCGAGTTCGCCCAGGCGGTCCGTGAACCGATGGGTGCAGTAGTTGGTCACCGCTTCGATGGGACCACCGGCGTAGATCTGACGCGCGAGCGTAGCGACGTCCCCGTCGATCCCGGGGCCGTCCAGGGTCTCGTGTCGTCCCGGCAGACCGTTTCCGTTGGAGAGGAACAGTTCCGTTCCGCGCAGTTCGGCGGCGTGAACGTAAGGGTCGTTCGCCGCCCACGCGGGATCGTCCGCCTCGCCGTACATGTTGACCGGATTGCCGTCGCCGTAGTTGTCCATGGTGATCTTGATGAGGAGCTGACCGAGCGGATCGCTGGTCAGAGCACAACCGCTGTAGGCGGCTACGCCGCGGAACAGGCCCGGGGCGGCGATCGCCAACTGCAGAGCCGCGGTGCCCACTCGTGACATGCCGGCGAGCGCGTTGACTCCGTTGGTGCCGAGAGCCACGTCGACGACCGGCGGAAGTTCCTGAGTCATAAAGGTCTTCCACTTGTTCACCCCCATCGCCGGGTCGGGGCTCTTCCAGTCCGTCCAATACGCGTTCTCGCCGCCGGAAGGGCTGACGACGTTCACGTTCTGGTCGGCCAGGAACTCTTCGACGTCGGTCTTCTCCCGGCGGACCTGGCCGTCGAGGAAGTACAGCGTGGGCCTCGGCACGCTCGTGTCGGCAGGACGCTGCACGTACACCGGAACAACCTTCTGCATCGACGCCGAGAAGACGTGCAGCGTCAGATGTCTCGGGTCGATCACGGTGACGTGATCGAGCGTCGAACCGTTCGGCGTCACCGCGGAACCGAGCGCCTGACCGGTGTCGACGACCGGATCGGCCGCCGCGACGGTGCCGCCGAGACAGAGAGAGATCACGGTCACGGCCGTCAAAGCCGCTGTTCGCAATTTCCCCCGAAAGAAATGTCGTGTCACGACCGTCCACCGCCCTCCACCCGCACGAATTCCGGTCCCGGGCATGCTAACAGTTCCCGCGATGCCGAGTAACGGAAGAGCCCTTCCGCACGATGAACATTCCGACACCCCACGTTCATTGAAGGACCGGCATGACGCTTCCCCCGCCCTCATCACCTGCCACACGCAAGAAGTGGCCCTGGATCACCGGCGGGATCGTCGTAGTCGTGGCCGTGGTCTCGTTCCTCAGCCCCGGGCAGGACGACCAATCGGCCCAGGCCACAGCGGTATCCGCGTCCGTGACACCCACGGTCGCCGCTTCGACGACCGTGCGCGCCGCGTCGAGTTCGTCGACACCGGTACCGGTTTCGTCTGCGCTCGCTCTCTCGCCGGTCGAACCCGCCGCCGACGCGACCGCCGCGCTGCAGCAACTCGCCGGCCTCGAGATCAAGGGACGCGCACCGAAAACCGGCTACGACCGGGATCTCTTCGGCCAGGCGTGGACCGACGACGTCACGGTCGAGGGCGGCCACAACGGATGCGACACGCGGAACGACATCCTCGGGCGCGACCTCGAACAGGTCGTGTTCAAGGCGGGCACCCGCGACTGCGCGGTACAGACCGGAACGCTGCTCGACCCGTACACCGGCAACACCATCTCCTTCCTCCGCGGTGAGGGCACGTCGAATGCCGTGCAGATCGATCACGTCGTCGCGCTCTCCGACGCCTGGCAGAAGGGGGCGCAGCAACTCGACACCGCCACCCGGGTGAACTTCGCGAACGATCCGCGGAATCTGAAAGCCGTCGACGGCCCCACCAACCAGCAGAAATCGGACGGTGACGCCGCGACCTGGCTGCCCCCGAACAAGAGCTACCGGTGCACCTACGTGGCCGATCAGGTGGAGGTCAAGGCCGCGTACGGGCTGTGGGTGACCCAGGCCGAGCACGATGCGATCGCCCGGATTCTCCAGGACTGCGGGGCGGCGACGCCTGCCGTCGCGCCCGCTCCGAGCACCGGCACGGTCCCGGAAGCGGCACCTGCGCCCGTTCCCGCTCCGGCGCCCGCGCCCGCACCCGTCCCGTTCGTCGACCCGGCACCGCCGAGCGACGTCTACTACAAGAACTGTTCGGCGGCCAAGGCGGCCGGTGCCGCGCCGGTCCACATCGGCGAGCCAGGCTACGGCACCCACCTCGATCGCGACGGCGACGGCGTCGGCTGTGAGAGCTGATCCGGGCCTGGCGCGACACGTGCCGCCGCCACGGGTTAACCTGAACTGCCTGCAGGGACGTCGGGTACCTGTAGCTCTTTCGTACATGTCAGAAAGATGAGACCGGCATGACCACTGCACCCGACGCACTCGGGCACCCCCCTCACACGGACGAACCGCCCGTCACCCGCACCTATCCGAAGCCGGCGTTGTCGGCTCGCGAGATCGAGGTTCTCCGCCACTGGTTGCGCGGCGACTCCAAGCTTGCCGTCGCCGCCGACCTCCACATCGCGCTCGGAACGGTCAACACGCACCTGACCCGCATCCGCGAGAAGTACGCGCTGGTCGGACGTGACGCGTCCACCAAGACTGCGCTGCTGGTGCGGGCGCTTCAGGACGGGATCATCACGATCGCCGAACTCTGACGCGTCTACGCCCTGCGCAGGGCGTCCCGGTCGATCTCTGCCACCGACGTCAGGCCACTGAGACCCATCGTGAGGTCGAACTCGGCGATCACGTTGGCGGTGGCGTCCCGCGCACCGGCCTGACCTGCGAGGGCCAGGCCGTACAGGTGGGGCCGGCCGAGCGTCACCGCATCCGCACCGAGGGCGAGGGCCTTGAAGACGTCTGCTCCCGTGCGGATTCCGCTGTCGAGGAGCAGCGTCAGCCTGCCGTCGACGACGGGCGCGATGTCCACGAGGGCGTCCAGCGACGACACGCTGCCGTCCACCTGCCGCCCACCGTGATTCGATACGACGATGCCGTCCACCCCGGCGTCGAGCGCCCGCCTGGCGTCGTCCGGGTGGAGCACGCCCTTGAGGAGGATCGGCAGCGACGTCCTGCTGCGGAGGGTCTCGATATCGGACCAGCTCAGCGACGGCCGGGAGTAGATGTCGAGGAACGTCTCCACGGCGGCCCGCGGTTCCGGCGACCGCAGGTTGTCGAGGAATCGGCCCGGGAAGCGCCGGGTCATCGACACCAATGACCGGATCGCGCCGAGCGTCACCTCGACGTCCGCCTTGCCGGCGGCGGCCTTGATCCGCTCGTGCACGATTCGGCGGAACACCGGATCGGACGTGTACTGCGCGATCCCCTGCCCCTGCGCGAAGGGCAGCGACCCGAGGTTGAGGTCTTCCGGGCGCCAGCCGAGCATGGTCGTGTCGAGGGTGACGACGACGGCGTCCGCACGAATGTTCTCGGCGCGCTGGAGCAGGCTGTCGACGAGATCGTCGTCGGTGCTCCAGTACAGCTGGAACCACCGTGGCGCGTCGCCCATCGCCGCCGCACTCTCCTCCATCGGTGCGCAGCCCTGATTGGAGAAGATGTACGGCACACCCAGTTCGGCGGCCGCGGCGGCGATCGCCACATCCGCCTCGGGCCTGGCCAGTTCGGCCGCGCCCACCGGGGCGAGCAGCACCGGGGCCGGAATCCTGCGCCCGAACAACTCGACCCCGATGTCGCGCTTCGAGACGTCGCGCAGCACCCGGGGAACGATCTGCCACTTGTCGAACGCATCGCGGTTGGCCTGCATTGTGCGACCCAGCCCCGCGCCGCCGTGGACGTAGGCCCACCCCTTCGCGCTCATCTTCCTCCGCGCACGTCGCTCCAGCGTGTCGAAGTCGGTGGGAACGGAGGGTGTGCGGCCGAGGACCCCGTCGCGGTAGATCAGATTCTGGCGGGCCCGGCCCGGACTGTCCTGGTTCTCGCTCGCAGACATGGGCAGAGTCTTCCACAGCGCACCGCGGACCGGCGGCAGGTCGGCGGGACGCGTAGGTTTGTGACCGGCACCACACCGACTATGCCCTAGGAGACCGAGATGCCCGACCGTCCGTCCCTCACCGGCGCTCCCTGCTGGATCGATCTCACCAGTTCCGACCCACGACAGGTCATTCCGTTCTACACCGGGCTGTTCGGGTGGAGGTCCGACACCAACGACGATCCGCAGTACGGCGGCTACTCCATCTTCAGCATGAACGGCAAACCCATTGCGGGCCTTGGCCCGCAACAGCAGGGCAACCCGTACGGCAACGTGTGGACCACGTACATCGCGTCCGAGGACGCGGAGGCCACCGCGGCGAAGGCGGCCGAGGCGGGCGGCCAGGTGATGATGCCAGCGATGGTCGTGGGCGACCAGGGCACAATGGCCATCCTCGGCGATCCGGCCGGCGCCGTCATCGGCGTGTGGCAGGCCGATGGGCACGACGGCTTCGGTCTCGTGGACGAACCCGGCGCGCCCGTCTGGCACGAAACGCTGTCGCGAAACTACGCGGCGGCGCTCCCCTTCTACGCGGACGTGTTCGGCTGGACCTATCAGACTCTCGGCGACACAGACGAATTCCGGTACTCACAGGCAAACCTCGGCGACCGCACCGTGGCCGGAGTCATGGACGCCGACTCGTTCCTCCCCGAAGGCGTCCCCTCGTTCTGGCAGTTCTACATCGGCGTCGAAGACACGGATGTAGCCGTCGCGAAGGTCACCGAACTGGGCGGCAGCGTCCGGCGCGAACCCGAGGACACGCCATTCGGGCGGCTCGCGTCCGTCGCCGACCCCCTCGGCGCCACCTTCCAGATCACGACCCTGCAGTCCTGACCCGGTGACGGTGGCGCGCAGACCGCGCCACCGTCACGCCGGGCCGAACGGTGCCTGCGCCTCCTTGGCGTCCCAGATGTCGAGGAGCGCGCGGAGAATCTCCTCCGACATGCCCAGGCCCCCGAGATGGCTTTCCCCGTGCATCGTGTGGAATTCGGCGTCGGGAAGAAGCGACACCATGTGCTGTCCGTGCCGGAGCGGAATGATGTGGTCGCAGTCGCCGTGCCACCACCGCACCGGGGTCTTCACCGCGTTCACCCGGAATCCCCAGTCCCGCGCGAACAGGACGAGGTCGGCGAACGGTGCACTGAGCTGCTTGCGGCCGCCGTTGAGCAGATCGTCGAGGAACATCGCCTTGAACTCCGGCCGCGCGAGCAGACGGCGGTCGCCCTCCGGAGACAGCCGCCCGTACAGGTCGATGATCGGCGACGCGAACGGCCTCGCCAGCCTGATCACGGAACTCGCCGCCAACCCGACGGGGACACCTCCCGCCGACAGCACCGGTGCCGCCAGGACGGCGAGATCCATCAACCCGCTGCGGATCGCGTCGGGACCCTTCGTCGGCGCGACTCCCCCGAGGATGCCGGTCGCGACCACGCGGTCGGGCATCGCGTACGCCGCGGCCAGCGTGTAGGGGCCGCCGCCGGACAGGCCGACCACGGCCATCTGGTCGATGCCCAGCGTGTCGGCGACCGTGCGCAGGTCTTCGGCGAAGTCGATCACGGCGCCGTAGCGGTGCGGCGTCGACGATCCGACCCCCGGCCGGTCGATCCCGATCAGCCGGACGTGCTCGCGTTCGGCGAACGCGCGCGCCTCCATCGGCACCTGACGACGCGCTCCGGGTGTGCCGTGCAGCCAGAACACCGCCCTGCCCTGTGCCGAACCGAACTCCGCGAAGCCGAGCCGACGCCCCTCGCCTACCGCGACCGTGCCCTCCAACTGCGGGCGTGCGATGTCCACCATGCCCACAGCTTCGCACGTGATACCCGTCACGTTTCCGACCGGGACCCGCTCAGCGGTGTGCGGTGGACGTGAACTGGTAGGTCGCGGCATCGACGATCTGCTCGGGAGACACCTCGATCTCGCCGTTCAGCCACGCTGTGATGAGTTCCGCGAGCCCACCCACGAACAGCAGCGCGGTGATCTCGTCCTGCGGCGACGACCACGCCCGGTCGCCGTAGAGTTCCTTCGATTCCTCCGCGACCAGCGAGGCGAACGCCCGCAACAACTCGCGCCGTCGCGTCCGCAGCGGTTCGGCGCCCGCCGATTCGATGATCGACACCCGCCCTTTCCGCGGGTCCGCCGTCAGGATGTCGACGAACGTCGCGATCGCCGCCCGCGCCCGCACCTCGGGGTCGCCGGTCACGGTCTGGAGGGTGACCCGCGCGGCCTCCCCGATCTCCGCGGCGATGCCCTCGATCACCTGTACCAGCAGGTCGTCCCGGCTGCGGAAGCTCTCGTAGAAGTAGCGTTCCGTCAGTTTCGCCTCGGCGCAGATCGCGGTCATGGTCGCCTTCTCGCCGCCGACGGTGCCGAACACCTGCAGTCCCGCCTCGAGCAGGCGCGCGCGGCGGTCCGCGGCCCGTTCCTCCGAACTTCGACCGCGGTACTGGCGCGCCGGCTGACTCATGACTCGATGTTGACAGACCCACTGGTGTGACGCACACTACACACATCTGACAGAGGGTCCTGTCACATACGCCGACGAGGAGGGCCGATGCCCAAAGTTCTCGCTGCTCCCCCACCGCAAAGCACCCTGCAACCCATCTCGGGCAATGCCGGATTCCCCGTCATCGGACACTCGCTGGACTACTTCCGCGACCCGATGGGACTGCTGCAGAGTCGCTGGGATCGCTACGGCCCCGTGTCGTGGCTGAGCATGGCCGGCAAACGGTGGGTCACCGTGCTCGGACCGGACGGCTGCCAGACGGTGCTGCAGAACAAGGACCGGGCCTTCGTCAACAGCGACGGATGGAGCGTGCTGATCGGGCCGTTCTTCCACCGCGGGCTGATGCTCCTCGACGGCGACGAACACCTCGCCCACCGGCGAATCATGCAGCAGGCCTTCACCCGCGACCGGCTGTCGCGCTATACCGAGGCACTCCATCCGGCCGTCGAGCAGGGGCTCGACGCCTGGCAGCCCACCCCGGGCTTCGCCGCGTATCCCGCGCTGAAGGAGTTGACACTCGATCTCGCCACGAGCATCTTCATGGGCGGCGCCGAGGGGTCGACGCCCCGGGAGATGGCCGAGATCAACAAGGCCTTCATCGACTGTGTGCAGGCCGCCACGTCGGTGGTGCGGTATCCGCTGCCCGGAACGCGATGGAAGCGTGGCATCGACGGGCGCACACGACTCGAGGAGTTCTTCCGCCGCTATCTGCCCGCGCGTCGAGGGGGTGCCGGCGACGACCTGTTCTCCGCGCTGTGCCACATCGAATCCGAAGAGGGGCAACGGTTCAGCGACGACGACGTCGTCAACCACATGATCTTCCTGCTGATGGCCGCGCACGACACGTCCACCATCACGCTGTCGACGATGATGCAGTACCTCGGTCAGCACCCAGACTGGCAGGAGCGGTGCAGGCGGCAGTCGGCGGCGCTGGGAACGTCCACCCCGACCTACGGTCAACTCGACGAACTGACCGACCTCGACCTCGTCATGAAGGAATGCCTGCGCCTCGTTCCGCCGGTCCCGGTGGTCGCTCGCCGCGCCGTCGAGGACACCGAGGTACTCGGCCACTACATCCCCCGGGGCACGTACATGTCGGTGGTCGTGCACTTCACCCATCACATGCCCGAGTACTGGCCCGATCCGGAAAGGTTCGACCCCGAACGGTTCGCACCCGAACGCCGTGAGGACAAGGTTCACCGGTTCGCGTGGGAGCCGTTCGGCGGCGGCGTGCACAAATGCCTGGGGATGCACTTCGCGGGCGCCGAGATCAAGACGGTCATGCACCACCTGCTGCAGCGATTCGACTGGCAGGTGAGCCCCGGCTACGTCGCACCCCTCAACTACACCTCGCTGCCGTTCCCGTCCGACGGCCAGCCCGTGGACCTGTATCACCGCGTCGGCTGAGCCGATACCGCATGGTGCAGTCCGAGCCGATACCCCATAGTGCAGGCCGGGCCGATCCACCATAGTGGAAGTCATGACCGTTACGGCGCCCCCGCTCGACGTGTATTCGCAGCCCACGCTGTCTGCCCTGATGCCGTCCGTCCTCGCCTCACTGGGCGTTGCCGGCGAACCCAACCGGCTGCACCTCCCGGACAGCAGGCACACCGTGGTGTTCTTGATAGACGGACTCGGCTGGACACTGCTGCGCCGCCACCGCGAACACGCCCCGTTTCTCGACAGCCTGACCGGACGGCCGATCCGGGCGGGCTTCCCCACCACGACCGCCACCAGTATCGCGTCGTTCGGCACGGGGTTGCCGTCCGGCGATCACGGCATCACCGGCTACCAGTCATACGTTCGTGAGGTTCGCGGCACGCTCAACTGGTTGTCGTGGCGCGCAGGCCACAAGGGCGACGAACTGACCCGGCTGGTGCCCGAGGTCGTCCAGCCCGCACCGACCGTGTTCGAACGCGCCGCGGCAGCCGGTATCACGTGCACGACGGTGGTTCCCGCGAAATTCGACGGGTCCGGGCTCACCCGCGCCGTCCTCCGCGGCGGCACGTTCGCAGGAATACACGCGTACGGTGACCTGATCGCGCACGTCGTCACCGCGGCCCAGGCGGGCGAACGGACCCTCACGTACTGCTACCTCAGCGAAATCGACACGCTCGGGCACATTTACGGACCGGGATCCGAATCCTGGCTGCACCAGGTCACCCTCGTCGACCGGCTCGTCGAGAGGCTCGCCGCCGGACTCGCGGCGGCACAACCCGACACCACTCTCTACGTCACCGCCGACCACGGAATGGTCACCGTCGACGACGCCGACAAGATCGACTTCGACGCCACTCCCGCCCTGTCGGACGACGTGGTGGCGCTCGCCGGCGAACCGCGGTGCAGGCACGTCCACACCCGAGCCGGAGCCGGGCACGACGTCGCCGCCCGGTGGAGGAGCGAACTGGGACAACGCATGTGGATCGGCACGAGGGACGAGGCCGTCACCGCGGGACTGTTCGGGCCGGCCGTGCGATCCGAGGTGCAGGGCCGCATCGGAGATGTCGTCGCCATCGCACAGGGCGGCGTCGCGGTGGTCCGGCGCAAGGCGGAGTCGAGGCTGTCCGCTCTCCCCGGGCAGCACGGCGCCCTCACCGACGACGAGTTGCTGATTCCCCTGCTGCAGGGCACCACGACGTAAACCCGGGCCGATCACCGGCCCGCGGGGCAACTCCTGATAGAAATGACGAACAGCGTTGATTTCAGGAGAGATTCATGCCCCGCTCTGCGGTACCGAACACCGGCTCCATCATCACGACCATCCGCACCAAGTGGCCCTGGATCTTCGCCGGGCTGCTCGTCGTCGTACTTGTCGCGATGCTCTCCCCGGACCCCGACGACACCCTCGCCGCCGGAACCGAACCGGCTGCACCCTCGGAAGTCACCGACGCACAACAGATACAGACGGCGTTCACCGAGCTGTCCACCCTCGAGGTGAAGGGCCGGGCACCCAAGACGGGATACGACCGGGAACTGTTCGGCGCCAGCTGGACCGACAACGTGTCGGTCGAACTCGGACGCAACGGCTGCGACACCCGCAACGACATCCTGCGACGCGACCTAGTCGACATCACCTCACGGGACCGCACCCGCAACTGCGTAGTGCAGACGGGCACGTTACGGGACCTCTACACGGGCACCATCATTGCGTTCACCCGCGGGACGAAGACGTCGGACGACGTGCAGATCGATCACGTGGTGGCACTGTCGGACGCGTGGCAGAAGGGCGCTCAACTCCTCGACGCGCAGACGCGGGCGGACCTTGCGAACGATCCCCGCAACCTGCAGGCGGTGGACGGACCCACCAATCAGCGCAAGAGCGATGCCGACGCGTCGACGTGGCTGCCCCCGCTGGCGGCGTACCGCTGCACCTACGTGGCGCGTCAGGTGGAAGTGAAAGTGGCGTACCGACTCTGGGTGACGCCGCCCGAGCGCGATGCGATGGCCACAGTGCTCACCAGCTGCGGCGCCCGGTGATCACGCGCCAGGTGGGGTGAGCCGGTTCTCCGATCCCGTGTCGACCGCCGGGGCCGTCGCACCGGAATCCCAGTCGACGGAATTGTTGGACCCGGTGAGTTCGAGGGAGTCGAGGGACACGGCGCGCACGAAGTTGTCGTTGCCACTCACCGTCATCGCACCGGAGTCGTCCACGTTCACGGAGTTCCCGCTTCCGCTGACCGAGATCCGCTCCGCCTGCTTGCCGAGCACGGTCACGGCGTTGCCCTGCACGTCGATCGACTCGGCGACGTCGATGGTGGAACTGTTGCTGCGCCCCGAGATGGTGAGCGTTCCGGTCTGCCCGCCGACGACGTTGGTGTCCTGACCGCGCACGATGACCGCGTTCGACATGGCGACGTTCGCCGAGACGCCGTTGGCCTCGATGGTGACGGTGCCGCACTCGCCGTCGAGGACGACCCCGGCACCGTCCCTGTTCACGATCACGTCGCGGCCGGCGCAGTCACCGCCCGAGTTCAGTTCCACCGCAGAGCCGGACACCGTCGAGGTGCTGCCGCCGCCGGTGCTCCCGCCGCCGCAGCCCGCGAGGGCCACGGTGCAGGACACCAGCACGGCGACGGTGACCGACTGCCGGGTGACGCTCATCGACCCCTGCTTTCCTGCCCCCGACGGGACCGGGTCAGTTCTTCGCGAGTACCGGCATCGTCACGACCTGGGCCGCGTAGGACAGCCCGGCACCGAATGCGAGCAGCAGGGCGGTGTCGCCGGGCTTGGTGGCGCCGGACTGGAGCATTTCCTCCATCGCGAGCGGCACGGACGCCGCCGACGTGTTGCCGCTTTCGGCGATGTCGTCGGACACGGGCACATTCTCGGGGAGTTTCATGCTGCGCGCGATCACCTCGGTGATCCGCGAGTTGGCCTGGTGCGGGACGAACGCGTCGAGATCGTCGACGGACATGCCGGCCTTCTCGATCGCCCGCAGTGCCACCTTGCCCATCTCGAAGGCGGCCCACCGGAACACCGCGGTACCGGCCATCTTGATGTACGGACGCGTGGCACCCGGCGTCGTGATGTATTCGTACCAATCCAGGTCCTGCACGATGGCGTCGGCCTGGGCGCCGTCCGAACCCCACTCCACCGGACCGATGCCCGCGACGTCGCTCTTGCCCACGACCACGGCGCCGGCGCCGTCACCGAAGATGAACCGCGTCGCGCGGTCGGTGGGGTCGGTGGTGATGCTCATCTTCTCGACACCCACCACGAGGGCGTAGTCGACGGATCCGCCGCGAACCAGATCCGACGCCACCGTCAGCGCGGTGCAGAAGCCGGCACAACCACCGCCGAGATCGAACGCTCCGGGCCCGTTGGTGCCCAGCGCGTCGGCCACCACCGCGGCGGCGGGCGGCGTCAGCAGGAGGTACGTCGACGTGGCGACGATGACACACCCGATCTGCTCGGGATCGATCCCGCTCGCTTCGATCGCCTTGCGCCCTGCCGCGATGGACATCGTGACGACATTCTCGTCCTCCGCCGCGAACCGCCGGTTGCGGATTCCCGAGCGCGACTGGATCCACTCGTCGTTCGAGTCGATCAGTTCACAGATCTCGTCGTTGGTGACGACCCGTTCGGGCCGGTACACGCCGAGCCCGAGAAGGGCGGACTGCCGACCTCCAGCCACGGTGGCAATCTGCTTTCCCATCGATCGATCTCCTCATCAGGTCCCGCGTGGTTACGCGCAGTGTGGACTTGCCGCCAGCACACGTTACGTCGGCGGCCGCCCAGCGGGTAGCACCGGTTCCTGTTACTCGTCGGTAACATCGATGCTGTGGGGGCGCCCATGAAACGAACAGTGCGGTCAAACCGACACTTTCGTAAGAACAGACTTGTTAGACTTCTCGCGATTTCCAGCAGTTGATCACCGGTAGGGGGAGTGGTCTCTTCGGGCCACGCGTGCCGCCTGCTGCTAGAGATGGAGTGTCCTTCGTGAAGCGAACCAGAGCTCTTGCAGCAGCGTCGCTCGCCGGCGCAGCCGTGACGTTGATCGCATTCGCCGGCCCGGCCGCCGCGAATCCCAACGCCATCAATCCGATCCCCGGACTCAACGGCACCAACGGGATTCCACACCTCACCGGACGCACCCAGGCGGTCGCGCAGCAGACCGGCATGCTCAGTCCGAACCGAACCCAGGACGCCAACGTCCTCGGCACCGACCTCGGCGTCATGTGGGACAACGGCCAGGGCCAGGTCCTCACGGCGTTCGGCGACTCCGCCGGGCTCGGGCTGCCCAACCTGCTGTCGGGCAGCCTGTGGGCCTGGCGCAGCAGCACACTGTTCCGCAGCTCCGACGGCATCCTCTCCGACGGGATGAACTTCGACAGCTCACCCCGCGACATCTTCGGCCAGTCCAAGGAGCTCGTCCCGAGTCCGAAGATCCCGTTCGTCGAGATCAGCCGAATCCCCACGGCCGGCGTCGCCGTCGGCAACACCCAGGTTCTGAGCATGATGTCGGTGAAGAACTGGGGACCGGCGGGAACGTGGGACACCAACTATTCCGGCCTCGTCTACTCACAGGACAACGGCGAGAACTGGACCGTCGCGCCCGAGACGCAGCGCCCGAACGTCGGTGGCAATGCCAACTTCCAGATGAGCGCCTTCGTCAAGGCCGACGGCTTCGTCTACCAATACGGCACGCCCGCCGGCCGCGGCGGACTCGTCCACATCGCGCGGGTCCCGGAACCCCAGATCATGGACCTCGGCGCGTACGAGTACTTCGACGGCGCCAAGTGGATCAAGGGCAACCCCGACGTCGCCAAGCCGATCATGCCTGGCGGGGTCGGCGAATTGTCCGTCGCGTACAACGAGTACCTCGGTCAATACATCCTGCTGACCACAGACCAGTACAACTCGGTGGTCATGCGCCGCTCACCGTCGGTCACCGGACCGTGGGGCCCACCGGAGGTGCTCGTCGACACCCGGGAGCTGCCCTCCGCGTACGGCGCCTACATCCACCCGTGGTCGTCGGGGCGCGACCTCTACTTCCTCACAACGGTGCACAACAACTACAACGTGCTCCTCATGCGGACCACACTCACTCCGTAGCCCGCGTACTAGCGTCGGGGCATGGATGCAGCTGCCTGGGACGAACGGTATTCACAGAGCGAACTGGTGTGGGGCGCGCCACCCAACGCCGCCGTGGTCGAGCGGGTCACTTCGCTCCCCCGCGGCCGCGCACTCGACCTCGCGTGCGGGGAGGGCCGCAACGCGCACTGGCTCGCCACCCGCGGCTGGGAAGTGACGGGGCTCGACTACTCGGCCGTGGCCCTCGACAAGGCCCGCCGGGTGGCCGCCGAGGCACCCCGCTCGGTCCGGGAACGGCTCGACTACCGCGTCGCCGACGTCACCGATTCGGACCTCGGCGGCGAGTACGACCTCGTGCTCATGATCTACCTCCATCTCGCCCCCGAGGAGCGTCTGCAGGTTGTGAACCGCGCCATATCTGCGCTGAAACCTGACGGAATCCTCATGATTTTGGGGCATGACGCCGTTAACTTGTCGCAGGGAGTCGGGGGTCCCCAGGACCTTGAACTCCTTTACACGCCAGACGATGTGGTGAATTCGTTCGACGGGCGACTCGTCGTCGACGTCGCCGAACGGCGCTTCCGCGAGACGGACGCCGGAACGGCGATCGACGCGCTCGTCGTCGCACACCGCCCGAGTCTTGGCAGTCAGGTAAATCGGGCGTAATATCGCTGATGTTACCGACGAGTAATAACTTGGGCGGTACTAACGGATAGACCGCACCATCTCACTGGGAGAGACAGAAGACATGGGCCATTACAAGAGCAACGTCCGCGACCTGGAGTTCAACCTCTTCGAGGTACTCGGTCTCGAGCAGCCGCTGAGTGAAGGCGTGTGGGGCGATCTCGACGCCGACACCGTCCGCAACATGCTCAGCGAAGTTGCCCGCCTCGCCGAGGGACCGCTGGGCGAGTCCTTCGCCGACGCCGACCGCAACCCTCCGGTCTTCGACCCCGAGAACCACACCGTCACCCTGCCGGAATCCTTCAAGAAGTCGTTCCGCGCACTGTGGGACGCCGAGTGGTACCGCATGGGGCTCTCCGAAGAAATCGGCGGCGTACCCGTCCCCCGGTCCGTCGTGTGGGCCATCGGTGAGCTGATCCTCGGCGCCCAGCCGGCCGCGCACATGTACCAGGCCGGACCCGCGTTCGCGGACGTGCTGTTCCACAACGGCACCGAAGAGCAGAAGAAGTGGGCCGCCACCTGCGTCGAGCGCGGCTGGGGTGCCACCATGGTCCTCACCGAACCCGACGCCGGTTCCGACGTCGGCGCAGGCCGCACCAAGGCCATCAAGCAGGACGACGGCTCCTGGCACATCGAGGGCGTCAAGCGGTTCATCACGTCCGCCGACTCCGACGACCTGTTCGAGAACATCTTCCACCTGGTTCTGGCCCGCCCCGAGGGCGCAGGCCCCGGCACCAAGGGACTGTCGCTGTTCTTCGTCCCGAAGACGCACTTCAACTTCGAGACCAACGAATTGGGCGAGCGCAACGGCGCCTTCGTCACCAACGTCGAGCACAAGATGGGCCTGAAGGTCTCCGCCACGTGTGAGGTCACGTTCGGCGGCCACGGCATTCCCGCCCAGGGCTGGCTCGTCGGCGAGGTCCACAACGGCATCGCGCAGATGTTCGACGTCATCGAGCACGCCCGGATGATGGTCGGCACCAAGGCCATCGCCACCCTCTCCACCGGCTACCTCAACGCCCTCGACTACGCGAAGGAACGCGTCCAGGGCGCCGACCTCACGCAGATGACGGACAAGGCCGCACCGCGCGTCACCATCACGCACCACCCCGACGTCCGTCGCGCCCTCGCCATGCAGAAGGCGTACGCGGAGGGCCTGCGCGCCGTGTACCTGTACACCGCGGCGCACCAGGACGAGGCCACCGCCAAGCTGGTGTCCGGCGCCGACAAGGACCTCGCGTTCCGCGTCAACGACCTGCTGCTCCCCATCGTCAAGGGCGTCGGCTCCGAGCGGGCGTACCAGTACCTGACGGACAGCCTGCAGACCTTCGGTGGCTCCGGCTTCCTGCAGGACTACCCGATCGAGCAGTACATCCGCGACGCCAAGATCGACTCGCTGTACGAGGGCACCACCGCCATCCAGGCGCAGGACTTCTTCTTCCGCAAAATCGCTCGCGACCGCGGTGTGGCACTCGCCCACGTCGCAGGCGAGGTCAAGAAGTTCATCGACAGCGAGGCAGGCAACGGACGCCTCAAGGCCGAGCGCGCCCTGCTCGCCACCGCCCTCGAGGACGTCCAAACCATGGCCGCCACCCTCACCGGGTACCTCATGGGTGCGCAGGAGCAGCCGTCCGAGCTGTACAAGGTCGGCCTCGGTTCCGTCCGCTTCCTGATGTCCGTCGGCGACCTGCTCATCGGCTGGCAGCTCCTCCGCCAGTCCGAGATCGCGATCAAGGCCCTCGACGAGGGTGCCTCCGACAAGGACAAGGCGTTCTACGAGGGCAAGGTCGCCATCGCGTCCTTCTTCGCGAAGAACGTCCTGCCGGAGCTGACCGCCACCCGCAGCATCGTCGCCAACATCGACAACGACATCATGGAGCTCGACGAAGCAGCGTTCTGATCCGCTTCACACCGCCCGGCGGCCAGGGTACTTCCCCGGCCGCCGGGCTTCTTCGTGCCCCGACCACGTGGACTCCGGCACTTCTTCTCGGTCGACGCACATCTTCTCGGCCCCCACAGGCAGTGCGCGAGCCGAGAAAGAGTGCGGGAGTTGTCCACAAGCCTCAGTTCATCCACAGACGGGTCCTTCGGACCGGATTCTTCAGGTGGCTCCGGCGAGAATCGTTCCCATGGAACATGACCCGGAGGCGATGCTGCGGCGCCAGGAGGCGTTGGACCGCGGCTACAGCGACGACGAGATCCGACGTCTGTACACGCGCGGCGACTGGCAACGCATCGGCCGCGGTGCGTACCTCTCCGCGTCGATGTACACGGCGCTCGGCGAGGAGGAACGTCATCGATTCCTGATCGACTCGACAGTTCACGCCGTGTCGGACGACGCGGTGCTCAGTCACCAATCCGCAGCCGTCGTGTATGGCCTGCCGCTGTGGAAGACACCCCTCGACCGCGTGCACGTCTCCAGAAACCGGCGCGGAGGTGGCTGGATCAAGCGGCGGATCACGGTGCACTGTGCCCCGATCGGAGAGCACGTGGCAGTGGTCGACGGGCATTCGCTGACGCTCCCGGCGCGGACCGTGATCGACCTCGCGAGAACTCTGCCGTTCGAGCAGGCCGTCGTGGTGGGTGATGCGGCGGTCCGCAGGTTCGGCATCGGCCGCGACGAACTGGACGCCGAACTCACCCGCGCTGCGCGTCGTCACGGCGTCGATGCGGCGCGGAGGGTCGTCCGCTTCGTGTGCGGGCATAGCGAAGTGTCGGTGAATCACGGAGTCGGGTGATGTTGTGGAATGCCGGGCTCCCCGTCCCGTTCCAGCAGGGTGAGGTGTTCGAGCCCGATGGGCGGCGAATCGGACGCGTCGACTTCCACTTCGACGGCATCGTCCTCGGGGAGTTCGACGGACGCGTCAAGTACGGACGCCTGTTGAAACCCGGGCAATCGCCCGGCGACGCGGTCTTCGCCGAGAAGCAACGCGAAGACGCGCTGCGCGACCTCGGATTCCAGGTGGTGCGGTGGACCTGGGACGACCTCGAGTCGCCGAAGCAGGTAGCGGAGCGTGTCCGCCGCGCGATCGCGCGTGCCGCGTCGCCACGAGGCTGGGTGACGCAGGCGCCGCTCCCATCCGCTCAGCCGCTCACGGTGCGGTCGCTGTAGCCGCACCCTCTCTCGGTTCGCGCTCTCCTTTTCGGGCTCGAAAAGCGGTGCACGAACCGAGAAGTGGTGCGTCTATTCGCCGTCGTTCGAATTCGGCTTCGGGGTGGTGGGTTTCGGGCTTTCCGCCGGGGTGGACGGGGCCGGCGAGGCGGCGGGGGTGCGCTCGTCGGGTTTCGGTGCGGCGGCGGGTGGCTCGCACTTGACGATCGGGACGGGGTCGTAGCGGACGGTCCTGGTGTCCCGGGAGATTTCCTGGCCGCTGGCGTGATCGGAGATCACCCGGGTGTCGCTGGCGGTGAATCCCGGTGCGCCGCTGGAGGCGATGCAGTGATCACCGACGGGCAGGGTGACCGTGTCGGGCTCCGTCGGCTTGGTCCGGTTGCCGGTGATCGAGTCGACATCGACAGACTTGGTTCCCCAGAACCGGATGGTCAGGTCCGAGGCGCCGCCGATTGCCTGGATCATCACACCCGTCTTGGCGGTGTTGCGGAACTGCAGGTCGATGGCGCCTTCGAAGACGGTGGCCTCGCGCGCCTCGGGGTATCGCGAAATGTAGTACGAGTGCTCGGTGTGCGCGACGTCCTCCATGCCGGCGAAGTACGCGGCGTTGTAGAGCGTCGTCGCCACCTGACTGACACCGCCACCGACGGCGGTGTCCGGGCGCCCGTTGTTGATGATGCCCGACTCGACATAACCCTGAGCCGTGCCGCGCGGGCCGGTGTACCCGTTGAGGGAGAACGTGTCGCCCGGCTTGATCAGCGCCCCGTTGATCTCACTGGCGGCGAGCCGGATGTTGGTACCCGACGCCGCAGAGAAACCGCCGGTCGTGAACTCGCCGATCACTTCCTTCACGCCGAGCGCCTGCGCGGCCTCGGTGGTGAGGGCGGGCGGGATGGGTCCGTAGACCGCAGCGGTGGTGTGAGAACCGTTGCCGCGCAACAACTCGGGCAGCGTCTCCAACGTCTTGGGCCACTGCACCAGGTCGCCGACGACCGCGGGGACGACGGTGGGCGATCCGCCGTCGAGCGTGATCGTCGCATCCTTCGGCACGATCTCCGTCGAGACGAGCTGCGGCGCCAGGATGCCGGTGGCAGCCTCGATGTTGTAGGTGGGCTTCAGCCCGCCGTTGCCGTCCGGTTCGAAGCCGACGATGGACCCGATCTGCTGACGCGCCGCGGTCGCGACCTTGCCGTCACGACCGGTCACCACCAGATCGGCGGAGGCAGCGGGTGCCGCCACCTCGTCGAGCGCCCTCTGGACGCCTTCCTTCGTCACCGTCACGGGCACGACGTCGACGGGCAGTTCCACGCTCCGGCCGAACGCCCATTTCTCGGTCAACGCCGCCTCGGCACCCTCACCGTTCAGGTTCTGCCCGGTCGACGGGTCGACCGGCACCGGGGTCGCGCCCTCGAACACGACGGTTCCTTCGCGGGACGCGCGATCGGTCTCACCGCGTAGGCCGTCGACGGCGGAGGCAAGCACGGCCTCGTCGCGGGTCGACACCACACCGATCTCGTCGGTGGTGAAGAACGACGTGAGCCTCGTGAACGGGTTGAGCGGCTGCGAATCGGCCCGGTCGAGGGTGGCCTCCCAGTCGACGCCGAGCCCGGCAGCGGACGGAACGAGTTGCGTCGACACGTCGCCGGCCGTCACCGTCAGCGGCTGATCGACGCGCGGGCCGACCTGCGCCTGCAGCGTGGCCTCGGCCTCCTCGCGGGACGAACCGCCCACGTCGACGCCGGCCACGGTCACCCCGCGCGGCAGGTTTCCGGAGGACACCGCGAGGTCCGCGGCGTAGGCGATGCCGATCAGGGCGATCACACCGCCGGTGACTGCTGCGATCTTCACCCAGGGAGCACGGGTGGTCGATTCCGTGGACGGCTCGGCCGGCGCGGAAGGTTCCGGTTCCGGCTGCGGTGGGACCTGCGCCGCGGCGGCCGGAGCCACCACGGTCGGCTCGTCGGCCGGTGTGGTGTACGCCTGCGTCGGCCCGGGAACGGGACCCGGCGGAATCGCGGGGATCACCTGCGTGACGTCCTCGTTCGCCGGCGGCTCCACCCATAACGGTGCGTCGGAAGCCTGCTCCTCGGAGCGTTCTCCCAGGTCACCGAGGTTCAGCTGCATTGTCGGGGCATCCTCGGCACTCGGCAGTTCCATAGAAGCCTCGGAAGCCGACGCCTCCTCGTCCGGTTCCGGAGCGGCCGGATCGGCCACGTTCTCGGGTTCGACACTCTCGGGCGTCGCGGAAGGGTCCGGCGTCGACCGTTCGGGTGCCTTGCTCCCCGTGTCGCCGTCTTCGTCGTTCACCGTGGCCCTCTCACCGACTTGTCCTTCGTGCGGGCCTCAGCTTGCCGTCGGTGCTCGTTGCATTTCAAGCGCGATCCGATCCGAGCGAGGCCCGGTCGAGACCCCCACGTCAGCGTACCGGCCGCCGGAAATGCAAGAGCCCCGCGCTGCTGCCAGGTCGGGGGTCAGGCAGCAACACGGGGCTGACAGGGATATCGCCAGCTAATCTCCAGCGTTACACCTGTTGGAAAAGATTTCGGGGATCCGGCCACCCCTCGTTGCCGGATCCCCGCTCGCACTGCGCGCACGCTGGCCTTTCCGGTCTCCCAGCTACCGAAAAGGCCAGTCGGATCACGCCTCTATGATTGCCGTCACACCCTGGCCTCCGGCGGCGCAAATCGAGATCAGGCCGCGGCCCGAGCCCTTCTCCGCCAGCATCTTGGCGAGCGAGGCGACGATGCGGCCGCCGGTCGCGGCGAACGGGTGCCCCGCCGCGAGGGAGGACCCGTTGACGTTCAGCTTGCTGCGGTCGATGGACCCCAGTGCGCCGTCGAGGCCCAGGCGCTCCTTGCAGTACTCGTCCGATTCGAACGCCTGCAGCGTCGCCAGCACGACGGACGCGAACGCCTCGTGGATCTCGTAGTAGTCGAAATCCTGCAGGGTGAGGCCGTTGCGGGCCAGCAGGCGCGGGATGGCGTACGTCGGCGCCATCAGGAGCCCGTCCTTGCCGTGGATGTAGTCGACGGCCGCGGTCTCGGAGTCGACGAGATGCGCGAGCACCGGAAGCTTGCGCTCGGCGGCCCATTCGTCGGTGGACAGCAGGACCGCGGACGCGCCGTCGGTGAGCGGGGTGGAGTTGCCCGCCGTCATCGTGGCGTCGCCCGCCTTCACACCGAAGACCGGCTTCAGCTTGGCCAGCTTCTCGGCGCTGGAGTCGGGCCGCAGGTTGTCGTCGCGGGTGAGCCCGAGGAACGGCGTCACCAGATCGTCGAAGAATCCGCGATCGTAGGCGGCGGCCATGTTCTGATGGCTGGCGGCGGCCAGTTCGTCCTGGTCCTCGCGGCTGACGCCGAATTCCTTCGCCGTGATGGCGGCGTGCTCGCCCATGGACAGCCCGGTGCGGGGCTCGCCGTTGCGGGGGATCTCGACGCCGAGCATGGACGGGCGGACGTTGCCGAGGAGCTTGATGCGGTCGCCGGTGCTCTTCGCGCGGTTCAGCGACAGCAGGAACTCGCGGAGCTCGTCGTTGACGCCGATCGGCGCATCTGACGTGGTGTCGACGCCGCCGCCGACGCCCGCGTCGATGCGGCCGGCCGCGATCGCGTCACCGACGGCGACGATCGACTGCAGTCCGGTGCCGCACGCCTGCTGCAGGTCGAAGGCCGGGGTGTACGGGCTGAGGGCGCTGCCGAGGACGCATTCGCGCATCAGGTTGAAGTCGCGGCTGTGCTTGAGCACGGCGCCGCCTGCGACGAGGCCCAGCTTCTCACCCTGGAGGTTGAAGCGGCTCACCAGTCCGTCGAGGGTGGCGGTGAACATGTCCTGGTTGGACGCCTGCGCGTACTTCCGGTCGGAGCGGGCGAACGGAATGCGGTTTCCGCCGACGATCGCGACGGGACGCTGCTGCTTTCCGCCTGGCTTCGGCGCCGCTGCGGAGTTCGAATTGGTGCGAGCTTTGCTGGTCACTGACGTCTCCAAGGATCTGGTGCGATTACCTGTTGGCTACTATTCTTACTCAGGAGTAAGTTAATTGTCGACACCGCACTTCACTCGGTGCTCGGTGACTGACCGCCAAACGACGACAGAAGGTAGGACCGTGGCAGCCAGCAAGGGAGCTCCCGACCTCTATTCCCAGTTCCTCTCATCCGCCCCCGGCGCGTTCATCGCCGCGAAAGCGGGACTGCCGCGACCCGAGAACCTGCGGCGATACAAGCACGGTGAACCGCCGCTCGCCGGTCCGGTCCTGATCGGCGGCAAGGGCCGTCTCGTCGAGCCGTTACGCGAACTGCTGTCCGACTACCCCGCCGCGGGAGCGGGCGACGACACGTACGGCGCATTGGTGTTCGACGCCACAGGCATCGGTTCGGTCACCGAACTCGAGCAGCTGTTCGAGTTCTTCCAGCCGGTCGTCCGCAACCTCGCGCCGTCCGCGCGCGTCGTCGTCATCGGCACCACCCCCGAAGAGACGTCCGGCGTCGACGAGCACATCGCCCAGCGCGCGCTCGAGGGCTTCACCCGCAGCGTCGGCAAGGAAGTCAAGCGCGGCGCCACGGCTCAGCTCGTCTACGTCTCACCGAAGGCCTCCGCAGGACTGTCGGGTCTCGAATCCACGCTGCGCTTCCTGCTGTCGGCCAAGTCCGCGTTCGTCAGCGGCCAGGTCATCCGCGTCGGCGCCGAGGATTCCGTCGCACCCGCCGACTGGGACAAGCCGCTCGACGGGAAGGTCGCCATCGTCACCGGTGCGGCCCGCGGCATCGGTGCGACCATCGCCGAGGTCCTCTCCCGCGACGGGGCGCACGTCATCTGCGCCGACATTCCGGCCGCCGGTGAGGCACTGTCGGAGACCGCCAACAAGGTCGGCGGCACGTCCCTCGCCCTGGACGTGACCGCGGACGACGCTGCCGACAAGCTCGCCGAGTTCGTCCTCGAACGGCACGGCGGCGCGGACATCATCGTCCACAACGCCGGCATCACCCGCGACAAGACCCTCGCCAACATGGACGAGGGCCGCTGGAACATGGTGATCGGCGTCAACCTTCTTGCGCCGCAGCGCATCACCGACGTCCTCGTCGCCAAGGGCGCACTGAAGGAAGGTGGGCGCGTCATCGACGTCTCCTCCATCGCCGGCATCGCGGGCAACCGGGGCCAGACCAACTACGGCACTTCCAAGGCCGGTGTCATCGGACTCGTGCAGGCCTCCGCGCCGGTGCTCGCGACGAAGAAGATCACGATCAACGCCGTCGCACCGGGCTTCATCGAGACGGCGATGACCGCGGCGATCCCGTTCGCCACCCGCGAGGCCGGACGTCGCATGAGCTCCCTGCTGCAGGGCGGCGAGACCGTCGACGTCGCCGAGACCGTCGCCTACTTCGCGAACCCCGCGTCCAACGCCGTCACCGGACAGATCGTCCGCGTCTGCGGCCAGAGCCTGCTGGGCGCCTGATGTCGGGCAAGGTCGTGCAACTCACGGAGAAGCCGGGCACGCTCGACATCTACACCCGTGCCGTGCGCAGCGCGCTGCCGGTCATCGGCGCGAGCGGGCACAGCGCCCCGGACACGACGCTGGTCCTGAACGGGGTGCGCGTGGACCCCGACAACCTCGCAGCGTACGACCGGGTGACCGGGCTGCGTTTCGGCGACACCCTGCCGCTCACGTACCCGTTCACGCTGGTGTTCCCCATCGTGATGAAGCTGATGGTGTCCGAAGGTTTCCCCTTCCCCGCCATCGGTTCCGTGCACGCGGAGAACGTCATCGACCAGTTCCGTCCCATCTCCGTGATCGAGCCCCTGGACGTGTCGGTGCACGCGGAGAATCTGCGCGAGCACCGCAAGGGACTCCTGATCGACGTGATCAGCGAGATCCGGGTCGGACGCGAACTGGCATGGAAGCAGACGTCGACGTTCCTGCGGCAGCAGAAGACGTCGCTGTCGGGTCAGCCCGGTCCCGAGCCGAAGGCCGAGGAGGAGCCGCCGCGTCCGCTGCGGACGCTGCGGGTCGATCAGAAGACGATCGGCAAGTACGCCGCGGTGTCCGGTGACCGGAACCCGATTCACGTGTCGACGTTGGGCGCCAAGGCTTTCGGATTCCCGAAGACCATCGCGCACGGCATGTGGAGTGCTGCCGCCGTCCTCGGCTCGGTGGAGGGCCGGATCCCGGCCGCCGTCACGTACAGCGTGCGCTTCGGCAAGCCGATCCTGCTGCCGTCCACGCTGAACGTGTACGCCGATCAGACCGGCGACGGCTGGGATCTGTCGATCAAGCACCCGAAGAAGGGTTACCCGCACCTCACCGCGACGCTGCGCTGACGGGGACGAACGAGACGCTCGTTCGATCTGATCGAACGAGCGTCTCGTTCACTCCGGCTTCTTCTTGCCCGCGAGGCCGCGCCACGCCAGGGATTCCAGCAGGTCTGCGGCCGCGTCGACTTCGATCTCGCCGCCGGCGACGCGGTCGGCCACGGCCTCACCCGCACCGACCAGGGCGATGGCGATCAGTTCGAAATCCTGCCCCGGCTCCGGATCCTTGGTGCTGGACTCGAGCAGGTGCGCGGTCAGCTCGATCAGCCGGTCGCGGCTCGACTGCACCGACCCCACGAACGCCTGCTGCCCCATCGCCTGGCGATACAGCACCATCCACGACTTGCGGTGCTTGCCCACGAACCCGAGAAACCCCTCGAGCGCCCGGCGCAACTGTTCGCGCGGGCTCAGCCCCGGATCGCCCGCCGGAGCAAGCGCCTCGACGAAGCGCAGGCCCTCCCGCTGGATGCACGCCGCGAACAGTTCGTCCTTGGAACCGTAGTACAGGTACAGCATCGGCTTGGAGATCTCCGCCTTGGCCGCGATCGCGTCCATCGACGTCTCGTGAAAACCTCTGTCGGAGAAGACGTCGACAGCAGCGTCGAGCATCTGCTGCTCGCGCACTGCGCGCGGCAGTCGCTTGGTGCCGCCGGCCATTCGTCCTCCATCATCGTCGAACCCGCTATCTTACTCTACGGTAATAAAGCGGGCTCGACCGGCGGACGAGAAGAATACCAACACCCTGTCGCGGACCGCGCGTCAGCAGGCGATGACGCCCTTTGCGCGCGCGACCGTCAGCACGGCCTCGTCGACGCGTTGCTGCGGCAGCTTGCCCGAGGCCACAACGCTTTCGAGGTGATCGAGTACCCGCGGGACGTCGTCGGTGGTGAGCCACAGGGCGACGTCGACACCCGACTCCAGCGCGGTCTCGACGGCAACGGTGATGTCGTAGCGGTCGGTGATCGCCTGCATGCCACTGAGGTCGTCGGTGAAGATCGGCCCGGTGAACGGCGGCGCCCCGTATCCGGTGCCGCCGCGCAGCAGCGCCACGGCGTCGGGGCTGATGCTGGCAGGGATCCCGGGGGCGGTCAGACCCGGCACCTCGAGGTGGCCGAGCATGACGCCGACACCCGTGGACACCAGGTTCCGGAACGGGACGAGGTCCTTGGTCTGCAACTGCTCGAGCGGCGGGGTCGTGACGGCCCCGGTATGCGAGTCGCCGGACGCCGATCCGTGGCCAGGGAAGTGCTTGATCACGGGCAGGATTCCCGCATCCCGCATTCCGCGCGCGTACGCGTCGGCGTAGCGGGTGACGACGGCGGGATCGTCGGAGTAGGAGCGGTCGCCGATCACGCTGTCGTCGGGCTGGCTGCTCACGTCCACGTCGGGGGCGAAGTTCACGGTGACACCGAGGTCCTTCAGTCCGCGACCACGCTCGAGCGCCATCTGATACGTCTGTTCCTCCGTCATCGTGGCTGCGGTCTGCCGGGCGGAGGGATCGGCTCCGAGCAGGTTCTCGACGCGCGACACGCGCCCACCCTCCTCGTCGATCGTCACCATCAGTGGCAGCGACGACGCCGACGCCACCTGGGGAATCTCACGGTTCGCGAGCATGGCCTCGTCGGTCCAGCTCCCGACGAAGATGCCGCCGACCTGCTCGTCACGGACCACCTGCGCCGCATCCGCGGTGCCGGTCACTCCCACGTTCAGCAGCTGAGCGAGCTTGCGCCGCAACGGCAACGACTGCAGGAATTCCGTCTCGCACGACGCCGGTGCGGCGGCGGGCGCTGCGGTGCCGGTGTGCGACGCCGGCTCGACGGAGGACGGTGACGGAGACGGCGTCGCCGCCGACGACGACGACTCCGCGACCGACTCGCCACCACCCGATGAACATCCGGCGACGAGGCCGGTACAGGCAGCGAGCACGAGTGCATACTTGATCCGCATGGGTTCGACGGTAGCCCAGTTCGCCACCGGCGACGCCGTGACAGGCCCCGAATCGGCTACCGCTGCCGCCCGTCTTGGTAATCTGGACACAGAGGAAGCCCGTACTCAGGAGGTCGTGGTGCCCGGTGGTTTGATGTTGATCGCCTACGACGGATCCGACAACGCCAAGCGTGCGGTGGAGTGCGCAGGTCGTTTCCTCGCCTCCAATCGCGCTGTGCTGGTGACGGTGTGGGAGCCGATGGTCCGTCAGGCCGCGCGCATGTCCGGGCTCTCCGGTGTGATGCAACCCGAATGGGTGCCCGACGAGGAGACCGAGGACGTCGCGTTCTCCGACGCCAAGGTCACCAACGAAGAGGGCGTCGAACTCGCCGAGGCCGCCGGGCTCGCCACCGAGGGTCGCTGCATCGAGTGCACCAGCACGATCTGGACGGCCATCGTCGAGACGTCCGACGAACTCGCGGTCGACATCATCGTCACCGGCACCCGCGGCACCACCGGTCTGCGGTCGCTGCTGCAGAGCAGCGTCGCCGACCACGTGTTGCGCCACAGTCACCGCCCTGTGCTGATCGTGCCTCCCGGGAAGTAGTCCGGCAGCCCGACTACTGTCGGGTGACCATGGACGGCTTCCTTCTCTCCCGCGCCGACCGGACGCTGCGCACGTCCGGTGCGCGGCACGGGTACGACACCACGGCAGCCGCTGTCGCGGCCCTCGCGAACGGTGACACCGAACTCATCGTCGGAGCGCTGCCGTTCGATCCCGAGCGTCCCGCTGCGCTGACCGCCCCGGAATCGTGGGAGTTCACGGACGGCCCGTGGCGGCCCGGCACCGTTCCCGACCTCCCGTCCGTACGCCTCACGCGGGAGGTCCCCGACCCCGCCGAGCACGTGGCCCGGGTGCGGTCCCTCGTCGACCGCCTCCGCGAGGGCGCCCTCGGCAAGGTGGTGGCCGCCCGCAGCGTCGTTCTCCACGCGGACACCCCCATTTCCGCAGAAGCGTTGGCCGCGAGAATGATTGATCAGAATCCCACCGCCAACGGGTTCGCCGTCGACCTCTCCGCGGCCGGCGAGAGTTTCCGCGGACGCAGCCTCGTCGGCGCCAGTCCCGAGGTGCTGCTCAGCCGACGCGGGCGACGCGTCACCTGCCGTCCCCTCGCCGGGACCGCCCCGCGGCGCGCCGATCCGGAGGCCGACGAGAAGGAAGGTCGCGGCCTCCTGGAGTCGACGAAGAACCTGGCCGAGCACGCGTTCGTCACTGCGTGGATCAGGGACGTCCTGGCACCGCTCTGCACCGAGTTGTCCGTCCCGGATTCCCCGGTTCTGACGAGCACGCACGAGGTGTGGCATCTCGCCACCCCCATCGAAGGCGTGCTGCGCGACCCGTCGACCAGCGCGTTGAGCCTGGCCACCCTGCTGCACCCGACCCCCGCGGTGTGCGGAACCCCCACCGACCTCGCCCTCGCGACCATCCGGGACGTCGAGGAGGATCGACGGTTCTACGGCGGCGCCGTGGGGTGGTGCGACGGCGACGGCGACGGCGACTGGGTGGTGGCCATCCGCTGCGCCGAGATCGCCGCGGACGGACTCGAAGCACTGGCGACTGCGGGCGGGGGCATCGTCGCCGATTCCGACCCGGAGTCCGAACTCGACGAGACGACCACCAAACTGCGCACGATACTCCGGGCGCTCGGCGTGCAGCAGAGCCCCTGAACTGCAGAAACGGTGGCCCACGAGCACCAATCAGCAGTTCGGCGGCGCCCGGGTGATACCTTGACCCGAGCAATTCGTACGCGGGAGTAGCCGTGTGCGTCGATGGCACGACGGTGGGAGATGTCTGATGGGGAAGTTCCTTGTGCCCGGTGTGGTCAGCGCCGTAGTCGGTGTCGCTCTCGGCACCGTGGCGACGCTCGGCATCACCGCAGCCGCACAGGACAACACGCGTCCCGAGATCGACCGCAGCGGCAACGCGGATTCCTCACTCCTGAACCAGGTTGAGTACGGCAGCCGCTGAGAGCGCCGGCTCAACAAGTTCCCGCACTTCCCCCGAGTCGGCGGCCATGGCGCCCTCGGCGGAGCCTCTGTCACGGCGGTGGCTGTTCGGCGCCTCTGTCGTAGCGTTCCTTCTCGCATTTCTCCAAACCCCCGGCCGGCTCGCCGCTGACACCAAGTACGACCTGTCCCAGAATCCGATCGGATTCCTGGAACGAGCCGCGCATCAGTGGAGCAGCCAGGCCCCCATGGGCCAGGTGCAGAACCAGGCCTACGGCTACTTCTTCCCACACGGCGCGTTCTTCGCGCTCGGCGACGTCCTGAGCGTCCCGCCGTGGATCACCCAGCGGGTCTGGTGGGCCCTGCTGCTCGTCGCCGGATTCTGGGGCATCGTCCGTCTCGCCGAAGCACTCGGCGTCGGCAGCCGCTCGTCCCGCATCATCGCCGGTGTCGCGTTCGCGTTCTCCCCCCGTGTCCTCACCACCCTGGGTTCGATCTCGTCGGAAACCCTCCCGATGATGTTGGCGCCGTGGGTTCTTCTTCCCGTAGTCGTCGCCCTCTCCCACGTGAGTGGCACGGCGTCCCGGGACACGCGATGGCACTCACCTGCACGGCTCGCGGCCCAGTCGGCGCTCGCCGTCGCATTGATGGGTGCGGTCAACGCCGTCGCGACCGTGGCCGCGTGCCTCGTCGCAGGTCTGTGGTGGATCTCCCACCGGCCCAACCGTCGGTGGTGGGTGTTCACCGCGTGGTGGTTCCCGTTCCTGGCACTGGCCACATTGTGGTGGATCGTGCCGCTGCTGCTGCTCGGCAAGGTGAGCCCGCCGTTCCTCGACTACATCGAGTCGTCCGGGGTGACCACGCAGTGGACGTCGCTCGCCGAGATCCTCCGCGGCACCGACAGCTGGACGCCGTTCGTCTCCCCCGAGCGCATCGCCGGCGCGGTCCTGGTCACCCAGCCCGCCGCGGTCGCGGCGACCGGCCTCATCGCCGCCACCGGTCTCGCCGGACTGTGCATGCGGTCGATGCCGGCCCGCGGTCGCCTCACCCTGATCCTGTTCGTCGGTGTCGCGGGACTCGCGGCCGGATATATCGGCGAACTGGGCTCCCCGTTCGCCGACCAGGTGCGACTGTTCCTCGACTCGACCGGTGCGCCCCTCCGGAACGTGCACAAGCTCGAGCCGCTCGTCCGGCTGCCCCTCGTGCTCGGGTTGGCGCACCTCTTGGCGAAGGTGCCGCTGCCCGGATCCGTGCCGGTCGCGCGGTGGCGCAGCGCATTCGCGCACCCCGAGCGCGAACCGATGGTCGCGGTGACGAGCCTGGTGCTGGTCGCCCTCACCCTGGCGACGTCGCTGGCCTGGACGGGCAAGCTCGCACCGCGGGGCACATATTCCGAGGTCCCCGGCTACTGGCAGCAGGCCGCCTCGTGGCTCGAGGACAACGCCGGGGGCACGAGCCCCGACGGTTCCGACGCGGAGCGGGCTCTCGTGGTGCCCGGCGCACCGTTCGGCAGCCAGCTCTGGGGTCTCACCCGCGACGAGCCGATGCAGGCCCTGGCGTCCACGCCGTGGGCGTCCCGCGACGCCGTCCCGCTCACCCCGCCCGGCACCATCCGGGCCATGGACTCGATCCAGCGGTTGATTACGGACGGCCGCCCCTCGGACGGCATGGCGCAGACCCTGCTCGGCCAGGGCATCCACTACCTCGTTCTCCGCAACGACCTCGACCCCCAGACGTCGCGGTCGACGCGCCCCATGCTCGCGCACCAGGCCGTCACCGGCTCGCCCGGATTCACGCAGGTCGCGGAATTCGGCGAGGACATCGGTCCCGGCGACGTCGAAGGCCTGGTGATCGACAGCGACCTACGGCCCCGGTACCCGGCGATCGAAATCTTCGAGGTGTCGATGCCGGACGGTTCGCCGACGACGAGCGGGCCGTACACCGCGAACCTCGACGGCATCCCCCGCGTGCAGGGCGGGCCCGAATCGCTGCAACGCCTCCGGGAGAACGGCGCCCTGCCCGGAGCCGGACCCGTGTTGCTGGCCGCGGACGCGAAGCGTGCCGGACTGCCCGTCGACGACGTCACCGTCACGGACACGCCCCGGAACCGCGAAACCGACTACGGCCAGGTCGACAATCACAGTTCGGCGCTTCGCTCCCCGGACGACGCGCGCCGCACGTTCAATCTCGTCCCCGACTATCCGGTGGCGGACACCCCGCTGGTGGAGGGGCAGTGGGAGGGCGCGACGCTGAGCGTGTCGAGTGCGGCGTCCGACGCCACGCAACTCGGCGGCGCCTCCCCCGCCAGCAGCGCCGCCGCGACCGTCGACGGTGACCCGGCGACGGGCTGGTTCAGCAACGGCATCGAGCGGGCGCTGGGTCAGTGGCTCCAGATCGATTTCGACACCCCGCTCACCAGCTCGCTGCTGCACATCACGACCAGCCCGGCCGCGATCGGCGCCCCCGTCCGCTGGATGGAGGTGTCGACTCCGAACGGCAGCACGGCCGTCAAGGTCGACGCCCCGGGCAAACCGATCGCCGTGTCCGTCCCCGGAGGCGTCACCCCGTGGGTGCGGATCACCGCGACTCGAACCGAGAATGGTTCCGCGGGAACGCAGTTCGGCATCAGCGAGGTGTCGGTCGAGGACTTCTCCCAGCGCGATGCCCCGGTCACCGTGCCGATCCGGTACCGGACGGTGTTGCCGCCCACCCCCGACGGCGCGTCCGTCTCGGGTTGGGATCTCAGCCAGGAACTCCCCGGCCGTAACTCGTGCGCCGAGTCCCCGGACCGCGTGCGGTGCAGCAACGCCTTCGTCCTGCCGCCCGAGGAGGTCGGCACGTTCGAGAGAACGTTGTCGGTGCCCGAACCCACCGCGGTCACGCCGCAGCTCACCCTGCGGGCGCATCACGGCGCACCGCTGGAAGAGCTTCTCACCCAGCGAGATCGGCCGTCCGCTCACGGGACCAGCAATATCGCCGATCTCCGCGGGTCGGCGTTCGCCGCCACCGACAACGATCCGCGCACCAGCTGGTCGGCGAAACAGGACACCACCAGCGGCAAGGGCGCGAAACCGACCCTCACGATCGACCTGCCCGAACCCACGCTGGTCACCGGCCTGCAACTGACACCCAGCCTGGGCGCCGTGCCCGCCGCCCCCGACCGCGTCGCCGTCGACCTCGGGAACGGGCCGCAGGTGCGCGACGTCGACGAGGACGACGGGACCGTCACGGTCGAACCCCGGGTGACCGACCGGATCGTGCTCAGCCTCGTGTCCTGGAAGAGCACCCTCGATCAGAACGCGCTGGGCTTCGCCCAGTTGCAGCCCGCGGGACTCGCCGAGGTCGGCGTGCTGGGCGAGGACGGCGTCCTGCTGCCCGGTTCGGGTCCGGCCGAAGACGCCGGCGCCCGCGAGGTGACGGTGTCCTGCGAGGAGGGGCCGGTCGTGTCGATCGGCGGGCAGCCGGTTCGCACGAGCGTCACGGCAACTGTCGGGCAATTGCTCTCCGGCGACCCGGTTCCCGCGACCCTCTGTGACACGCCCGGCCCCGTTCCGCTGGAAGCAGGATCCCAGGACGTGACGGTCGACCCGGGGTCGGCGTTCTTCGTCGACAGTCTCCGCCTCGACGCCGGCCCGCAGGCACCGGTCGTTCCGACCGAGCAGGTGTCGACCACAGCGTGGACGGAGAACCACCGGGAACTCACGGTGCCCCGCTCGGACGTCGAGCGCGTCGTCGTCGTCCCCGAGAGCACCAACGTCGGCTGGGTGGCGACCGCACCGGACGGCACCGAACTGACACCGATCGTCGTGGACGGCTGGCAGCAGGGTTGGGTCCTGCCCGCGGGAACCGAGGGAACGGTGACCCTCGACTTCCCCACCGACCGCTGGTACCGCCTGGGGATCTTCGGCGGTCTGCTGCTGCTGATTCCGCTGATCGCCGCCGCGCTGTGGCCGCGCCGCGCACGCGAGCGCGATCCCGGCCCGGCACCCCGGACCTGGCGCAGCGCGACGGTCGGGTGGCTGGGAATCCTCGCCGCCGCCACCGTGATCGGTGGTCCCGCCGGCGCGGTGACGACGGTCGTGGTGACGCTGCTCTCCGTGACCCTCGTCCGTCTACGCGGAACCGCCACCACCGCGCGCGTGCTGGTGGGGGTCGCCGGAGCGTCGACCATGCTCGGCATGGCGATGCTCTCCACCGGCCCGTGGCGCGCGCCAGGCGGGTACGTGGGGCACTCGTTCCTCGTTCAGTTCCCGCTACTGCTGGCGCTCGTCGCCACCGGGCTGGCGGTGCTGCCGCTCGGACGGTCGGCGCTCCTGGTGCGCGCCTCCCAGCGCTTGACGGCGCGGCGTGCCGGTTCCTCCACCAACGCGTAACTGGCCGACGCGACCGCGACGCTCATCACGGTCGTCAGGAACAGGATGTAGACGAAGTGGCCGGAGAACGGAACGAGCCCGAACACCGGAAAGACGATCGACAGCACCGCGAGGTGCCAGATGAAGATGCCGTACGACCAGCGGCCCACGGCGAGAGCGAGCGGACTCGCGAGGTAGCGGTGGGTGGACGTGTCGGACAGCACCAGCGGAGCCATCAGCGCGAAGCTGATGACGGCGCCGAGCGCCATCTTGACGGCGTACTGCCACGGTTCGGGACGAACCAGCCCCTCCGGGCCGGCGAGGTCGGTCGCCGTGAGCGCGAATGCTACTGCGGCGACGAGAAACATCCGGACGCGATGATGCGCCCAGCGGTGCATTCGTCCGGGCGGACTCACCGCCAGTTCGGCCAGCACCATCCCGGCTCCGAACCACGGGAGGTACCCCGGCAGCCAGTTGTCGTGATGGATGCCGCCGGGTGTCGACACCGGCACGAATGCCCACGTCAGACTCACCGCGATCAACGCGAGAATCACCGGAACACGCAGCCGCGCAGCCGGACCCCGCAACCGGACCAGCGCGAACGCCAGCAACGGAAGTACCAGGTAGAAGGCCACCTCCACCGACAGACTCCACATCTGGGTCAGACCGTCGGTGAGCGTGAGGGGCACGAACACCTGCACGAGACCGAGATTCGCCCACCACGTGCGGTAACTCGCGTTCGCGGTGGGCAGGAACGTCAACACCACCGCCACGGCGACCCAGTACGCAGGCAGGATGCGCGTCGCCCGCGAGATCCAGTACCGGACGATTCCCTGGGCGGGGCCCATCCCCCGCGCCGCCCCGGCGTGGCTGCGCCACAACAGGAATCCGGACAGCGCGAAGAAGACCGCCACCGCCAGATCGAAACGTCCCCAGATACGGCCGAGCACGGGCACGTGCGTCGCACCCGTTTGGAACGCGACGTGCGTCACGAGCACCCCCAGCGCCGCAAGGCCGCGCATTCCCTCGAGTGCGGGAATGAAACCGCGCGGGGTTGCGGTCATGCGCGTGGTGTTTGCCGAGGTGCTCATCACCAACAGTGTGCCTGGTCCCGGGGCTGTGACGGAAAACTCCGTCCGAGTCACTTCGCTCGCGAACGGCTGGTGCGTTTACTATCCGATGGGGCAAATGCGCATTCGAGACTGTTAGTGTTTTGCCTCACGTGGTGTCGATGTGGGCTCCATGCGATCCGTGCAGCCGTGCTGCCGGTGGGGGAATCTCAATCGACAGAATTGGGTTAGGAGAGAAAGCATGGCGGAGCGCTCAGGGCCGAGCCGGATACTTGCTTGCATTCTGGTGGGCCTCGGTGCCTTCCTCTTGGCCGTCGCCATTCTCATTCCCGCCTACACGGTGGGCAAGTTGGAGAAGACGCCGTTGGACCTCGAAGTGACCACGATCGCCGAAGGTTCCGGCAGCGTGCTCAACTCGCAGGCTCTTCTCGCAGGCAAGGCCGAAGTCAACACGAACGTTCCACTGGTGTCACAGCGCTACGTCACCACCGAGGACCCCGCGAACGCGGACGTCGTCACTCTCCAGGCGGGGCAGACGCTGCGGCGCACCGACAAGCAGGGCGACACCGGACTGCTGTCCGCGATCGTCGACCGCAACACCGTCGACCGCAAGACGTCGATGCCGACCAACGACCCGGTGGGCACCATCCAGACGCAACCCAACCAGCCTGCCGAGGAAGTTCCGCGCGACGGACTGCAGTACAAGTTCCCGTTCAACTCGGAGAAGCAGAGCTACCCCTACTTCGACCTGAACGCGCGCGCCACCCAGGACATCGACTTCGTCGAGGAGACGGAGATCAACGGTCTGAAGGTGTACCACTACAACCAGACGATCGATCCGGTCGACCTGTCGAAGGTGGTCAGCTCGCCCACCAACAAGCTGACGCTGCCCGCCGAGGCGTGGGGTGTCCCCGGTGGCACCCTCCCCGTCACGATGACCCGCTGGTACACCAATGTGCGTGACCTGTGGGTCGAGCCCGAGACCGGTGTCGTCGTCAAGGGCCAGGAGCAGCTGCACCAGTACTACGCCCGCAACAAGGACAAGCCGGAGATCGACGTCCTGAAGGTGGAACTGCCGTTCAACGAGCAGACCATCGAATACCAGGTCCAGCAGGCCAAGGACGGCATGGACAAGCTCAGCACGTTCGGTCGCACCGTGCCGATCATCGCCGGCATCCTCGGTGTCATCGCACTGATCGCAGGACTCTTCCTGGGTCTGCGCGGCGGCAAGGGCAGGCAGCCCGCGCAGACCACCGGCGACGACTACCCGCCGAGCGACGGTGGCCGCCACGTCAACATGGACAAGTCGGAGGCTCCCACCGAGCAGCACGACTGGACCACGGACAAGACGGAAGAGATTCCCGTCGCGGATCCGCGCAGGTACGACGAGCGCTAGAGCTCGAGCGGTAGAGCTGTAAAGCCGGACGCCACGTAGTCCGGTGCGAAGGGGACCTCGGTACTTCACCGAGGTCCCCTTCGTCGTTCCCGGGGGCGGCCTGTGCAGTGGCGCAGGATGTCACAGACGGCTCGTCGGAGTGAACGGATGTCACATCGGGCGCGGGGCATCACGCCGCGCGCTGCGCACGGCGAGGACGCTGACGACCAGTGCGGTGCTCGACGCGACCGTGACGGCGACGGCGATGAATTGCCCGATCGTGGACGCGAGGGTCAGCATGCCGGTCATCTCGACGGCGAGGCCGATCCAGGCGATCACCGCGAGGTGCGTTCTCTCCCCCGCGATGGCGGAGAGCAGGGCGCCCTGCAGGACGGCCAGGCAGGCACCGTGGAGTGCGAACAGCCACAGCAGCGACTGGACGGGCTGGTACGCGTCGCCGACGACGAGCGGGACGAGGGGGGCGGCCACCGCGACGGCTGCCACGAGCACCGCACCGAGTCCGACGAGGACGGCGAGCGCCGACCGGATCGCCTGCGCGGAGTGCGCGGGATTCGCCATCCGCGGGTAGAGCACCACCCCGACGGCCTGCGGTAGCCAGAACGCGGCCTTGGTGGCGACGGCGCCCAGTGCGTACAGGCCGGCGTCGTCGTTGCTGAGCACGATCCGGGCGATCACCAGCTCCATCGACGACAACGCGATCAGCGCCAACTGCACCTGCGACGCCTTCAGCACGGCCGCGACGCCGATCCGGGTGCCCGGCTCCCCGGCGATCCCGGAATCGGCGAACAGTCGCGCGCACAGGGCCACCAGCCCGGTGCCGACCGCACTGGCGGCGAGGGCGAGCCCCGGCCCGGCGCCGACGGCCAGCACCACGACCGCGGGAACGACCTTCGCGACACCCGCGGCCGCGAGGACGACGCTGAGCGGACCGAACCGTGCCGCGCCCTGCAGCAGTCCCTGTTCGGTGGCGAGCAGGACCAGGACGGGCGCCGTGATCAGCGCAGAGAACGTGGCGAGCATCCCGGTGTCGAGGGCCCACGACACGAGGGGTGCGAGCAGCATCGCCGCGACCGCGACGATCACCGCGCACCGGTACCCCAGCAGCCGGACCGCGTGGGCGCCCTTGCCCCGGACCACCTCGCGGGCGACGACGGTCTGCAGCGCGAGAGCGGGGACGGCGAGGACGAGCTGGGCCGCCAGCAGACTCGCGAACTCCCCGTAACCCGCCGGTCCGAGCCAGCGGCTCGCCGGCAGATGCAGCAGGTAGGACGCGATGTTCGCGATCATCGAGCCCGCCGTCACCATCGTCACCCCGGCGACCGCCGAGCTGGTGAGGGTCTGGCGTGGCATGCGCCCCATGATGCACTACGTGCCGTCCGAGCCGGGTCGATGCACCACGTATCGTGACGGCCCATGACCGCCCGGCGCCGAGCACCGTTCGTCGCGCCGGTCTACAGCCTCCTTCTGGCATTGCTGATCCTCGGGCCGCTGCTCGGTCCGGGCTACCTGCTGTTGCGCGACGCGGTCAGCACGCCCCGCTCGTATCTGACCGACTCGGCGCTCGGCCTGACGGACGCCGCCGCGCGGGCCGTGCCACAGGATGCTCTCCTCGCGACGCTGAGCGTCGTCGTCGACGGCGGCGGCCTGGTGGTGAAGGCGATCCTGTTGCTCGCGCTGTGGGCGGCGGGCTGGGGCGCGGCCCGGATGGTCCGCACCGTGCTGCCGACGGCGGGGCTCGGACCGCAGCTCGTCGCGGCGACGGTGACGGTGTGGAACCCGTACGTCGCCGAGCGACTGCTGCAGGGTCATTGGAGCCTGCTGACCGGGTACGCGGCGCTGCCGTGGACGGTGTGCGCAGCGGTCGCGATTCGACGGGGTGACCGCCGGGGGTGGTTCGCCCTCGCGGCCTGCCTCGCCGCGGCCGGTCTGACACCCACCGGGGTGTTGCTCGCGGTGGTGACGGCGGTTGCTGTCCTCGCGCTCCCCGGCGGACGACCGGCCGCGTGGCTCCGGGTGACGGGCGCGCTGGGCCTGTTCGTCGTCGCGAGCGCGCCGTGGCTGGCGGCCACGGCCCTGGCCGGCGGCGGCGGGGACGGCTCCGATCCCGCCGGGGTCGCGGCGTTCGCCGCGCGTGCCGAGCCGGGGCTGGCGACGCTGGGCAGTCTCGCCGGACTCGGCGGCGTGTGGAACGAGACCGCCGTCCCGGACACCCGGACCACGCTGTTCGCCCTCGTCGGAACGGTTCTGCTGCTCGGTGTCGTCCTGTGCGGACTCCCGGCGCTGTGGCGGCGGCGACGGCATCCCGCGGTGGGCGCACTGACCGCGCTCGCGCTGGTGGCGGTGCTGCTGCCCACGCTCGGCGCGACCGCGTGGGGTCTCGACGTCGGCCGATGGATGGTGCAGAACGTCCCGGGCGCGGGGTTGCTCCGGGACGCGCAGAAGTGGGTGGCGCTCGCGGCGCCGCTGTATGCGCTCGCCGCCGCGGCCGCGGTGCTGCGACGCCCCGGCACGTGGTCCGTCTCAGCCGTCCTGGTCGTGCTGCTCGCCCTCCCCGACCTCGCGTGGGGCGTCGGGGGCGCGCTGCGCCCGGTCCACTATCCGCCGTCGTGGCAGCAGGTGTCCGCCGAGGTGGAGCGCGACGCGAACAGCGGGGACGTCGCCGTCCTGCCCACCGGCATGTTCCGCAAATTCTCCTACAGCGGTTCCGCTCCCGTCCTGGACCCCGCCCCGAGGATGCTGCCCGAGGACGTCCTGGAGACGGGCGAGTTGGTGGTGGCCGGTGGCACGGTGACAGGCGAGGGGTCGCGGGCGCAGCAGGTGGAACGGGTGCTGCTCACCGGCGGTTCCGCCGCCGATCTCGCGTCGCTGGGCGTCCGGTGGGTACTGGTCGAGCGCGACACGCCCGGACCGCGCGGCGAATCCGCGACCACCCTGGCCGGTCTGGAGCGACAGTTCTCGGACGAACATCTGGAGCTGTACCGCGTCGGCGGCGACGTCGCGCGGCACGAGGCGTCCGATCGGGCACGTGCGACGGTGATCGCGGCCCATGTGCTGTGGGCCCTCGTGCTGGCCGGCGGTCTACTCGGCGCGGGCGTGCTCGAGGCCCGGACGCGCCAGCGCCGGCGACACCAGCCCTGACGTCCGCAGGCCCGCGGCCGTGCCCGCCAGCACCTCGTGGACGCCGTTCCCGGTGTGCTTCCACGAGAACTCACCCGCGCGGATCCGCGCCTTCTCACCGAGGACCATGCGTGTCTCGGGGTCGAGCAGGAGGGTGTTGACGGCCGCGGTCAATTCGCCGACGTCGGCCGTCGCCGCTTCCGCGCTGCCGACCAGCACTCCGGTCACGCCGTCGACGATCGAATCCGTCAGTCCCTTGGAGCTGCGGTAGCCGACGGTCGGGACCCCGTGCTGTGCGGCCTCGATGACGGCCAGACCCCAGCCCTCCTTGCGGGACGGCATCACGTGCAACCAGGACTGCGACAGCAACTGGTGCTTGCGGGTCTCGTCGACGTGCCCGTGGAACGTGACGGCGTCGCCGATGCCCAGCTCGTGCGCGCGGTCGCGGAGATTCTGCTCCCACCAGCCGCCACCGATGACGTCGAGGTGCACGTCGGCGATGGTGGGACGCAGCTCCGCGACGGCCTGGAGGGCGTCCTCGATCTGCTTGTGCGGCACCAGTCGGGACAGGACGCACACGCTGGGGTGCGCGGTCCGGGTGTCGGTGCCGCCGACGTCCACGCCGACCGGAATGTCGTCGGCGCCGTTGCGCACCACCGCGATCCGTTCGCGCTCGACGCCGAGTTCGATGAGTTCGTCGGCGGACGGCAGCGACACGGTGAGGTACTGGTCGTCCCGGTGGGTGCGCGGCGACAACCGTGATTCCACCCACCAGCCGATCTTGCCCATCAACCGGCCCGCCACCGGCCACTGCTCGCGGTGGCAGTGATGCACGAGCAAGGTCACGGGTGCACCGGCGACGACGCGGGAGAAGAACGGGATGCCGTTCTGGGTGTCGATCACGGCGTCGGGCCGGATGCCTCGCAGCGGTCCGAACCCGAGCCGGCCCGCGGCGATCGCGGCGAGGGCGCGGGGGTAGACGCTGTACCGTCCGCCGGCCCGGCTGATCTCGATGCCGTCGACGGTCTCCTTCTTGGCGGCGCCGCGGTAACCGGCGGTGCGGAGGGTGACCTTGATTCCCCGCGCCGCGAGCTGGGCACCGACCTCCTCGAGGTACCGCTCACTGCCGCCACCCTGCGGGTGACCGGTGTCGCGCCAGCAGAGCAGCAGAACCTCTCGCACGTTCATATACTCCTGTGGTCGGTGCGGTACATGTGGTCTCCGGGCGGGACGTTCCGCGCTGTAGTCCCCGAACACCCTATCGGTCGCATTCCACCGGATGTTGCAGCCACCGCGAACGGATTGCGGCCCCGGCGGCTGCACTCGCTAAGGTTCAGTCTCGTGACGACGCCTCCCGTGACCCGGCGATTCGGTCGACGGGCAACCCTGAAGCGGTCGTTCGGCCTGCTCAGCGACTTCCGGCACGAACAGACCGCACCCGACCTGTTCTACGGCGCCCTCGCCCGCGACTCCGTCGAACTGATCGGCGACCTGTACGGCGGTCTGACCGAATCGGATCTCACCGGGACGACGATCCTGGACGTCGGCGGCGGCCCCGGTTACTTCGCGGACGTGTTCCAGCAGGCCGGCGCCCGGTACGTCCCGGTCGAGCCGGATCCGTCCGAGATGCATGCCGCCGGCCTCGCCGTGGGCGGCGCGGTTCGCGGGTCGGGGTTGGCGCTGCCGTTCCGGACGTCGTCGGTGGACATCTGCTTCTCCTCCAACGTCGCCGAGCACGTCAGCGAACCATGGGCAATGGCGGACGAGATGGTGCGCGTGACGAAACCCGGCGGCCTGATCGTGCTGTCCTACACGTTGTGGTGGGGCCCGTTCGGTGGCCACGAAACCGGGCCCTGGCACGCACTGGGCGGTGAGTACGCCGCCCGTCGCTACCTGCGCAAGAACGACCGCGAACCCAAGAACCGGTACGGCGTCTCCCTGTTCAAAGTGGGTGCGGCCGACGGGCTTCGGTGGGCCCGGCGCGTCCCGGACGCGGACTTCCTGGCGGCCTTCCCCCGCTACCACCCGCGCTGGGCGTGGTGGATGGTGCGCGTCCCCGGACTGCGGGAGTTCCTGGTGAGCAACCTCGTTCTCGTGATGCGGAAGCACTGACCGTGGTCGCGCTGGCTCTCGACATCGGCGGCACCAAGATGGCCGCCGGGATCGTCGACGCGGACGGCACGGTGCCACGCCCGGCGACCACCCCGACGCCGGCGACCGGCGTCGCGGACGCGTGCGCCGCCCTGCTGCGCGAGGTCGCGGGGGCGTCGCAGATCACCTCGGTCGGCATCGCCTGCGCGGGACCGGTCGACACGATCGCCGGCACTGCGTCACCCATCAACATTGGCGAGTGGGCGGCCGGATTCGGCCTGCTCGGCTTGGTGCAGGAACTTTTTCCCGGCGTCCCGGCGAGGCTGGCGATGGACGGCGCCGCCGCCGCTCTCGGCGAGCATCACCACGGCGCCGGGCGCGGCGTCCCCGACCTGCTGAGCCTCGTCGTGTCCACGGGCATCGGCGGCGGAGTGGTCCTCGGCGGCCGCATCGCCACGGGCCGCACCGGCAACGCGGGACACATCGGTCATCTGGTGGTCCCCGGCGGAACCGAGCCGTGCACGTGCGGCGGGATCGGGTGCCTGGAGACGGTGGCGAGCGGACCGTCGTCCGTGCGCTGGGCCCGATCCCGGGGATGGCGCGGGACGACGGGGGTCGAATTGGCGAGGGCCGCCGCGGACGGGGACGACGTCGCCGTGGCCGCCCTCGACCGCGCGGGGACCGCGCTGGGGCAGGCGATCGCGTCCGCCGCAGCCCTCCTCGATGTCGATCTCGCGGTGGTCGGCGGCGGATTCGCGCAGGCCGGATCCCCGTTGTGGGACCCGATGCGCAGGGCCGCCGCCCGCCACGCCCGGTTGTCGTTCGTCGCGAATCTGCGGGTGGTCCCGGCGGAACTCGGCGCCTCCGGAACCCTCGTCGGGGCGGGAGTCCTGGCCTTAGACAGGGGCTGACACAGCGGGATCTCCTCACCTGTTCCGAAATTCTGTAACGTGTTCTAGTGTTCAGGGTCACACCACGTTCAGAGAGGAGGTGACCGTGAGCACGAGCACTGCCCGATCCGCCGACGACTCCGATCACTCGTCCGAAGTCGCCCGGCCCCGTGACTCCCGTCGCGATCCGGAGGTGCTGCGAGACGCGCTGCAACGCTGGCTCGCCGCCCAATTGCCCGCCGAAGCCGCACCCGACGTCACGCACGTCCATCTCCCCGACGCCAACGGCATGTCGAGCGAGACCATCCTGTTCGACGCGACCTGGTCGGGCGAGGTTCACCCGCTGGTCGCGCGGGTCGCGCCGGCCGACACGACGATGCCCGTCTTCCCGGACTACGACCTCGACGGACAGTTCCAGGTGATGGCGCAGGTCCGGGAGCACTCCGCCGTCCCGGTCCCGGTCGTCTACTGGTCCGAATCCGACCCCGGTCCGCTGGGCGCCCCGTTCTTCGTCATGGCCCGCGTCTCCGGGCAGGTCCCGCCGGACGTGATGCCCTACAACTTCGGGTCATGGGTGACCGAGGCCACCGAGGCGCAGCGCGCGCTGCTGCAGCACAGTGCGGTGAAAGTCCTTGCGCAACTGCACGACATCGACCGGCCGTGGGAGCGGTTCGCGTTCCTGCGACTGCCCGGCTCCGGCCCCACCGTCACCGAGGCGCTCGCCGCGCACATCCGGCAGCAACGCGAATACTACGAATGGACGACGCGGTCCGGTCCCCGGTCCCCGTTGATCGAACGCGGCTTCGCGTGGATGGAGGAGAACCTCCCGGACGACCCCTCCCCCGCCGTCTTCTGCTGGGGCGACGCCCGGATCGGCAACATGATGTTCGAGGACTTCCGGCCCGTGGCCGTACTCGACTGGGAGATGGCCGCACTCGGGCCCCGCGAACTCGACCTGGGCTGGATGACGTACCTGCACCGGTTCTTCGAGGACATCGCCGCGGCCGCCGGACTCGACGGGATGCCCGACTTCCTGCGACTCGACGACCTCGCCGCCCTCTACGAGGAACTGACGGGCCACACGCCCCGCGATCTCGAGTACTACACCGCCTACGCGGCGCTCCGGCAGGCCACGATCATGCTGCGGATCCAGGAGCGCGCCATCCACTTCGGACAGGCCGTTGCCCCGGAGGACCCGGACGACATGATCATGCACCGCGCCTCGCTGGCGGCGATGCTCGACGGCACGTACTGGGAGAAGATCCGATGACCGCCGACTACGCGGGAAACCCGCTCTCCCCGATGGACGACTACCCCATTCATCAGGTGGCCGAACCCATTCGGCGCGTCGCCACGTCCGACCGCAACTTCTACGACCGCTACTACTTCAACTGCTATCCCTCGGCCGAGTCCGACCTCTTCCTCATCATCGGTCTCGGGCAGTACCCCAACCTCGGCGTGACGGACGCGTTCGCGGTGCTCCGCCGCGGCGACGACCACATCGTCGTCCGCGGGTCGGCCGCGCTGGGTCACGACCGCTCCGACAGCACCGTCGGACCGTTTCGCGTCGAGGTCCTCGAAGGTCTGCAACGCTTGCGCGTGGTGCTCGAGCCCGGCGACTACGACCTCTCCTTCGACCTCACCTTCGACGGCGCGATCCCCGCGACGCTGGAACCCCGCCACTTCCGCAGGCAGCTCGAACGCGTCACGTTCGACACGAGCCGATTCGTCCAGACCGGCACCTGGGCAGGTGAACTCACGATCGACGGGCAGAGCCGCCCCGTCACCCCCGACACCTGGCGCGGCAACCGCGACCGGTCGTGGGGAGTGCGCCCCGTCGGCGAGTCCGAGCCTCCCGGACGTCGCGCGGTCGACGGGATCCAGAACTTCTTCTGGATCTACTCGGTGATGCAGTTCGACAACTTCTCCGTCTCCGTCGTCCTGCAGGAGGACGAACTCGGCAGGCGCATCGTCGAGGAAGCCGTCCGCATCTGGCCGGACGCCGACCGCGAACCCGAATGGCTCGGCCGACCCGAACACGAGCTGAAGTTCGAGCCGGGGGCGCGGGACGTCACGTCGGCGTCGCTGAGTTTCCACCGCCCGACCGGCGAGGTCGTCACCGTCACCTGCGATCTGCTGGTTCCCAACTACATCGGCATCGGCACGGGGTACGGCCTCGAAGCGGATTGGCGTCACGGCATGTGGCAGGGCGAACTCGTGGTGCAGGGACTGCGCAAACGAGCCTCCGAGATCGAGCCGGGACTCCGGATGTTCTGCCCCGTGGACAATCTCACCCGCTTCCGACTCGAGGACGGCGGCGAGACCGTCGTCGGGACCGGGCTGTTCGAGGTCGCGGCGATCGGCCCACACGCACGATACGGATTCGACAGTTTCACCGACACCGCCTCCTGACCGGGGGAACGACACGAGGAATGGACTCATGACCGACTACGAGAAGCTCTACATCGGCGGCAAGTGGGTGGCCCCGGCCACCGATCAGGTGCTCGAAGTGTTCTCCCCCGCGACCGAGGAACGCGTCGGCAGCTGTCCCGTCGCGTCGCCGGCCGACATCGACGACGCCGTCGCCGTGGCCAGGCGGGCATTCGACGAAGGTCCGTGGCCGCAGACGACTCCCGCCGAGCGCGGCCAGATCCTCGCGAAGGCGGCGAAACTCATCGAGGAGCGCGGCGACGCCCTCAACGCACTGATCTCGTCGGAGATGGGCCAGCCGCCCGCGATGGTCGGGATGATGCAGCAGACGCCGTCGCTCGCGACCCTGAACTTCTACGCCGGTCTCGCGAACGAGTTCGAGTGGGAGCAGACCCGCACCGGCGCGTTCGGCCAGACGAAGGTGCTGCGGGAACCGGTCGGCGTGGTGGCTGCGGTCCTCGCCTGGAACGTGCCACTGTTCCTGGCCGTCAACAAGCTGTCCCCGGCGCTGCTCGCGGGCTGCACCGTGCTGCTGAAGCCGGCACCCGAATCCCCGCTCTCCACACACCTTCTCGCCGAGATCTTCGCCGAGGCGGGGGTCCCCGAGGGCGTCATCTCCGTCCTGCCCGGCGGCGCCGACACCGGCGAATACCTGGTGTCGCATCCCGGCATCGACAAGATCACGTTCACCGGCAGCAGTCCCGTCGGCCGCAAGATCGGGGCCATCGCCGCGCAGAACCTCAAGCGCTGCTCCCTCGAACTGGGCGGCAAGTCGGCGGCCATCATCCTCGAGGACGCCGACCTCGCGTCCACGATGCCGATGCTGGTGATGTCCGGGCTCATGAACACCGGGCAGGCGTGCGTCGCGCAGACCCGGATCCTCGCCCCGCGTTCCCGCTACGACGAGGTCCTGGACGCCCTCGTGGCGGGTGCCGGATTCATGACCGTCGGCGATCCGTCCGACCCGGCCGCGCAACTCGGACCGCTGATCTCCGAGAAGCAGCGCGACCGCGTCGAGGGCTACATCGCCAAGGGCAAGGAACAGGGCGCCCGCGTGGTGCTCGGCGGCGGCCGCCCGGAGGGCCTCGACAAGGGTTGGTACGTGGAGCCGACGATCTTCGCGGACGTCGACAACTCGATGACGATCGCCCGCGAGGAGATCTTCGGACCCGTCCTGTCCGTGATCCCCTACGACTCCGAGGACGAGGCGATCAAGATCGCCAACGACTCCGACTACGGACTCGCCGGCTCGGTGTACACCACCGACATCGATCACGGTCTCGCTGTCGCGAAACGGATCCGCACCGGCACCTACGCCATCAACTGGTACGCATTCGACCCCGGCTCACCGTTCGGCGGCTACAAGGCCTCCGGCATCGGTCGCGAGAACGGACCGGAGGGGCTCGAAGCGTTCTGCGAGATCAAGTCCGTCCTCATGCCGCCCGGCTACACGGGGTAGGCGCTTCGCGCCCGTGCGCCTTTCTGGTTGCTGCAGCTACCAGAATGGCGCACAGGTGCGTAGCACTAGCTGCCGAACTGGACCCCGCCCAGCGGACCGCCGACGAGGACGATCTGCGGCAACGTGGTCTGGGGATTGGCGACCGTGGTCAGCGACAGGCATTCTCCGAGCACCGCGTAGGCGCCGTCGGGAAGTTCCGGTGTGGTGAACGTCTTGACCGCGTTGCCTGCGGCGTTCGCGACGACGCGCTCGATCGGATTGGTGGCCCACGCGACGAATCCTGGTTCGAGAACAACGGTGGGATCGGCAAGTACGGCGGGCAGCTTGGTGGCGTCGAATGCGACTGCACCGCAGGACTGGGCGTCCAGCAGATTCAGGACGTTGGGATTGGTGACGGTGATGCCGAGGGTCTTTCCGTCGACCGCGGTCACCACGGTGGGAGGCTGCACTTCCGTCGCTGCGGAAGCGGTCGCCGGCATGGTCATGGCTACGGTGGCGGCGGCTGCGGCAGCGAGTGCGGCACCTCCGGCGAGTCGTTTCATGCCCCTGCTGGTCCCTGTCTGCATCTGCAATCCTTTCGTCGGGTGCGAGCTTCGAGAATCGAGGCTTTACAAACCGAATGGTATGCGTTTACTGCAGACTTCTCCCCTCGAACGACGAATGTCGCAGTGGTTCAGTCGAACTGAACCACTGCGACATTCGGTCACCGGGGAGGGACTAGCTCAGGCGCTGCTTCAGGGCCTCGAACTCGTCACGGATACCGGAGGGAACCTTCTCGCCGAGGAACTCGAACCATTCCTCGATGAGCGGCAGCTCCTGCTTCCACTCGTCGACATCGACCTTCAGCGCCTCGTCGACATCGTTGGCGTTGACGTCCAGGCCGTCGAGCTCCAGATCGGCTGCGGTCGGAACGAATCCGATCGGGGTGGACTCGGCACCGGCCTTGTGCTCGATGCGGTCGACGATCCACTTCAGCACGCGGGAGTTCTCGCCGAAACCGGGCCACAGGAAGCGGCCGTCGTCGCCGCGACGGAACCAGTTGACGTAGAAGATCTTCGGCAGCTTCTCGGAATCCGCGTGCTTGCCGAGGTTGATCCAGTGGTTCAGGTAGTCGCCGGCGTTGTAGCCGATGAACGGGATCATGGCCATCGGGTCGCGGCGAACGGTGCCGACGGCACCCTCGGCGGCCGCGGTCTGCTCGGACGACAGCGTCGCACCCAGGAACGTGCCGTGCTGCCAGTCGAAGGACTCACTGACCAGCGGAACCGTGGTCTTACGGCGTCCACCGAACAGGATCGCGGAGATCGGAACGCCCTGCGGGTCGTCCCACTCCGGCGCGAGGATCGGGCACTGCGACATCGGGGTGCAGTAGCGCGAGTTGGGGTGCGCGGCCTTCTCGCCCGACTCGGGCGTCCACTCGTTGCCCTTCCAGTCGGTGAGGTGCTGCGGGTCGCCCTCGAGACCCTCCCACCAGACGTCGCCGTCGTCGGTCTGCGCGACGTTCGTGTACAGCGAGTTACCGGCCTCGAGCGTCTTCATCGCGTTCGGGTTCGACCCGTAGTTCGTGCCCGGCGCGACACCGAAGAAGCCGTACTCGGGGTTGACGGCGTACAGGCGGCCGTCCTCACCGAAGCGCATCCACGCGATGTCGTCGCCGAGGGTCTCGGCGCGCCATCCGGGGATGGTCGGCTGGATCATCGCGAGGTTGGTCTTACCGCAGGCGCTCGGGAACGCGGCCGCGACGTAGTACGGCTTGTCCTCCGGGGAGATCAGCTTGAGGATCAGCATGTGCTCGGCCAGCCAGCCCTCGTCGTGGGCCATCGCCGACGCGATGCGCAGCGAGTAGCACTTCTTACCGAGCAGCGCGTTTCCGCCGTAGCCGGAACCGTAGCTCCAGATCTCGCGATCCTCGGGGAAGTGGGTGATGTACTTGGTGTCGTTGCACGGCCACGGGACGTCGGCCTGGCCCTCTTCGAGAGGTGCGCCGACCGAGTGCAGCGCCTTCACGAACGGCTTGTCGGTGCCGAGCTTCTCCATCGCGGCAGTACCCATGCGCGTCATGATGCGCATGGACACGACGACGTACTCGGAGTCGGTGATCTCGACACCCAGCTTCGGATCGTCGGCACCGAGGGGACCCATGCAGAACGGCACCACGTACATCGTGCGTCCACGCATGCTGCCGCGGTAGAGGTCGGTCATGAGCGACCGCATCTCGGTCGGGTCCATCCAGTTGTTGGTGGGCCCGGCGTCGATCTCTTCACGCGAGCAGATGTAGGTGCGCGACTCGACGCGTGCGACGTCCGACGGGTCGGAGTTGCCGACGAACGAGTTCGGCTTCTTCTCGTCGTTGAGTCGCGTGAACGTACCGGCCTCGACGAGCTGCTCGGTCAGTCGATCCCATTCTGCGTCCGAGCCGTCGGCGAAGACGACGCGGTCGGGCTGAGTGAGTTCGGCAACCTCTCGAACCCAGGCGAGCAGCTCACTGTGCTCCGTGGGGGGCGTGCCGTCAGTTCCGTTCAGACCGGGAATGGTCGCTGAGGTCATCAAACTCTCCTGGGGTGAGCCGGAACCGGACCATCTGCCGTCCGCTGAGAGAGAACCTCGCAGCGAGTGCCAGACGGTCCGATTTCCCCTCTCGGCGGGGTCCAGCCAGGCCGTCCATGCCACATGGAAGACGCGGGCGCCGGGTGTCCTATCCCTAGAGGTTAACGCCGCGAGTCCCATCTCGGGGAATCGGGTGCGGTTGGAATGGTCACAGAAACGATTCAGTAGAGCTGCCAGGGGCCTTTCCCGCGTTTGCAGTGCGGATTTCGGAGGTGTTCAGCCGTTACCGAGAGTCCCACCATCGGTCTGCTGCCAGTGCACGACGCCGTCGCCGTCGCGGCGAAACTCCCAAGACGCGTACCCGCCGTCCTCGTGGATCATCGTCAGATGGTCTGCGTCGCCGTCCGAGTCGAGGTCGGAGGCGATGACGACGGCGTCGCCCGCGTCGAACGTCTGGGTGTCCAGGACGCCGTCTCCGTCGATGTCGTGGGTCGGATCGGTGAGCGCGACCGCCCCGGAATCGTGGCCGAAAGTGTTCGGATCGAGGTCCGGCATGTCCGGCATGTCCGGCATGTCCGGGACCAGAAAACTCTCAGTCGTCGCCACCACGGTCTCCCTTCGCATTTCGGACCAGTTTCCCGCACAAATCAAGACATATCAAGATAATTCAACACAATTCCACACGAAAGCGGGCGAACTCTGGTCAGGCACCTATGTATTCAGACGTTCGATACGGCGATTCGGTTCCCCGACTGCCTGCGGACCTCCTGCAGCCCCCGGTCGACGGCCCCGAGGTCGCGTTCGCAGGACGACAGCTGCCCGTTGCGTCTCGCGGCCAGGCGACGGAGTTCGCCGTCGATCTGCGCGACCCGCTCGTCCACGTCCCGGGCGCAGATCCGGCTCTCGGCGATGATCGCCTCACTCACCTGAGCCTCCGCCGCCAGCAACCGGCCGAGGACGAACTGCTCCCACTGGGACCGCACGTGCACCAACGCCTCGGTGGCCCACTGCCGCACGTGGGCACGCTCGGCGACGTGCCCGCGCGCCCGCGTCAGCCACCACGCCGCGACCGCTCCCAGCGCGAGGGTGGGCGGGATGGTCGCGATGTCGAGCGCCGGCACCATCGACAGCGGCGAGACCATCAGCCTGCCCAGACCGAGCCCGGCGGACGCACCGATCAGGATCGTCATCCGGTCTTCGAGTCCGCGGTGCCGCGGTTCGGGTCCTTCCGGCGTAACCGGCTCCGGCAGCGGACCGCCGTCCCTGCGGGACCGCAGGTCGTCGAGGCGCACGGTCACCGCGGCATCGACCGCACCACTTCTCTCGCGCACCATCTCGGCCAGCCGGTCGGGGTAACCCGCAAGCGTCCCGCTGCCCGGCGCGGTCAATCTCGGCGCGCGCGGTCGCTCCGGCCGCACGAACCTGCGACCGCCTTGGGGTGGGGGTGCCCATGACGCAGTCACCGTTCAGGAAACGTCTACAAACGTGTCCTGAGTCGACGCCTCACGGTGTCGACGTTGACCCGCACCTGGCGCGGGTCTTCCCGTGGCGGTACCCGTTGCCCGCACGGTGCGGGTCTGACATGGGTTTCCAGCGGGCTCGTTTACCGTCGCCCCGCAACTCGGGGAGGACGCCTCAACCAGGGCCGCGAGGTTGCGGGCCGCGTTGAGGTCACGATCGATGCTCATCCCGCAGGATTCGCAGACAAAGGTGCGTTCGGATAGGCGCAGCTTGGCTTTCACCACACCACAAGCCGAACACGTCTTGGAGCTGGGATACCACCGATCCGCCACGTGCACCCGACGTCCGGACCCGCCGGCTTTGTACTCGAGCTGACGACGCAACTCACCCATCCCGACCCCGGCGATGTGCCGGGCCAATGTTCGGTTGCGGACCATCCCGGCCACATTCAGATCCTCGACCACCACCACGGTATGCGAGCGGACCAACCGGGTCGAGAGCTTGTGCAACCCGTCGCGGCGGGCGTTCGCCACATACGCGTGCAGACGCGCGATCCGCGCCTGAGTCTGTCGCCACCGCTTCGACGGCTGCTGCCCGGTACGACGATCAGGGCCTTGCCGTCGGGCGGCCTGACGCCCCAACCGCCGTAACTCGCGTTGGGCGTGTTCGAGGTGCTTCGGGTTCGGCACCACCTCACCGGTGGACAGCACCGCGAGGGACTTGACCCCGAGGTCCACCCCCACCACCGACTCCGGCAGCGTCGGCGCCGGATCGGATCGTTCGACCTCCACGGAGAAGGACACGAACCAACGACCGGACCGGAACGTGATGGTGGCCGACCGGATCCGCGCCGTCCCTGCCGCGACGCGGCGGGCGAGCTTGCGGGTGGACTCGTGGGTCCGCACCATCCCGATCCGGGGGAGTTTCACGTGCCGACGATCGGTGTCGACCAGCCCGAATGCCCCGGTGGTGAACCGGCACGACAACGGTGTGCGCTTGCCCTTGAACCTCGGGAACCGCACCCTGGAACCCTTCCGCATCCCTGCCCGTGAGCTGGACCAGTTCGTCAGGGCCGTCGCCAGGTTCG